>NZ_JAMYPT010000003.1:0-507595 GCF_040320505.1 Mesorhizobium sp. M0678 | reverse complement strand
CTGTAGCCATGCTGCCCGTCTCATCCCCAGCCTCCGTTCGCTGAAGATCAAACCGGACAACTCGTCTGCTACCTAACCCGGACAACTCATCTGCTTACGACAGCCCAGCATCTCGGCCTTGACGGCTACGAGACCGTACGCGATATTTACGCCGCCGCGATCCGGGACGGCGAAATCGGTTTCGCCGGCAAGGCGGGCCTTCAGGTGGCCAGCCAAAAGCTCAAGGGCGACCACGCGCTGGCGGCCGATATTCTGGATTCGATTTCCAGCCAGCTTTCCCATCTCGCCGAAGGCAGGTCGATCGACCGTCTGGTCGAGACGGCCAGGGCGCTGAGTGCGGCAAGGCGCGTCTATTGCCTCGGCCTGCGCTCGAGCCACGCAGTCGCCTGGCATCTGCATTACATCCTGTCGCTGATCGGCGAGAAGTCGGTGCTGCTGCACGGCATCGGCGGAACCGATGGCGACGCTCTTGCCCATGCGACCAAGGACGACGTGCTGATCGCCGCCAGCGTCCTGCCTTACACGCGCTTCACCATCGAGCTTGTCGAGTACGCTGCCGGCCGCGGCGTACCGGTCATTGCGATCACCGACAGCGGGGTAGCGCCCTTGGCGCTGCTTGCCGATCACCTAGTCGTCGTGCCGACCGGCAGCCCGTCCTTTTTCCACACCATGACGCCAGCTTTCATCGTTGCCGAGGTCCTCGGTGCTCTTGTCGCAGGGCAGGCAGGCGAGGGCGCCGTTGAATCGCTGCGACGTTTCGATGAGCAGGGCGCCGCTCTCAAGACCCATCTGAACCAGCGTCCGCCGAAGAAAATGCCCACGAGGGACCGTTGATGACACACATTCTTCATCGAACCATCCACTCGACGCTGCCGGTCGCCATTCGCGGCCAAGGCATCGAACTGTTCGATGCCGAGGGCAAGTCCTATATCGACGCGTCGGGCGGCGCGGCGGTGTCCTGTCTCGGCCACGGCCATCCCGACGTGATCGCTGCACTGCACACCCAGCTTGACCGCATCGCCTACGCCCACACCAGCTTCTTCACCACCGAGGTGGCGGAGCGCTTGGCGGATCGGCTGGTCGAGGACGCACCGAAAGGCTTGGACCACGTCTATCTAGTCAGCGGCGGCTCGGAGGCGGTCGAGGCCGCGCTCAAGATGGCCAGGCAATATTTTGTCGAGAAAGGCGAGCCGCAACGGCGCCATCTCATCGCACGCCGGCAGAGCTATCACGGCAATACGCTCGGCGCTCTCGCCACCGGCGGCAACGAATGGCGGCGCGCCCAGTTCAGGCCGTTGCTGATCGAGACCCACCATATCGACCCCTGTTACGCCTATCGCTATCAAAAGCATGGCGAAAGCGACGAAGCCTATGCGGCGCGCGCCGCCCAGCAGCTCGAAGACAAGATCCTCGAACTCGGCCCGGACGAGGTCATCGCCTTTGTCGCCGAGCCGGTGGTGGGTGCCACGCTCGGCGCGGTGCCGCCGGTCGCGGATTACTTCAAGCACATTCGCGCGATTTGCGACCGCTCCGGCGTGCTGCTCATTCTCGACGAGGTGATGTGCGGCATGGGCCGTACCGGCACGCTGCATGCGTGCGAGCAGGACGGCATCGCTCCCGACCTGCTGACCATCGCCAAGGGACTCGGCGGTGGCTACCAGCCGATTGGCGCGGTGCTGCTCGGCCGGCATATCTTCGATGCCTTTGCCCAAGGCTCGGGCTTCTTCCAGCATGGGCATACCTATATGGGCCATCCAATGGCAGCGGCGGCCGGCCTTGCCGTGCAGGAGGTCATCCGGCGTGACGGTCTGCTCGACAACGTCAGCGCAATGGGCGCGCAGCTGGACGAACGCCTGCACCAACGCTTCGATAACCACCATCACGTCGGCGACATTCGCGGGCGGGGTCTATTTAGGGGAATCGAGCTGGTGGTTGATCGCGCCAGCAAGGAACCATTCGACCAGAGGCTTGAACTCAACGCCCGCATCAAGCGCGAAGCAATGGCCCGCGGCCTGATGATTTATCCGATGGCCGGGACGATTGATGGTATGCGGGGCGTTCATGTGCTTGTGGCGCCGCCATTCATCATTTCCAAACACGATATCGATCGGATCGTCGAACGGCTCGGTGAGGCGATCGACGCTGCGATCGCTTCAGCGGCCTGACCCGCACGACGCGGACCGCCTCAACCAGTTCCAACGCGTCATCGGCGACGGGCCGGGACACCCACCAGAGAGGTAGCAACCATGTACAGTTCAATGAAAACCCTGATCGGCGCGGCGGCCTGCATGCTGCTGGCGCTGCCATCCGTCGGAGCCGAGCAGCGCTTCGTCACGGTCGGCACCGGCGGGGTCACCGGCGTCTACTACGCCGTCGGCGGCGCCATTTGCCGACTGATGAACAAGGACCGGCAGAAAACCGGCATCCGATGCTCGACGGAGTCGACCGGCGGTTCGGTCTTCAACGTCAACTCCATCCAGACCGGCGACCTCGATTTCGGCTTGACCCAATCGGACGTCCAGTACCAGGCCTATGAGGGGACCGGAAATTTCGACGGCAAGCCGTTCAAGGATCTGCGGGCCGTGTTCTCCGTCCATCCCGAGCCGTTTACCGTGCTAGCGCGGCCGGACGCCGGCGTCACCAAATTCGAGGATTTCAAAGGCAAACGCTTCAACGTCGGCAATCCCGGGTCAGGCACCCGCTCGTCCATGGAGGAGTTGCTCAAGCAGATGGGCTGGACGCTCGGCGATTTCTCGCTTGCCGCGGAGCTGAAGGCGGACGAGCAGGGCAGCGCGCTGTGCGACAACAAGATCGACGGTTTCTTCTACGGCGTCGGTCATCCTTCCGCCGCGATCCAGGATCCGACCACGGCCTGTGGCGCCAAACTCATCCCGCTGACCGGTCCGGCAGTGGACGCGCTGTTGGCAGCTCATCCGTACTATTCAGTCGCCACCATCAAGGGCAGCATGTACGCCAACAATCCGGACGACGTGACGACATTCGGCGTCCGCGCGACAGTGGTGACGAATGCCAGCACGCCCGATGAGGTGGTCTACGAACTGGTGAAGTCGGTCTTCGAAAATTTCGACGACTTCAAGAAACTGCATCCGGCTTTCGCCAATCTCGATCCCAAGGAGATGATCAAGACCGGTCTGTCGGCGCCAATGCATCCGGGCGCGGAGCGCTATTACAAGGAGAAGGGCTGGCTCTGAGGCCTTCAATGCGAGGCGCCACAGGCGCCTCGCATCGCAAATAATTGTGGGGAACGATGACAGATCAAAGCCAGCGGGCGGCAGGGCCTGACCAACCCGTTATCGACATTGACAAGCTTAGCGAGATCGTCGCCGAGGCCGACACCGGTGGGCGCAAGCCGACCGGCCGCACCGCGAAGCTGATCCTCGGCGTATCGCTGGCATGGTCGCTGTTCCAGCTCTGGTATGCCTCGCCCCTTCCGTTCATGATCAATTTTGGTGTCGTCAGCGACGGCATCGCCCGCTCCATCCATCTGGCCTTCGCCCTGTTTCTGGCGATGCTGACGTTTCCGGCCTTCAAGACCTCGTCGCGCAGCCGGGTGCCGCTGCCCGACTGGGTGCTAGGCATCGCCGGGGCGGCGTCCGCCCTGTATCTGTTGGTCTTTTACAGCGATATCGCCCATCGGCCGGGCCTTCCTACTACGGCTGACCTGGTCGTCTCGATCGCCGGCGTCCTCATCCTGCTCGAGGCCGCCCGTCGCGCCGTCGGGCCTGCCATCACCGTCATCGCGGCGATCATGCTGATCTATATCTTCGCCGGGCCTCACCTTCCTGGCCTGCTCGGCCACAAGGGCGCGACGTTATCGCGCGCAGCCTCGCAGATGTGGCTGACGTCGGAGGGGGTCTTCGGTGTTGCCCTCGGTGTGTCCACCAATGTCGTCTTCATGTTCGTTCTGTTCGGAACATTGCTGGAGCGCGCCGGTGCCGGCGGCTTTTTCATCCAGCTTGCCTTCTCGCTGCTCGGCAAATACCGCGGCGGTCCGGCCAAGGCCGGTGTCGTCGCCTCCGGCCTGACCGGCATGATTTCCGGCTCGTCGATCGCCAATGTCGTGACCACCGGAACCTTCACCATCCCGCTGATGCGTCGCGTCGGATATTCTGCGGTGAAAGCCGGCGCCATCGAATGCGCGGCCGGCGTCAATGGTCAGTTGATGCCCCCGGTGATGGGCGCGGCCGCGTTCCTGATCGCGGAATATGTCGGCATCTCCTATGCCGAGGTGGTCAAGCACGCCTTCTATCCGGCGCTGCTGACCTACGGCTCGTTGTTCTACATCGTCGATATCGAAGCGATGAAGACGGGGATGAAGGGCCTGCCGTCACGCAGCACGCACTCCGCATTTCAGGGTGCGCTGCGCGGGCTGATGGGCATATGCGGTTTCATCATCCTCGCAGGGCTTGTCTATTACGGCATTGGCTGGACGAAGATCGTTTTCGGCGCGGCCGCGACCTGGATGATCACTGCCGCGCTGATCGCCGTTTACATCGGCCTTGTCGCCTACCGGGCGCGTTATCCCGACCTGCCGCTGGAGGATCTGGAGGGCGAGATCGTCAGGATTCCCCACTTCGGCGAGACGGCGCGCACCGGCCTACATTTTCTGCTGCCTGTGATCCTGCTGATCTGGTGCCTAATGGTGGAGGAGTTGTCGCCCGGCCTGTCGGCATTCTGGGGCGCTGTCGCCCTTATGGCGCTGATCGTCACGCAGCGGCCGCTCACCGCCTTTTTCCGCAAGGACCGCGCGCTGGCGCAGCATTGGCTTCACGGTTTCGACGATCTGGTCGGTGGGCTGTCCGCCGCCGCACGCAACATGACGACGGTCGGCATTGCCACTGCGACGGCCGGCATCATCGTCGGCACGGTTCTGCTCACGGGCATCGGGCTGGTAATGACCGAGCTGGTCGAATTCATCTCGGGCGGCAGCTTCATCGTCATGCTTTTGTTCACCGCGGTGATCTGCATCATTCTCGGCATGGGCATGCCGACCACTGCAAGCTATGTCGTGGTCGCCACCTTGATGGCGCCGGTCATCGTCGATTTGGCGGCGCAGAACGATCTTGCCGTGCCGCTGGTCGCCGTCCACATGTTCGTTTTCTATTTCGGGCTGATGGCGGACGTGACGCCGCCAGTGGGCCTGGCGGCTTATGCTGCTGCGGCAATTTCCGGCGCCGATCCGGTGAAGACCGGCATTCAGGGCTTCAAGTACGAGATCCGTACCGGCCTGCTGCCGTTCATCTTCATCTTCAACACCGGACTGCTGATGATCGATCTCGAAGGTCCGTTCGATTTCGTCGCGATGGTGGTGACATCGACGCTGGCCATGGTCTCGTTTGTAGCAGCGACGCAGAATTGGATGCTCGTGCGCAACCGCTGGTACGAGACGATTGCGTTGCTTGCGGCCTGTTTCATCTTGTTCAGGCCGGGATTGTTGCTCGATCAGGTGAGTGAACCGTATCGGGCAGTACCCGCCACCGAACTCAGCCGTATCGTCGACGAGACCGCCGAGGGAGGCGCGGTTCGCTTGCGCCTGACGACACTGAACCTCAACGGCGATGAGATATCGAAGCTGGTTCGACTGCAGCTCGGGCCTGCAAATTCATCGGCCGAACGCCTGAAGGCGGCGGGCCTGGACGTCAGTGCGCTTGGCGATAGCGTGACGGTCGGCGTCGTGCGACTGGGCAGCCAGGCGGCCAAATTCGGCCTGCAGCCCGGCGACGAAATCAACCAGGTGCTAGTCCCTGCGGAACGGACGTCGCGCTATTGGTTCGCCATTCCGGCTCTGCTGTTGCTCGGTCTCGTCGTCTGGGGTCAGAAGCGGCGAAGGCGGGCGGTTGGTCTGTAAACGTCTTGTGAGCGGAAGCGTCTTGGCCAGCATGTCGGTAACCAGAGAACCAAACGACGCCCCGGAGCCGGCTAACGCGGAAATGCGCATGGCGACGCGCGACCGCCCCTTCGAACCCGTCGACTACGGGCTTTACGCGCTGACGGTCATTGCCTGGAGCGCATCGTGGTTCGCGATCGAGCTTCAGGTCGGCAGCGGCGTGTCGAACGAGGTCAATCTGGTTTGGCGCTTCGCCATCGCCACGCTGCTGATGTTTGCCTGGGCAGGTTTTTCCGGCCGGCGGCTCCGCTTTTCGATCACCGATCATTTGCGCTTTGCTGTGCTTGGCATCCTCATCTTCTCGTCGAACTTCCTGTTTTTTTATTATGGCGCCGGCTATCTCGTCAGCGGCTTGCTCTCGGTCGTCTTCTCGCTCGCCTCGGTCATCAACATGCTGCTCGGTGCCTTGGTCATCGGCGAGCGCCCGGCGCCGCGCATTCTCGCCGGCGGCATCATCGGCTTCGCCGGAATAGCGCTGATGTTCTTTCCCGAAATCGCTGCCAACGGGCTTTCCGGCGGTACGTTGGTGGGCCTTCTTCTGTGCCTCTGCGGCACGCTGAGCTTCTGCGCCGGCAATCTCGTCTCCGTCGCAAACCAGCGCCGCGGCTTGCCGCTCGTTTCAACGAGCGCCTGGGGCATGCTTTATGGCACTCTTTGGTCGGCGTTCCTGGCCTTCCTGCTCGGTGAGCCGTTCGTGTTCGCGACGACTGCCTCTTATATCGGCTCGCTGGTCTTCCTCGCCGTCATATCGACGGTCATGGCTTTCGCCGCCTACCTGACGCTGCTCGGACGCATTGGCGGCGCCCGCGCCGGCTATGCGACTGTCATATTTCCCGTCTTTGCGCTTTTGATCTCCACGGCGCTGGAAGGCTATGCCTGGACTGCGTACGCGATCATCGGGCTCGTCCTCGTCGCCGCCGGAAACGTACTGGTCATTCGCGGGGGACGGCGCTGACGCATGGAATGCTTGCGCAATGCCGCCGCGTTCCGGTTGTGCGGGCCGCGGTTCTATCGAGCTTGACTCTCCGCATCCTCTGTCTAAGCTGCGGTCAATGGGTCAGACCAATGTACCAGGGTTGGCCCGGGAGGGAACTAAACGCGCATGCCGATCCAGGCCGTTGAACCACGCCGGCTTTACCGACAGGTCGCCGATCAGCTCAGGCAACTGATCGATGCCGGCGAGTTTTCCGTCGGCGACCGCCTGCCGACCGAGCGGGATCTGGCCGACCAGCTCGGAATTTCCCGCCCGACAGTCCGTGAAGCGCTGATAGCGCTGGAGGTCGAAGGCCGCATACGCATCCGCGTCGGCTCGGGTATCTACGTCACCGATCCGCCGAGCGCCGCCGCCTCCGAACCCGAAGTCGAGGAAGGCCCGTTCGAGCTGTTGCGCGCGCGCGAATTCGTCGAAGGCGCGATCGCCGCCGAAGCGGCCCTCCATGTCCGGCCTGCAGATATCGAACGGCTCGACGACGTGCTGCGCCGGATGGAGGCCATGCGTCACCCCAACAAGATGACCATTGCGCTCGACCGGGAATTCCACACCGCTGTCGCCGGCATTCTCGAGAACGCGGTGCTGGTGCGCTTCATCGGCGAGCTTTTCGACCAGCGCATGAACCCGTACTTCGAACGCCTGTCGATCTATTTCGAGACCAGCGATTCCTGGCAGGTCGCGGCAAAGGAACATCGTGCCGTGCGCGATGCAATTGCCGCGCGCGACCCCGAGCGGGCCAAGGCCGCCATGCAGCAGCATCTGCGCCAGTCGCAAATCAGATTCTCACGCAATTTCGATGAGAGAGCCGCAGCCAAGGAGGTTGCGGAATAGCAGTTGGCCGGGGGGAGATCCGGCCGTCAAGTTCAACCAGGGAGGAATTAGATGCTGAGAAAATACGCAGTTCTGCTCGGTGCGATCGCCGCAATTGCCATACCCATGGCGTCGGCCTCGGCGGAAACGGTCCTGAAATGGGCACATGTCTACGAGACGACGGAGCCCTTCCACACCGAATCCGTGTGGGCGGCCGACGAAATCAAGAAGCGCACCCAGGGCCGCTACGCCATCGACGTCTATCCGGCCTCGCAGCTTGGCAAGGAAGCGGACATCAACCAGGGCCTGATGCTCGGCACCGTCGATATCATCATTTCCGGATCGAGCTTCGCGGCGCGCGAATATCCACCGATCGGCGTCACCTATTTCCCATACACTTTCCGCGATGCCGACCATCTGCTGAAATACACCAAGAGCGACGTCTACAAGGCCCTGACCAAGGGCTATGAGGACAAGACCGGCAATCACATCGCCGCCACCACCTATTACGGGACGCGGCAGACCACCTCGAACCGGCCGATCGCCAAGTGCTCCGACATGCAGGGCCTGAAGATGCGCGTTCCCGACGTGCCGGCCTATCTGGCCATGCCGCGTGCCTGCGGCGCCAACACGGCGCCGATTGCCTTCGCCGAGGTCTATCTGGCTCTGCAGAACGGCACGGTCGAGGCCCAGGAGAACCCGCTGACCACCATCGAGGCGAAGAAATTCTACGAGGTGCAGAAGAACATCGTGCTCACTGGCCATATTGTCGATCATCTCAACACCATCATATCGGCGTCGCGCTGGGCCTCGCTTTCCGACGAGGACAAGAAGATCTTCACCGAGGTGATGCAGGAGGCTGCCGCCCGCGCCACGGCAAAGATCGTCGCCCGCGAAAAGGAACTGGTGCAGGTATTCAAGGACCGCGGCATCAGCGTAACCGATGTCGACCGTGCTGACTTCGAGAAGAATGTGCTGGAGAAGGTCACCTTCGAGGAGTTCGGCTACAACAAGGCCGATTGGGAAGCGATCCGCGCCATCAAATAGGGCACCGGCAAATCGGATGCTCAATCAAGAGGATAGGGCGGCAATCGGATTCGCCGCTTTAACCTGCCCTTCCGTCCGGCTCCAAATTGCGCCGGACGGCCCTTTCAATCCTTGACGACCCACCAGCTTCGGGAGCCCGCGCCAATGGCCGAGGAACACCACACCGAGATCACCGTCGAAGAGATTGCGCACGCCTTCGAGGAGGTGCCGATACGCGTCGACCTGTCGGACCACGGTATCGAGGACTGGGTCACGCTTGCCGTGTTCTGGGGCATGGTCGCCTGTGTCTTCTTGCAGTTCTTCACCCGTTATGCGCTGAACAACAGCTTTGCGTGGACCGAGGAGATCGCCATCAACGCGCTCGTCGTCGTCGTTTTTCTCGGCGCCGCCATGTGCGTGCGCCTTTCGCGCCATATCCATGTCGACGTGCTTTACCACTATCTGCCGGAGAGCGTCGGCCGCTGGCTGGCGCTCGCCGTCGATGTTATCCGCATCGCATTCTTCGCCTACGGATCCTGGCTGATGTGGCGCTACGTCACGATCGTGGCGCATGAGCGCATGGTCACCGTCAACCTGCCGCGGCGCTGGTTCTTCTACGCCGTACTGGCCGGGTTCGTGCTGATGCTTCTGCGCTCGATCCAGGTCTTCATCGGCAATTACCGGCGCGGCTATTCGGTGCTCGAGCGTCCCGGTGCGTTCGAGACGGCGGGGGTCTGAGCGATGCTGCTTCTGGTCGGGGGCTTTCTTGTCCTGATGCTCATCGGCGTGCCGGTCGCCGTTTCGATGGCGGCCGCCTCGATCCTTTACCTCGTCATCTACGGCGTGGCGCCCGATATCATCGCGGCCCAGCGCATGATTGCCGGGGTGGAGAGCTTTCCGCTGCTCGCCGTGCCCTTCTTCATCCTGGCCGGCAACCTCATGAACATCGCCGGCGTCACCGGGCGCATCTATTCGTTCGCCCTTGCCCTGGTCGGCTGGATGAAAGGCGGCCTGGCGCAGGTCAACATCATCGGATCGGTGATCTTTTCCGGCATGTCGGGCACCGCGCTCGCCGACGCCGCCGGTATCGGCACTATCGAGATCAAGGCGATGAAGGACCACGGCTATCCTATCGACGCCGCGGTTGGCGTCACCGCCGCTTCCGCCACGCTCGGGCCGATCTTTCCGCCCTCGCTGCCCTTCGTCATCTACGGCATGATGGCCAATGTCTCGATCGGTGCGCTGTTCATGGCCGGCATCCTGCCCGGCGTGGTCATGACCGTGCTGATGATGATCACGGTCGCCATCTTCGCCTACAGGCGCGGCTGGGGCTCCGACACATCCTTCGAGCTTCGGCGGCTGGCCGAAGCGGCGGGCGAGGTGCTGGTGGTGGCTGCCTTTCCGATTGGCTGCTATGTGCTGGTGCAGCTTGGCCTGTCGATCAATATCGCGGTCGGCATAGCGCTGCTGGTGCTGATCGTGGCGGACTGGTATTTCGATTTCTCTGCGGTCATGGCGCTGATGACGCCGGTCATCCTGATCGGTGGCATGACGATGGGCTGGTTCACGCCGACCGAAGCGGCGATGGCGGCTGTGATCTGGTCGCTTTTCCTCGGGCTGGTGCGCTACCGCACGATGACGCTGCGTTTGCTTGCCAAGGCCAGCTTCGACACGATCGAAACGACCGCGTCGGTGCTGTTCATCGTTACCGCCGCATCGATCTTCGCCTGGCTGCTCACCGTCAGCCAGGCAGCTCAGCTGTTTTCGAAGTTCATTTTCGCGCTCACCGAAAACAAGTGGGTCTTCCTGATCCTGGTCAACATCCTGATGCTGGTGGTCGGCTGCTTCCTCGATACGATCGCCGCGATCACGATTCTGGTGCCGATCCTGCTGCCGGTCGCCGCCGTCTACGGCATCAACCCGGTGCATTTCGGGCTGATCATGACGCTCAACCTGATGATTGGGCTTTTGCACCCGCCGCTCGGCATGGTGCTGTTCGTGTTGTCGCGCGTCGCCAAGCTCTCGGTCGAGCGCACCACCATGGCGATCCTGCCTTGGCTGGTGCCGCTTATAGTGGCGCTGCTTCTGATCACCTTCGTACCGGCCATCACGCTTTGGCTGCCGACCGAGATGGGCCTGATCCGGTGAGCGGCCAGGTGATTGCCGCAACGCTGTTCGGCCCGCAGGACCTGCGTATCGTGGAGCATCCGCTGGGACCGCTGGCGCCAGGCATGGTGCGGGTGCGTTTCGGCGCGGGAGGCATCTGCGGCTCCGACCTGCATTACTTCCGCCACGCCCGCACCGGCGACTTCGTCGTCACCTCGCCGCTTGTCCTCGGCCACGAAATCTCCGGCGAAATCGTCGAGATCAACGGCGCCGCGCCCGGTCTGGGCGTCGGCGACCACGTCGCGGTCAATCCGTCGCGCTGGTGCGGGCATTGCGCGCGATGCCTGGAAGAGCGCGCCAATCTCTGCGAAAACATCTACTTCATGGGTTCGGCATCGAAGACGCCACATATGCAGGGCGGCTTCGCCAGTCTGTTCGACGCCACGCCCGCGCAATGTTTCAAGGTTCCATTTGATGTGGCCTACCAGGCGGCCGCACTTGCCGAGCCGCTGGCGGTCAGCCTGCACGCCATCGCGCGGGCGGGCGACATCAGGGGCCGCAACGTCATCCTGTTTGGTGCCGGCCCCATCGGTCTCTTGGCCATGCTTGCGGCCAGGCTTGCCGGCTGCGCTGAGCTTACGGTCGCCGATATCGCCGCCGCTCCGCTCGCCTTCGCCCGCAGTTTGGGCGCCGACAGGACGATCGACCTTTCCGGCGGCGACGCCGAACTCCAGGCGCTTGCTGCCGGCGGTTCGCTTGATGTGGCGTTCGAGATTTCGGGCACCACGGCCGGCCTTGCCGCAGCAATCGCAAGCGTCCGGCGTGGCGGCACGGTGGTCCAGGTCGGCAATCTTCCCGGCGGCCAGATTCCGCTGCCTGCCAATGCAGTGATGGCCAAGGAGATCGACCTCAAAGGCACATTCCGCTTCGGCACGGAGTTCGGCCGGGCGGTCGATCTCATCGTTTCGGGGGAGGTGGACGTCCTGAAGCTGATGACAGCGGAGCGCACGCTTTCTTGCGCCCCCGATGCCTTCCGACTTGCCGCCGACCGTTCACAGAGTGTCAAGGTCGTGCTCACTGCGGACTGATCGAGAAACGGAGCCGCGCGAGAACGTTGGCAGTCAAACTCAATCACTTGTTCTGTGCTGACGTTTCGTGGAACGGATCGCTCAGATGGAACGCCGGCTCAGGGAAGAGGGAAATCACGCCGTGTGCAGTCCGCCAAAGATAGTCCTGGCTTTGAACTGCAGAACCAAGTTGTTATGGGCGGCTGGAAGCGACTAAGTGCCGTGTCCATTTCGGACAACATGTTCGCATCTGTCTGCTTGCAGTTGTCTGGGCTGTCGTTACAGACGAGGATAGCGCCCGCGGCACGTTTCGACTGCTGGCCGGTCATCGTGCCGAACGCCGTTGAGAATTGCATTGCGCGTGCGACCGCGCTTTTCCACAAATATATCGGCTCAATCGCGATTGCATGTGTGTCGTTTACACAGTCGGCTATGGTTTTGTCGCTCAGCCGCATCTGCGTCACCATTCCAGCACAGAATTGCGACTGTAGTTCCGCTTGCTCATCTCCGATTGCGAGCCCTGCAATCTCTGACCTTGCGCGGTCGGAAAGTGACACGATGTAAGGGGGCCGCGGGCCGTACCGGTCAACATAAGAAAATTCACAGGTATTCATACCCGTAGCTGAATCGTGTTCTTGAGAACCGGTAAGCTTTCCGAAAGTGATGATCGACTGTCCGGCGTCCAAGGTTGGAAAAAACTTCCTCTGGGATTGAATGTCATAGAAGTCGAAATAATAGTCCATGCCGGCGCCGTCGGAGGTCTGCAATGCGCAGCGAAAATTCGATCTGATCGAGGCGGTAGAATAGCCGGTATTCTTTCCGCCGACGCGTATCAAAGGGATGTATTGCGTCACCCTGTCCGTTTGGTCGCTCACTCCGCGATCGTCTAAACCTACATTGACAATGTCGGGATTAAATAGCTCGGCCGTCACATAGGCTCTGTCTTGGTCGAACCAACTCAGCATGGCAGCGACCGTCGGGGTGAAGAATGCAGTTAATAGCGCAGCCACTGCCGCAGGAAACCCGATCCAGTCGCGTACGAGTTTTGCACCAAGTGTCACCTTTTGCCATCTGGTTGCCCCTCTACCGAGATCTGCCAGGCAGTGAGGGCATCGAATGGCTTTTAAGGAGATCGGCTCGTCACATTTCGGACATTGCCTCCCAGAGCCGGGGAATACAGATCTCGGGTCGGCCGTTGCCGTTGCCTTCTCTGTGCCGTCTTCCATGCTTGCCTCCAAATAATCGCGACTTACAGTCGTGCCTTCATGGTTTGTTTGGCACGACGTCGCTGATCTGGACGTAAGGGGATGGCTGGTCTCCCTTATTAAGTTTCGAGCGCGACGAGCCTGATGAGGTAAGCACCAGTTCAGCTGGACGTTTGCTCAGCAGCAGCTCGCGCAATTGGCTGCCGGAGTGTCGTTTGCTGCTGTCGGCAAGTGCCTTCGCTTGAATCAACGAAGCCAGACCTGCAATCAGCGCCGATGCGGCCGAGGTTCCGCCGAAGCGGGTATAGAGAAGCCCGGTCGGCAGGGGTGTTGTTTCGTCGATGACGTCCGCATCGCCGGCCAGGCGGGCAGGTACGTCAATCGCCAGAACACTGAAGGGTGAATATTCGGCTCCGGCCTTCGCACGTGCTGGCCCAACCGACCTGGCAATTGCGCTGCCCATCTCAGCGGCGAGGTCAATTCGTACGACCTGGTCGGTGATCATAGCCTCGTCGTCACTCGGGCCGTAGATCGTGACGCCTGAAGCGTAGGTGCCGCTCGAGTAGGCGGAACGCCACCCCAGCTGATTGCCCGCGCCAACAACGATCAGAGATGTCGCTCCGAAGGGTGCGTCCGTCGCAGTCGCCAATGCCGCGGGATAGGCCGGTTCGGCCATTCCGTCATTCCCGGCCGCGAGAATGACCGGACGATCCGCTGCGATCGCTGCCAGGAGATGCTCAAAGATCTTCTTGTCGGTGGCCAACGCCTCGTCGTCGTCGAACCGCGTCATGCGAACACCCGTCCCAGACGCGTTCTTCCCTCTGGCCAACCTGCCGAGATCGTTCACCGATCGCGGCAGCAGAATGACATCGGCGCGACAGGCGACTGCGTGCAGAAGCGCGGTGACAAGTGGAGCGATTTCATGGCTGTAGGGGGTGGCGACCGGAATAATCGTCGCAAACGGATTCACGCCAAAGTACGGCAAAACGGCGCCATCGAGCGCAGGCGCCGACCCCGCCGGCGGCTCCTTCAGTGTCCGGCCTGCTATAAGACCGGCGCAAGAGGTGCCGTGTCCGGCAAAACGCTCTGCCGGATCGGCAGCGTTGACAAGCCGGGGCTCCCCTTCGGACATCGCCTTGATGCGCCGGGCAATATCGTCGCGAACGGCGTCGTCGGCGATCGTTTTCAATATTGGAGCCATCGTCGCTTCAAGGTTCTGCCAGCCATCCCGGGCGGCGCGCCGGTCCTCCTCGCGATAGACTACTCCATCGGTCGACACCGCCACGTCCAGCCGGGCTTCGATGCAGCCAGCTGGCAGATTTGGATGCCTCGATGTGCAGCCACTGTCGATAATGGCGACCCGGCTCTCAGGCAGGCCCTTTGACCAGATTGGCGGCACAACGCCTGGTCTTTGCGCGTCGAGCAAGCCGATGCTGGCAAGATGCCAGAGATAGAAAAGAGGGGACTCGGTCCGCTCCTGTCCTGGTGCAGTGTCCGGTTCCATAGCTCCCCTCCCTCAGTGCCATTCCAGGAGAGCTTGACGCATCTCGCGGCTGCACAAATTGATGAAAAACGGTGCGAACTGCCTGGCCAGAGCCTGGCCGGCCTCCGTATCCGAACGGTAATGTAGCCCCGCGTGCTCACGGTTTTCGGCGACGCGCTCGGCAACGAAGAACAGTTCGGTTGTGCCGGGATGTTCCGGTATCAGGCGCGTGAGAACCTCGGCGATGCAGAACATTTGAAACGAATGGTTGCTTGGAAATGCCGCATGAGGCGGAATGGGGATGAATGGCCTCAACCGGGAATCCACCTGGTTCGGTCGCTGGCGATTGAAGACGGCCTTGTAAAAATAGCCAACGCGCTCGGCGACCTGCAGGATCAGTTCGATCAGCCTCTCAGTACGGTCGAAGCCGCCGCTTTCGATGCCGAGAGGGGCAAAGATGTCCGACAGATTGGATGTGTCGGCCTGCGACAGGATCTCTTCCTGCCTGGCGCGATCGTTGACAAGGCTCAGTTGGTGAACGTGAAGCGCTGCAATTTCGGCGGCAGTTTCCGACGGACCCGGCGGCGGTTTTATCTGCAGGGCCTCGAAAGGGTAAGTCCCGTCCAACATCCCCGCAGCGTAAAGCCGCCTCACGACGTCCCAGGACGCGAGAACCTCGCCGACTGCGCCGCCGCCGCGCTCCACCTGCGCAGTTGATCTCGAACGTGATCGCGATCGCGATCTTGACCGCGAGCGGGACCGTGAGCGCGAAAGGACTTCGAAGCTGCTGCGGGAACGCGATAGGGATCCCGCAAAAGCCGCAGCAAACTTGTTCGCATTGGGCAGATCTTTAAAAAATTCCGTGAAGAGAGCGTTGTCTGTTTGAAGAAAGCCGATTTCGCCGCGTCTTGTCAGGACGATATTCGAACTGATCCTAAAATCCAGTTGGTCAACAGGTTGAAGTCCCATCTCTTTGTCCCCCATTTGCCCGGCAGCCTTCTTCGAAAAGGCTGCCCCGTGTTATAATTTCTGCAAGCGGTCGTCATGCCGGCTTCTGGAACATCGCCTTCAGTTGGTTGGCCGCGTATGGAAGAAAGAGCGATGCGCCGTAGAAAAGAAAATTCCCGACACTGGTGACGATTCCAGAAACCTGATCGGGCCGCACGATCGCAAAGTAGAGGACGACGTTGCTCGCGCCCCAGAATAGCGTAACCATCAAAGATGCCCCAAGCATGCCGGCTACACGACTGTAGCTCTCGACAGGAGCTACGCCGTTGTCGTCCTGGATATTCTTCTCCAACATAATCGATTTGTAGTCAATGCTTGTGAATACGGAGCGCAGAAGAAATATAGTCGCTCCGTTGAAAGCAATCAAAAGTCCCCATACCGGATAATTGTCCATTTTATTTCTCCCACAGAGTGATCACGTTTCAGGTGTGGACGCCACCGCAACCGATGGCGTCCATTGATTTGGGGAATGTCAGGCGGAAGACGACTGCAGGGCGTCGAATATCCACCCGCCGCAGTTCAGGCGTCCGTTTCCATCATCGGTGCCGTAGGCTCGCAATCGGCGAATCCCGTCGGCCCCGATGCTTAGGCGGCAGTCATGCGGCCGGCCTGCAAGGACTAGAAACGGCTTGGCGTCCGGCTGATCGATTTTTTCCAGCATTTCGAACATGGTGTCGTCGCCATCCTGTTTGACCTTGCGTGCGTGAATGCGGTTATTGGCGGCAAATAGCCCATGCTTGCTATTCGGGAAGTCGAACAGATGCGTGTCGCTGATCGAGAGCGTGTCGTCCTTGAGCTCGACGATTAACGTCTCTGACGAGGCCGGCGCGATCGGCCGAGCCGGATCTTCACAGCGGCTATGACTAAGTTGGTTCGCCATACGCGTGCGAAAGTTGTTCATCACATCATCTCCTTTGCTTTAGCGGCGAGTTCAGGCTCGAAAGGATCGTCGGGGATGATCGCGTGTAGAGGCCCAACGGGGTTGGACTTCATGACGTCGATCAGGTTGCGGCCAAGACGCACACCTTCGACAGCGTCCATCTGCCAATGCACACCGAGATAGAGACGGCTGACGGCATTCTCATGGATTGCCTGGGCAAGCGTCATCTGGCGGACATGGTGGGGACGCACGGAACCGTCCGGGTCGATGGCGCGGCCATCATACTCATCGGATACGAAGGCAAAGACGAGATCTTTGCCGCCGCCCAGAGCTTCAAGCAGCTCGCTTGCGAGCCCGAAGCAGGTTGAACCGAAGGTCGCATGCCCCGATGGATAGGCCGGAAACTGCGGCGTTCGTGACTTCGGACCATCGCCGCCACGCGGGACGGAATTCGTCTGTGGTGCCCCAAGGGGGGCCCAATGCGCATCCGAATCGACCAGCGAAGGTGTGTCGGGTGGCAATTCGAGCCATGCCTTGATGGAGGTATAGTCCGGTTTGCCGGCCCCTCCGGCGGGCATTGAGAGCCTGGCCTGATCGAAGGTCGGCACGGAGGCGGTACCCTCCCTGAATCCGGCCTCGTTGGTGCGAAGCAAGGTTGCCGGCCGTGCGACATGATAGGTGAATTTTTCGCGCCACGCGGCAATGCCGGCATCGGCCATTCCCAGGTTGCAGATGGCCAGCAGAACGGCCAACGCCTCCGTCGAGAAGTTCGCCTGCTCCGCGATCGCGTGAAGACATTGATTGTAGAGGCGCGGCGGCAAGCCGATCCCGCGAACCCCGTCATAGGCCCAGAAGGTTCCGATGAGCGTTTCCTCGGCTGTTCGTGTCAACCGGTCGGTCCCTGGAGCAGCGCCTTTGCCGGCGACCAGGTCGCGATCCGCCGGCCAGTTCATTGCTTCAAGAAATGACCCCAGGGGCTCCGTCTGGCCCGGCTGCGGCGGCCGCTCTCCAAGGGCCTCGCTTGGCCCGACAAACTCTATCGCGCCGGCGGGGTAGGTGACGAAGGGCCTAACGTCGAAACCCCATGTCGCACCCACCACTTGGGCGCTCCGAGGCGAATAAGGATCGGGACTGAAAGTTCCTGGTAGATCGAACGCGCGGTATTGCCTATCCCGTGTTCCCGAACCGTCGGCTGACCGAGCGTCCGCGAGCATCCGGCCGATGGCAGCGCCATACTCGAGCCCGTTTTCGATCGCCTGCGCCGACTGGCCCTTTTCATACAGATGCAGTCGGTATTCCGTAACGAGCTGCTCAACGAAGGCGTCTTCGAACAACAGCCGGATCGTGACCGACGCCGCTCCGGCGACAGCGGCTTCACGGCTGATCACGGCAGGCGCGGCTGGGAGCATGGGCTGATATGCGGCCAGCCGAGCAAACCGATGATGGTTGTTGTGGAATGAAGCCGGATCGGCCATCAGCAGGGCGTCGTACATGGCGATATGCACGATTGCCAGCGCGCGGGACGCACGCGTCGGCCCGCCCACTTTCGGTTCAAGCTTTGTTCGGCCTTTTCCGGCTTCGTCGATGCCCGTTCCATCGCCGAACGTATAGTCCTGGCGTTGCGCTTCGAGTGAAGCCCTGCTCCAGAACAAGATCGGATCAAATTGATCTAACATTTTTTTAGCCTCCATCTTGGTAGCGCAAGCAAGGTTTTGATTTCAGTGCGCCGCCGACGCGGGAAATGACCATGCCCGCGTTCCAAAACCGTCCGAATTTCCGTCGTTGTTGCGTGAAAAATGCGTGAAAAGACCATCACTGAACGCGCGATCGAGTGAGATTGTGTATTCTTTTGCGGTCTATGCTATAGAGATGGCCGGGGTTTCGAGGGTAGGCTGGAAATGGCCATGCAACTCATCGCGCGGCTTACGCTACGGGGCATCTTTCGACTTGAGGATATGCACGGCCGTCAGATTGCCGTGCCGAGCAAGAAGGCACGTGCCTTGCTTGCGATTCTTGCGTTTTCCCGGAACGGGGAGCGTTCCCGAGCCTCGCTGCAGGACATGCTATGGGGGCGATGCGAGAAGACGGAGTCTCAAAACAGCCTTCGACGCGAGCTGTCATCGTTGCGCGCGCTGCTCGCGGGGGACTTGGCCGATCTGCTTCATATCGATCGCGAAACCGTCTGCCTTCGGCTCGACCGGTGTGACGTCGACGCATTGGGCGAGGGTGAAAGCGCTCAGACGAACGGAACGCTTCTTGAAGGCCTCGACATTGCTGGAGAGGAAGGGTTCGAGGAATGGCTGCGCGAGAGGCGAAGCCAGCGGCAAACGGCGGCGCCGAGAGTGATCAGTCCGGGGGCCGACGACACTCGACGCAGTGGCGCGCAGCCCGACAGGCGTCTGGTCGTGAGCATCGGCTTGGACGCTTGGCACAATGGTGCGGTCGGCGCCATGATTTTGCCTGAACTCTTTCGGCAGGCCGTCATCTCCGGCCTTGAGGAAACGGGCTGCTTTCGGGTTTCCGTCCCGGATCCCGCTCGCAACGGGCCGCGAAATGCTGCCGACGCGCAGGACTTGGATCTGCTGATCAAGACGGAGAGCGCCTACGATACTCTGGCGGTTGCCATTATGTGCGTCGGTTCGACCAACCGGGACGTTATGGTCAGCATGAGTACGGTGGTAAAGCTTGGCGGAAAGACGCTGGCACTGGAGCGGGATCTTCAGGCCTTCGCAACCAACTGTGTTGACCGTCTCCTGCACCGGAACATTCTCTCGCTCGATGCGCTGGACGATTCCCATCTCAGCCGAAAACGGCTTCTGACTGCTACAGCGCAGATGTTCAGCCTTAGCCCGTCCGACGTCAGAGCCAGCCGTGCGACGCTGACCGAAGCAAATGGACTCAGCCGCCAGGGCATCTTTCATGCTTGGCGCGCGTATCAGGCTGTATTTCTTTACGACCGTTCGCATGCCTACGACTATCGCCTTACGATCGAAGAGTGCAAGGACGACATGCGCGTGGCTATGGACCTTGATCCATTTAATGGCGCAGCCCTGTCTCTATGCGCCCACGTACACGCGTTCCTCCTTCAAGATTTCACTACTGCCGGAGAATATTTGGAAAAAGCAAGGCAGACCGGTACACAAAATGTCATGTACTACGATGCATTCTCTATGCTAAACTTCTATACTGGACGTTATTCAGAGGCTAGGGCAGCGGCTAAGAAGGCAGAGATACTTGGAAAGAACTTGACGTTTCGATATTGCTTCGCGACGTCACTGTGCATGATTGAGGCGATGTCGGGTGATTTCGAAGCGGCCGCCCGCGAGGGGCGTCGCGCTCTCGCGCTTGAACCGGGGGGGCGCGAGATTTCGTATCCCCCGACACTCCGCTATTATGGGGCTGCGTTGGCGCATCTCGGCCTCAAGGACGAGGCCCGCGAACTGTTCGGCCAGCTTCGGACGAAGGACCCTGATATCGCCAGCCAGAAAATCAGAAACAATTTCGGGCCATTTCCCAACCCGAGAAGCGTTGAATTGATAGGTTCGGCTCTGGCTAGCGTCGGTCTTTAGGCGGCATTTCATCGACGACGTATCGAGATCGAACTCGGTCGTTCGGATTGATTGGGCCTCGGCCGTTAGAGCGGTGCAGCCTCCTGCCGATATGTCCGGAACGGACCCTTGAGCGACCCGAGACACGCCCTGTCGCCAGCGTTGTCGACATAGTAGTGTCGTTGCCGCCATAGCCGACCATCGTATCGGCGCCGCCACGGCCGGCGGCTTCAGTCTGTTCGACGCCACGCCCCCGCAATGTTTCAAGGTTCCATTTGATGTGGCCTACCAGGCGGCCGCACTTGCCGAG
Organism: Mesorhizobium sp. M0678; assembly: GCF_040320505.1. Classification (NCBI taxonomy): domain Bacteria; kingdom Pseudomonadati; phylum Pseudomonadota; class Alphaproteobacteria; order Hyphomicrobiales; family Phyllobacteriaceae; genus Mesorhizobium; species Mesorhizobium sp. M0678. The sequence goes on along the minus strand of NZ_JAMYPT010000003.1, from coordinate 487,253 downwards.
CCGCTGGCGGTCAGCCTGCACGCCATCGCGCGGGCGGGCGACATCAGGGGCCGCAACGTCATCCTGTTTGGTGCCGGCCCCATCGGTCTCTTGGCCATGCTTGCGGCCAGGCTTGCCGGCTGCGCTGAGCTTACGGTCGCCGATATCGCCGCCGCTCCGCTCGCCTTCGCCCGCAGGTTGGGCGCCGACAGGACGGTCGACCTTTCCGGCGGCGACGCCGAGCTCCAGGGGCTTGCTGCCGGCGGTTCGCTTGATGTGGCGTTCGAGATTTCAGGCACTGCCGCCGGCCTTGCCGCGGCGATCGCCAGTGTCCGGCGCGGCGGCACGGTGGTCCAGGTCGGCAATCTTCCCGGTGGCCGGATCCCGCTGCCTGCCAATGCAGTGATGGCCAAGGAGATCGACCTCAAAGGCACATTCCGCTTCGGTACGGAGTTCGGCCGGGCGGTCGATCTCATCGTGTCGGGGGAGGTGGACGTCCTCAAGCTCGTCACAGCGGAGCGCACGCTTTCCTCCGCCCCCGATGCCTTTCGACTTGCCTCCGACCGTTCACAGAGTGTCAAGGTCGTGCTGACCGCGGACTGAATCGTGGTTTTGCCAGATCGTTAGCAGCCATAACTCATTGCGAACGGACGAAACTCAGAACGTGCTCGACGTATATGCTCCCACCCAGGTCTCCGGTTAAACTCGGGAGCAATACCCGGCAGCTTGCTGTCAAAATAAATCCGCTCCCGATTAAAGCCCCTTCGTCACGAGATTTCGCTCAGTTCCGCCATTCCTCGTCCTGCCAATCGCGCGCTGCGTGGATCACCCGCAAAATTGAAATGCTTTCCCGGCCGACCTTGGCGGTCACGGCATAAGCGATGATGTAGGGCAGGCGACTCAAAGGCTTTTCATAGGTGCCGGATACACGGCCGGGTCGCCCGGTTGCCATTTCCCCCAAGCGCGGCCCCTGCGCCCAGAATCCGGTCTGCTACCAGGCGCGCAGCGCGCGGATTATCCTGCGAGATATAGGCGATCTGTTCCTTGATGTCGTCCAGCGCACCGCGAGACCACTGAACGGCTCGCGTCACACCTTGCGGCCCGTGCCGGCATCAATCGCAGCATAAATTTCTGCCATAGCCTTATCATGAGACACGATGCGCCCAGCTTCGACATCAGCAAGGCCGCGCTTGATACCTTCAATGATTTCAAGCTCGCGATCGACATACGCTGCGACGGCTTCACCTGCGAGGAACGACTTGCTACGCCGGGTGTCGGTTGCGATCTCGTGCCTGGCGCCCAGTCATGATCTGGCGAACTCAGGCTCGCTCGGATCATCCGGTCACCAAAACAGTCCGCAGCGTTCGCCGCCAATCCAGCGTGGACAGGGCAGGCGGCGTCTTTGCCTGCCGATCCAGTGGTGGCAGGAGGTGGAGTGCCGCGAACTGGAGGGCGCACCCCGTCATCTGGCGGGAAGCGGAGCGGCCGTTCAGGCCTCTACTACTATTGTCGGCGCGCCGGGCCTGGCATGGCCGATGATGCGAGCCGAAGGATAGCCGTCCGCGACGATCCTCTCGACGAGCGCCGCTGCGTGGTCGGTCTCGCAAGCAACCAGCAACCCGCCCGAAGTCTGTGGATCCGTGAGAAGATGGCGTCGCCACTCGGGCATGCCGGGAGGTAAGCTTACCGCGTCGCCATAGCTCGCCCAGTTGCGCCGCGATGCGCCGGTGACGTGGCCGTCGACCGCGAGCGAGGCAGCTTCGGAAAAGAGCGGCACGTCGTGGCTGCAAATTATCAGCGTGCACCCGGCGCCGCGTGCCATCTCGAGGGCATGTCCGAGCAAGCCAAATCCGGTCACGTCGGTGACGGCGTGGACGCTCGCGTCCTGCGCCAGCTCCGATCCGATCCGGTTGAGAAGGGTGGTGGAGGCGATCATTTCGCGATAGCCGCTCTCGGAAAGCGCCTGCTTCTTGATGGCGGCGGAGTAGATGCCGACGCCGAGCCCTTTCGTCAGGATCAAGGCGTCACCCGGCCTGGTGTCAGAATTGCGTCGGATATCTCCGGGTCGGCATGTGCCGATGACTGCGAGGCCATAAATCGGCTCCGGCGAGTCGATCGAGTGGCCACCTGCAACCGGGATTCCGGCGTCGGCGCAGACAGCTTCGCCACCTTTCAGGATTTCGCGGACCATGAGCGTCGGGATCTTGTCGAGAGGCATCCCGAGGATCGCCAGCGCCATGATCGGCCGGCCACCCATCGCATAGATATCGGACAGGGCGTTGGTTGCGGCAATCCGGCCGAAATCGTAGGGGTCATCTACCATAGGCATGAAGAAGTCGGTGGTCGCGATGACGCAAGTCGCGCCCTCGAGTTGCCAGACTGCCGCATCGTCGCCGGTCTCCGTGCCGACGAGAAGCTGATGATAGGGACTGGCAGCCGCCGGATTAGCGAGAAGCTGCTGCAGCACTGACGGTGCCAGCTTACAGCCGCAACCGCCGCCATGGGCGAGGCTGGTCAGGCGCACAACGGGCGCATCGGTTATTTCGGGCGAGAGGGCGATTGCCATAGTCGTCGAGCCTCCTCTGCTGGCACGCTTTAGTAGGGATCAAGGTCAACCGGAATGGAAAATACGATCGCGCCAACGCACGGCGCGTTTGGAGCACGCTTGCTCTCAGCGGATTTCATTAAGTTAGGAAAGGCAAGCACCGTATCCGGCGTGCGAGGCATCGCCGTCATTGGGTATCGATCGAAAGGCGCCCCGACCCGCGGGAGCTGTTTCATCACCACGCTTTACTGTATGGTAATGCGTTCGTTTTCGTCAATCGCAGTCGCGGTCACGAAAAGATGACAAGAATATTCAACAATAATACACAATGCCGATTTGCGGGCACAAACCTGTTGCAGGAAGGCGGTTCGGAGGGGCACTTTTGCTGCACCGTACGCGCCTCGTTCTTTGGCATTGATTTTATTTGGTCCGAGACTAGTTAGTCGGATTGAACCGTTGGTTCGAGTTGCCTTGTGGGGCATCGGCTTCGGGAGGAACCCATGAACATCGATCTTTCTCGACGCGCGTTCCTGCAAACAGCGGGCGCGGGTCTCGCCGGTACTACGCTTGGAGCCCTCGGCTTCGGCGATAGCGAGGCCGCACACGCGGCGGCTATACGGCCCTTCAAGCTCGCGAACACCACCGAAACACGCAACACCTGTCCATACTGCTCGGTGGCTTGCGGCATAATCTTGTATTCGAAGGGCGATCTCAGAAAGGGCGAGCCGGCCGAGATCACCCATATCGAGGGTGACACTGATCATCCGACCAATCGCGGCACCTTGTGCCCCAAAGGGTCGGCCCTGCTCGGATTTGTCAAGTCGCCGACCCGTCTGCAACATCCGATGATCCGCAAACCGGGCTCGGACAAGTTCGAGCCGATAAGCTGGGAAGACGCGCTCGGCCGCATCGCCCGCCTGATGAAGGACGATCGCGACAAGAACTTCGTCGCGACGAACAATGACGGCGTGACGGTCAACCGGTGGATCACCACCGGCTTCCTCGCCGCCTCGGCTTCGACCAATGAAACCGCGTTCGCGACCTACAAGGTGGTCCGCAGCGCGGGCATGCTGGTGTTCGACAACCAGGCACGTGTCTGACACGGCCCGACGGTGGCGAGTCTCGCCCCAACATTCGGCCGCGGCGCAATGACCAATTCCTGGACCGACATCAAGAACACGGATCTCGTCGTCATCATGGGCGGCAATGCCGCGGAAGCGCATCCTTGCGGCTTCAAATGGGTTACAGAGGCGAAGGCCAACCGCGGCGCCAAGCTCATCGTCATCGACCCGCGCTTTACGCGCTCGGCTTCGGTGTCGGATCTTTATGCGCCGATCCGCCAGGGAACGGACATCGCCTTCCTGCTCGGGCTGATCAACTACTGCATCCAGAACGATAAGGTGCAATGGGACTATCTGAAGACCTTCACCAACGCGACGTATGTCGTCAAGGAAGGCTTCACCTATCAGGACGGCCTCTTCTCCGGCTATAACGAGGCGAAGCGAGACTATGACAAGTCCAGTTGGGACTATGACATAGGCACGGACGGCTTTGCCGTTGTCGACGCGACATTGGCCAATCCCCGCTGCGTCTGGAATCTGCTCAAGAAGCATGTCGCGGTCTACACGCCGGAGATGGTCGAGCGCATCTGCGGCACACCGAAGGACCGGTTCCTGAAGGTGGCCGCGATGGTCGCCGAGACGTCGTCTCCGACCAAGGCGATGACCTCGATGTACGCGCTCGGCTGGACCCAGCACTCGAAGGGCTCGCAGAACATCCGCGCCATGGCGATGCTGCAGCTTGTTCTCGGCAATATTGGTATACGCGGCGGCGGCATGAACGCGCTTCGCGGTCACTCCAACATCCAGGGGCTGACCGACCTCGGGCTGATGTCGAACCTGCTGCCTGGTTATCTGACGCTGCCGACCGAGAAGGAGGTCGATCTGGCAGCCTACATGTCGACCCGAGGCTTCAAGCCGCTCCGGCCGAACCAGATGAGCTACTGGCAGAACTACAGGAAGTTCTTCGTAAGCTTCCAGAAGTCAATGTGGGGCAACGCGGCAACGCCGGAGAACGGCTTCGCCTACGACTACCTGCCGAAGCTCGACCTGCCGGGCTACGATCTGCTGCGGGCTTTCGAGCTGATGCACCAGGGCAAGATGAACGGCTATTTCTGCCAGGGCTTCAACCCGCTACAGGCAGCTCCGAACAAGAAGAAGGTGATCGAGTCCCTCTCGAAGCTCAAATACCTCGTCATCATGGATCCGTTGGACACGGAGACGGGCCGGTTCTGGGAGAACCACGGGCCGTACAACGATGTTGATCCGTCGCAGATTCAGACGGAAGTCTACCAGCTTCCCTCCACCTGCTTCGCCGAGGACGACGGCTCGCTGGTCAATTCGGGGCGCTGGCTGCAGTGGCATTGGGCCGGCGGCACGCCCCCCGGCGAGGCCAAACGCGATACCTGGATTATGGCGCAGCTCTATCTGCGCCTGAAGGAGCTCTACACCAAGGAAGGCGGCGCCTTCGCCGAGCCGATCGTCAAGCTCAACTGGCCTTATGCCGATCCCGGCGATCCGACGGCCGAGGAGCTTGCCCAGGAGATCAATGGTAGGGCGCTCGCCAGGGTAACCGACACGGCCGACCCGACAAAGGTGCTGGCCGAGGCCGGAAAGCTCTTGCCGGGCTTCGCCGCGCTGCGCGACGACGGCTCCACCTCCTGCGGCTGCTGGATCTATTCCGGCTGCTTCAACGAAAACGGCAACAACATGGCCAGGCGGGACACCACCGATCCTGACGAAACCGGCGCCTATTCCAAATGGGCGTTCTCATGGCCTGCCAACCGCCGCATTCTCTACAACAGGGCGTCGGCTGACCTCACCGGAAAGGCTTGGGATCCAAGCCGCAAGGTGATTGAATGGGACGGCACGAAATGGTCGGGCTACGATGTCCCCGACATCTTGCCAACGGCAAAGCCCGATCAAGTAGGCCCGTTCATCATGAATCCGGAGGGCGTCTCGCGCCTCTTTACCCGGGGCATGATGCGCGACGGACCATTCCCGGCGCATTACGAGCCATTCGAGTCGCCCATCGCGAACCCGATAGCTCCCAAAGTCCGCGGCAACCCCGCAGCGCGGGTGTTCGAAGGCGACATGGCCCAGTTCGCCGAATCGGCTTCGCAGGAGTTCCCCTACGCGGCGACCTCCTACCGACTGACCGAGCATTTCCACTTCTGGACCAAGCACGTCATCACCAATGCGGTGATGCAGCCGGAGTTTTTCGTGGAAATTTCGGAACAGCTTGCGGCCGAGAAGGGCATCACCAAAGGCGGCTGGGTGCGCGTCTGGTCGAAGCGCGGTTCCGTTGTGGCGAAGGCCATGGTGACCAAGCGGATCAGGCCGCTCACCTGCGATGGCAAGACCGTCCACATCGTCGGAATACCGCTGCACTGGGGCTTCACGGGAGCGGCGAAGAAAGGCTTTGGCCCGAACATGCTCACCCCCTTTGTCGGCGACGCCAACATCGAGACGCCGGAATACAAGGCGTTCCTTGTCAACATCGAGCCCATCGCCGGGCCGGTAGCGTAGGAGGAGTAAGCGATGTTTCCTCCACTTCCAAATCCTTCGACGACGGATACCGCACTGCGTTTTTCCGACAAGGACCTCATCCGCCGCTCTGCCTCGACGGTTCCCGCGCCCGAGCAGCAATTGACAGAAGTCGCCAAGCTCATCGATGTTTCGAAATGCATCGGCTGCAAGGCATGCCAGACGGCCTGCATCGAGTGGAACGACACGCATCCGGAGATCGGCTTCAATGCCGGCGTCTATGAGAATCCTGCCGATCTCACGCCGGACATGTTCACGCTGATGCGCTACAGCGAATGGGACAATCCCGAGACGAACGAACTCGAATGGCTGATCCGCAAGGATGGCTGTATGCACTGCGCTGACCCGGGCTGCCTCAAGGCTTGTCCGGCACCAGGGGCCATAGTGCAGTATTCGAACGGCATCGTCGATTTCGTCCATGAGAACTGCATCGGCTGCGGCTATTGCATCAAGGGTTGCCCGTTCAACATTCCGCGCATCTCCAAAGTCGATCACACGGCCTACAAATGCACGCTCTGCTCCGACCGCGTGGCTGTCGGCCAGGGACCAGCCTGCGCCAAGGCCTGCCCGACCCAGGCGATCGTGTTCGGCACGAAAGACGAGATGAAACAGCACGCCGACGGCCGCATCAAGGACCTGAAATCGCGCGGCTATTCGAATGCCGGCCTCTACGATCCGCCCGGCGTCGGAGGGACGCATGTGATGTATGTGCTGCACCATGCCGACCAGCCGGAGCTCTATTCGGGTCTGCCGAAGGAGCCGAAGATCAGTCCGCTCGTGGAGGCGTGGAAGGGCGTGACCAAATATGCCGGCCTCACCATTCTCGGCGTGGCGGCCGGCGTCGGCCTGCTTCACCATCTGGTCATGGGACCGAACAGGGTCTCCGAGACGGATGAGGAGCATGCCGAAGAGCTGACGGAAGGCGACAACGATGGCCGCGTATGACGTGAAGCCGAACGAGCAGGTACATCCCGGCAAGCCAGTCATCGTGGACCGCTACACGGTGGGCGCGCGGATCAACCATTGGATCACGGCGGCCAGCCTGATCCTGCTCGCCTTGTCCGGCCTTGCCATGTTTCACCCGAGCCTGTTCTTCCTGTCGGGGCTGTTTGGCGGCGGCCAGTTCACGCGCTTCATTCACCCATGGATCGGCGTCTTGCTCTTCTTCAGCTTCTTTGGGCTTTTCCTTCGGTTCTGGAAGGCCAATTTGTGGAGGCCCGAGGACGGAACGTGGCTCGCCCGTTTCCGTGACGTATTGTCCAATCACGAGGACAACGTCCCCGAAGTCGGCAAGTACAATGCCGGCCAGAAGCTCGTCTTCTGGTCAATGTCGATCCTCATCGTCATCCTGATTTCGAGCGGCATCGTCATCTGGCAACAATATTTCGCCGCTTACACCACGATCGGTCAGCAGCGGGTGGCGCTGCTTGTTCATTCGATCGCTGCCGTGGCGATCATCGGCGTCTGGATTATCCATTTCTATTCGGCCATCTGGGTACGCGGCACCATTCCCGCCATGACGCGCGGACGGGTGACCGGCGGCTGGGCTTGGCGGCATCATCGCAAATGGCTGCGTGAACTGATCGCAGGCAAACCGGACGGACGTTCGGGATCGAATCCCGCCGAATGAGCGGGTATTTGTTTTTACGCAATTCCGGACGGAAAACCGTTATACACTTTTCGTGGAATTGCTCTGGAGCAGTATCAAGCCGACCACGTGGCCCGTGAGGTTCGTGAGGTTGAAATGCCAAAGCAACAAGATCCGTCACGCCCTGACCCGACTGTAATCGGCGAGGTCTCGGCCCCACCCTTTGCGCGCCTGCCTGATCCGCGGACCTTGTTCATTCGCCGCTCCGAGCGATTGGATGTGTTGGCGGATGACCACCAGCTCGGCCCCTATCTCCGCTTCCTCTCTGCACTGACGGATGCGCAGCACCGCATCCAGGACGGCTTGCCGGAGATCGAATTGCCGACCGCGGAGGCGCGCGAGCGCGCACGAACCTTCGGTATGCCGCCGCTCGATCGCAACCAATCCACTTCGGATGCCGCCCTTGGAATGACGCTCGGCCGCCTGTTCGAAGTGGCAGCCACGATCGAAAAACCCAAGGCGGCCGCAGCCGCCTTGGACAGGCTGGCGAATATCGATGCGTCCGGGGTCGACTCCATGGTGCGCAATGTGCTCACCGATGCGATCCCAATGAACGCGCTTGCCGAGCATGTCTATGTCGCGGCCGCGCTGCAGGTTCACTTTGCCCGCCTCGCGGCATGTCTCGACAGCTCGAAGCTGGTTCCGGTTGCCGACGGCGCCTGTCCGGCCTGCGGTGGGCCGCCCGTATCCTCGATCATCGTCGGTTGGCACGGCGCACACGGGGCGCGGTTCTGCGTCTGCGCGCTGTGTGGAACATTGTGGAACCACGTCCGTGTCAAATGTACGCTGTGCGGCTCGACCAAGGGGATAGGCTATCAGGAAATCGAGGGAGGCCCTGGCACGGTCAAGGCCGAGACCTGCGATGCATGCGGCTGCTATGTAAAGATCCTGTACCAGCACAAGGATCCGGCTCTCGATCCGGTCGCCGACGACGTGGCGACGCTCGGCCTCGACCTGCTCGTCCGCGAGGGCGGCCATCGCCGCGGATCGTTCAATCCGTTCCTTGTCGGCTATTGAGGATACGATGACCGCTTCATCGGCAAACCCTTTGCGCAATCTTCCGTCGGTCGACCAAGTGCTGAGGACCCCGCTGGCGGCGGCCGCAATCGAGCGCTTCGGACGGCAGGCCGCGACGGAGGCCATTCGCCGAGCCGTCGCCGATGCACGAATGGCCTCCCGCAATGCCGCAGCCGTCGTGCCGGAGGCGAACGATCTTGCCGGCGACGCGCTCGTGCAGCTCAGGGGCGGCGAACGCTCTTCCCTGCGCCCCGTTTTCAACCTGACCGGAACGGTGCTGCATACCAATCTCGGACGAGCCCTCCTCGCGAAAGAGGCGGTCGAGGCTGTTCGGCTGGCGATGCGCGAAGCCGTGGCTCTCGAATTCGATGTCGAGAAAGGCGAGCGCGGCGAACGGGACGATCATCTTCGATCGCTCGTTTGCGAGCTGACCGGAGCCGAGGATGCAACCGTCGTCAACAACAACGCGGCTGCCGTCCTTCTCGTGCTCAACACGCTGGCGCTCGGTCGCGAAGCGATCGTTTCGCGAGGCGAGTTGATCGAGATCGGCGGCTCTTTCCGGATGCCCGAGATCATGACGCGCGCCGGCGCCAGGCTTGTCGAGGTCGGCACCACCAACCGCACGCATCGCAAAGACTATGTCGCGGCGATCGGCCCGGAGACCGGGCTCATCCTCAAGGTGCACACGTCGAACTACCGGGTGGAAGGATTCACGGCCGAGATCCGGGCACCGGAGCTCGCTTCAATCGCAAAGGCGCATGAGGTACCGCTGGTCCATGATCTCGGTTCGGGCACGCTGGTCGATCTAGCCCGCTACGGCCTTGGGCGCGAGCCGACCGTGCGCGAGGCGGTCGCCGATGGCGCCGATCTCGTCACATTCTCCGGCGACAAGCTGCTTGGCGGTCCGCAGGCGGGTTTCATCGTCGGCCGCAAGGACCTGCTCGCAGCGATCAGCCGCAACCCGATGAAGCGGGCGCTCAGGGTCGACAAGCTTCGTCTGGCCGCGCTCGAGGCGACGTTGAAGCTCTACCGCGACCCCGACCGCCTGGCCGAGCGCCTGCCGACGCTAAGGCTGCTCTCGCGCTCGGTGAGGGAGATTGCAGCGCAGGCAAAGCGCCTTGCTCCCCTGGTTGCTGACGCCGTGGGCGAAGCCTTTGCGGTCGACACGGTGGAGTGCCGGAGCCAAGTCGGATCCGGCGCGCTGCCGCTCGAAACTGTGCCAAGCGCCGGGCTTGCTCTCAAGCCGCGCTCAGGGAGCGGCCGGGCGCTCGAAGCGCTTGCGGCTGCGCTGCGTGGGCTGGGCGTCCCCGTGATCGGGCGCATCGAAAACCAGGCGCTCGTGCTCGATTTCCGCTGCCTGGAAGACGAGGCGAACTTCATCGCCAATCTAGCCGGCTTAAATCTGGGAGGAACCGATGCGCTGGCTTGACCGCCTTGCGCGCCGCCCAGCCGAGACGCCTGTGGCCGCACGCATGACCGAGGCCCTCGAAGCCGCGCGGCGAGGCGATCATGCCGTGGCTCTCTCCATATGGGAGCCGCTGGCTCACCAGGGCGTTGCCCGCGCTCAGAACAATATCGGCGCCTGCTTCGCCGAAGGGCTCGGCGTCGAGCGTGATGCGGATATGGCCTTTCGCTGGCTGGCGCTCGCCGCCGAGGCAGGGGATCCTGTCGGGCAAAGGAACCTGGCGTCGCTCTATTTCCGCGGCGAAGGCGTCGAGCAGGACTTTCGCCGGGCGGCCGAGCTCTATCGGGCCGCAGCGGAAACTGGCGACGGACCGGCGCAGGATATGCTGAGCTGGATGCTGCTGGAAGGCGAAGTGATGGCTCCCGATGTCGGCGAGGCGCGACGCTGGGCGCTTGCCGCGGCCGATCAGGGCATCGCATCCGCTATGACCCGGATCGGCATGCTTTATCACAATGCGCTCGGCGTGCCGCGCGATCCGGACGAGGCTGTCCGCTGGTGGCGCCGTGCTGCCATGCGAGGAGACGCCGAAGGGCAGGCAATGCTCGGCGCCGCCTGCCATCTTGGCACGGGCGTGCCGGCTGACGCGGTCGAGGCGCTGGTTTGGCTCCTGCGTGCCCAGGCAGGCGGCAGCGCCCTTGCCAGCCGCTATCTGGCTGCGGTGCGGGCCGAATTGAGCGCGGGCGATGCCGCCGAGGCCCAGCGTCGCGCCGCCGCGCCGTGGCCGGAGGCCGCATCATCATGATCGTTGGCACGGCGGGACATGTCGACCATGGCAAAACTGCGCTGGTGCATGCGCTGACCGGTATAGACACCGATCGTTTGCAGGAGGAAAAGACACGCGGCATGACGATCGATCTCGGCTTCGCCTATTTGCCGGTGCCGGGTGGGGATAGCATCGGTTTCGTCGATGTTCCCGGCCACGAGCGTTTCGTACACACGATGCTCGCCGGCGCCAGCGGCATCGACTTCGTGTTGCTCGTGGTGGCCGCCGACGACGGCGTCATGCCGCAAACCCGGGAGCATCTCGCCATCGTCGACCTGCTAGGTGTCAAGCGCGGCGCCGTCCTGCTCACGAAATGCGATCTGGCCGGTCCCGAGCGCCGCACCGCGGTGGCGAGCGATATCCGCTCGGTGCTTGCCGGGACGATGCTTGCCGAGGCCCCCCTGATTCCCGTCTCGGTCGTTACAGGCGAAGGTATCGATGAACTCAGGTATCTCTTGGTCGAGGAGGCGTCGCATCTTGCCCGGCGTGCAGTTTCGGGCCGTTTTCGACTAGCGGTGGACCGCTCGTTCACGCTGCGCGGCGTGGGCACCGTCGTGACGGGCACCGTGCTTTCGGGTTCTCTCGGTACTGGGGACAACGTGGTTGTAAGCCCGTCAGGATTGCTTGCGCGGGTTCGATCGATCCACGCCCAGAACCGGCCGACTGAACGTGGTCGGGCGGGAGACCGTTGCGCGCTCAATCTGACCGGCGAAAGGGTTTTCAAGGAGGCGATCCGGCGCGGCGACGTAATTGTCGATCCGAAGCTTCACGCGCCGTCGGACCGGATCGATGCAAGCCTTCGCGTTCTGCCGGGTGAACGCAAACCGATCGGCCAATGGTTTCCGGTGCGGCTCCACCATGCCGCGACGGAGGTCGGGGCACGCATTGTACTCCTCGGAGACGAACCGATCGGGCCTGGCGGCACGGCCAATGTTCAATTGGTGCTGGACAGTCCGATCGCGGCCACTGCCGGAGACGTTTACGTGGTGCGCGACACCTCCGCGCAGCGAACCATCGGCGGCGGACATTTTCTCGATCTGCGGGCGCCCAGCCGCAAACGCCGCGCGCCGGAACGGCTGGTCCAACTCGATGCCCATGCGCTATTGGCGCCCGAACTGGCCGCCGCCGCACTCCTTGATGCGCCGCCCCACTATTTCGACCTGAAGGCTTTCGCGCGCGACAGGGCGCTCAGTGACTGCGAGACGGAAGGCCTGATCGATCAGCTCGGGCTTGTCCGTTTTGCCGTCGGAGAAATGCTTCTCGTGCTGTCGCCAGAGCGCTGGTTGCGATTCAAGCGCGACGTGGCCGCGACCCTGGAGAACTTCCATGCCGACAATCCGGATTTGCCGGGCGTAGGAATGGAGAGACTGCGTATTGGGCTTGATCCACGTCTGCCGGCCCCCTCTTTCATAGCAGTTCTGCGGAGCCTTTCGCACGCTGGAGAAGTTGCCTTGGACGGCGCCTGGGTGCGGCTGCCCGGTCATGAGGCGCACCTGACGGCAAAGGATGAAACTCTCTGGCTGCAGATCCAGCCTCTCATCGGCGGACCCGAACGATTCCATCCGCCGCGAGTGTGGGATATTGCCGAGGTGCTGGCCGCGCCGGAGACGGAAATCCGGCGGCTTCTGAAGCTTGCCGGCCGCATAGGGAAGGTCCACGAGGTCGCTCATGATCACTTCTTCCAGCGCCAGGCGTTGGCGCAGATCGTCGAGATCGCGCGCGACCTCGCTGCGTCGATGCCCACAGGCGAGTTCACCGCTGCTCAATTTCGCGATCGCGTGGGCAGCGGACGCAAGGTCGCCATCCATATCCTCGAATTTCTCGATCGGCACGGCGTGACGCTGCGGCGGGGAGACTTGCGCCGTCTGAACAGGCGCAGGCTGGACCTGTTCCGCCTGACAGGCGAGGGTGAGCCGCCGATGGCGCAAATTTCTGGAGGAGCATCGTCCCCGGTGGGGCGTCCGGACTTCAAATCCGGGAGGGGCCGCGAGTCGGTCTCTGGTGGGTTCGACTCCCACTCTCTTCCGCCATCCTAGTGAGCCAAGATGAACCCGACGGCTTCCTTTCTGAATGACCTGAAAACGACGGCTGAGACCGCCAGGACAACCGAGGCAAGCTTCAGGCGACAAGCGGCCAATCAGATCGCGGTTCTGGAACAGGAGCGCGCTTTCGCCTTCAGGCGGCTCAACCTCATGCAGGCGATCTCGGACGCCGTGGCCTCAGCCGAAAGTGAGGAGATCGCCGTGGCCAGCGCTTTGGCCGTCCTGCGCTTGCGGCTCGGCTGGAATGCGGACAGCGAGGCGCGCACGGAAGCGATCACGCATTTTGGCCCCGTTGCGCTTGCGTTGTTCCAGGCTGCGAAGCTGCCCGAGGACGAACCCGCCACCAATATCGGCGAGGCCCTTGCGATTTTTGAACATTGGTACTCCGAATCCCGGGGATCGTCGTTCTGGTTGCTATTCGAGCACCAGATCGTGGACACGCCGCTGGTCGACTTTTGACCGACGGACTTTTCGGCATACCCGGATGTGAAAGCAGAGAGCGCAACGTCGCTTTATTACCGACGACACGATGCGGTAACCGGCGCCTCGGTCACCGCCGCAAGCAGCTGCTTTGGGGGCGGACGCCGGAAGCCGTTCACTCCCATGACATAGGAGCCATATTCGAGCCTTATGTCGTCGAGGTTGACAAATTGACCGGCTACCTAGAGATCGCGCGCGCTCTCAAGCCAGGGGATATGTCACAGAATGAAAGGCGCTCGGCGCCAGGAACGGCGCGCAAGAAGACAGAGAGCAATCAGCAGGCGGCCCGCCGAGCGCGGCAGCATGGCCACTCGCACTTCCGCTTTGGTGTCGAAACCCGGCCGAATCCGGCTAACTGAGCCAATGGTGCGTCGCATTTGGGCATTGACAGGCGATGTACGCGGAAAGGCGAGCTGGCCGACCATGCACCAGGACATAGGTGGTTGAGCTTGTTCGGTAAGTGACAACAACGTACGTCCGACGTTCACTTTGTGAGGCATTCGCATCAGATTCGCGATAAACAGATAGCCAGTGCCGCCGACGCTATCCCTTGACCGCCGAGCCGACGATCGAATCCACAAAGAAGCGCTGCAGGAAGACGAAGAGCACCAGTGGCGGAAGCACGGCAAGCGTCGCGCCAGCCATCACCAGTCCCGTGTTGAGAGCGCCTCGATTGTAGCTGAGCAGGCGACTAAGGCTGATGACGATCGGATATTCGTGTGCATTGCCCTGTAGAACGGTCAGCGGCCAGAGATAGCTATTCCAGTGATAGACGAAGGCAAACAGCGCCAGTGCCGCGATTGCCGGCGCCACGCTCGGCGCGACGATCTTGAACAGGATCAGGAGTTCCGACGCCCCATCCATCCGCGCTGCGTCGATCAGATCGTCGGGCACGCCGGCTATGAACTGGCGCATCAGGAAAATGCCGAACGCATTGGCGAGATTTGGCACGATAATACCGGCAAGGCTGGCGTTCAGGCCGATTGATCCGACGAGACGGTAAAGCGGGATCAGCGTGACGATCGGCGGCAGGAACATGGTGGCGATCAGCACCGAAAACAGCAGTGAGCGGCCGGGAAAGTGATGCTTGGCGAAGGCGTAGCCAGCCATCATGCTGGTGACCAGAATGCCGGCGGTGGTGATCGTGGCGATCACGAGCGAATTCCACATCGAGCGGCCGACATTGATGACGCCGGACACTTTCTCATACGCTTCGAGGCTCGGCGTGCGCGGTATCCACACCGGCGGCACCTGCATGGTTTCGGCCGGCGTTTTCAGGCTGGAGAGCACCATCCACAACAGCGGGAAGGCGGAGGCCACGGCAACCAGCAGCATCAGCGTGGCGAGCAGCGCTCTGCGGCCCGCCAGGCGTTTGCGCGCCAACCGGCTCGATGCTGAGCGGCCCGGCGCGCTCATTCGTCATCCTTCCGGTTGGCGAATGCAAACAGCGCACACACAATGAC
Source organism: Mesorhizobium sp. M0678 (assembly GCF_040320505.1). Taxonomy (NCBI): domain Bacteria; kingdom Pseudomonadati; phylum Pseudomonadota; class Alphaproteobacteria; order Hyphomicrobiales; family Phyllobacteriaceae; genus Mesorhizobium; species Mesorhizobium sp. M0678. Next base: position 472,246 of record NZ_JAMYPT010000003.1, on the reverse strand, counting down.
GATCAGCGCCAGCATCAGCATCACTGCCATGGCCGAGCCCAGCCCGCCTTGTGCCCGCTCGATGCCGACTCGGCGGATATGGTAGGTCAGCACGTTGGTCGAGCCGACCGGCCCGCCTTGGGTGATCAGCGCCACCGGCTCGAACACCTGCACGGCGTTGATGATGGCAATGACGGCGCTGAACAAGAGCGTGCGGCTCAATAGCGGCAAGGTGATGAAGCGGAACTGTTCGCGCCGGTTGGCGCCGTCAAGCGTCGCCGCCTCGTAAAGACTGCCCGGGATCTGGGTCAGCCCGGCAACGGCCAGCACCGTAAAATAGCCGATCTGCTGCCAGACATTGAGGACGACGATCGAGATCAACGCCGATCTTGGCGAGGACAACCAGAGTTGCGGGCCGATTCCGGCGAGACCGAGCACCTGGTTGAGCGGCCCCTCGCTCGGCGAATAGAGCTTCGACCAGACCAGCGTCACGGCGATCATCGGCACCATGTAGGTGGAAAACAACACGGTCCGCAGCGCCGTGCCGCCTGCGACATCGCGCTGGTGGACCATCAAGCCGAACACTACCGAAAGGGGCAGGATGAGCATCACCGACAATGCCGTGTAGATGGCGGTGTTGAGCAGCGCTCGCTTGAAATCCCGCCCGACCGAGGTCGGCCCGAATATTTCGCGAAAATTGTCGAAGCCGATGAAGCTCGCATTGGAAAAAGGCGTCTGCGTCGACCAGTCCTGGAATGACAGCCAGATGGTGAGCAGCATCGGCAGCAGGATGAAAACGCCGATCAGTGTCACGGCGGGCGCCAGCATGATGCCCGCCGAGGCACGATAGGTTTTGATCATCGCTCTGCTTCCAAAGCGTCGGGCTCTCGAAACAGCGCCTTCGCTATTTGGCGGCACGCTCCAGGATCGAGACGGCATCGGCCTGCGCGTTCGCCTGCGCATCCTTGGCCGAGAGCTGCCCATACTGCAACGCCTCGAGCGTCTGCTGCAGCGATTCGCTGAACTCCTGGCCGCCCGGGACGACAGGGAAGGGCTTGGCGTCGGCAAGCACGCTGACATAGCCGGACAGGAACTCGGAACCGAGCTTGTCCTTATGGGCTTCGATGTCGGAGGTCCGCGTCGGCAGGATGCCCATCGACATCAGAATATCCGACATTGCCGATGCGCCGTTCTTGCCGGACTTCGGACTGTTCAGCCATACCAGGAAATCCCATGCCGCTTTTTGTTCGGCCTGACCGGCATTGGCGTTGACGACGGTCATCCATGAATAGGAGATCGAGTGCGGCTTGTCGCCGCTCGGACCGACCGGGATGGGTGCGGTGGCGATATTGGAGAACTTGTCGCCCATGCCGCTCTTCAATGCGCTTTCCCACCAGTTGGCCATGATGATCATGCCGGTCTTGCCGGAGACGAAATTGTCTAGGAAGGGGCCGGTTGTATTGGCGTCGGCCGTGGCCATCGCCGGATCGCTGGCGCCGGACTTGATCAGGTCCTCATAAAGCTGGAAAGTCTCGCCGGCTTGAGGACTGTCGAGCATCGGTTTGCCGTCCTTGACCAGCTCGCCGCCATTGGAGACCAGCAGCGAGGCGAAGGGATGGACGACGCCCGCCGCCCAGGAATTGATCATGCCGAAGCCTTGCTGGCCGGCATCTTTCCTGGTCAGCTTCTGGGCCGCATCCTTCAATTCGGACCAGGTCTTCGGCGCGGCTGTGATGCCTGCCCGTTTGAACAGCTCCTTGTTGTAGTTCAGCGCATAGACGTCGATCTCGTTTGGAATGCCGTAAAGCGTGGCGCCAACAGAGGCCGCACTGACGACACCGGCCGGCCACGCACTCTTGACCTCGCCGGCAACCGCATCGGGGGCCGGCGCGACCAGCTTGTCTCGCGCCAGTTCGGGCAGCCACAAATCGTAGATGCCGCCGATCGTCGGCCCGTCCGAGCTGCCGCCCTGGGAACGCAGTGTCGTCAGGAGATCGCCGAAAGGGACGGCGCGCACGGTGACGGTCACATCCGGATTGCTCTTGGCGTAGTCCTTGGCCGCGGCGTCCAGCAAAGCGACCGTTTCGGGCGACCAGTGGGTCAGATAGGAGATGTTGACCGATTGGGCCCAACCAACGGTGGGCGAGGCCAGCAACCCTGCAGCCAGTGCCAGTTTCGAGATCCAAGCCAAAGACATCCGACCCTCCGCATAGCCACACAGCGATGTCCATGACGTTATGACAACGTGAAGCAACGATGCAAGCGCTATCTTCGTGGGGAGCTCCTGCCGGTGTTGCGGCGTTTTCTTACTGCGGTCCACACAAGCATGCGAGATACCTCGTGAAAACAAGGAATTAGCTGATACAGTTCGAGCTGATTCTCCCCGGCCGGCCATGCCCGAACATACTGCAAGGCACTTGCGGCCGAAGTCATGTCGTTATAATGACACTGAGCCGCTGCAAAGGATGCCGATGTCGAATGGGAGACGGAGCATGGTTCATCGACACGCTGCGCTCAGCCCGATCGGCTTTGGCGCCGCGTGCACCGGGGTCTGTACCGCACTGCCGATCAGAGCCGACGACGCCGTGGCGTCGTGGAGCTGGCGCTCCGAGGACCGGGCGGTGGCCAATCGGAGCCGCTCTCGATGACACGCGTTCTGGCCATCGATCTTGGCGGCACCAATTTGCGCGCCGCAATCCATACCGGCGATGTTCGCTGGCTGGAGATGCTAAGCCGCGAGCCTGCGCCGGCAAGCCTTGATGCCTTCGTCGCCGGAATCGGTGCCTTGCGCGCCGAGGCCGGTCCGGTCGAGGCACTTGGCCTGGCGGTGCCGGGGCTTGTCGAGGGCTCGGTCTGCCGTTGGGTTCCGAACCTGCCCTATCTCGATGGTGTCGACGTCGCGACCTTATTTCCTCGTCTGTCTGTTGCCATTGGCAACGATGCGCAGATCGCCATGCTGGCCGAGGCGGTCGAAGGTGCCGCAAAAGGCCTGTCTGATGCCATCCTGCTGGCGATCGGCACCGGCATCGGCTCCGCCGTTCTGGCCAACAACCGCATCGTCGCCGGCGCACGGGGCGGCGCCTGCTCATTCGGCTGGGCCTGCGCCGACATCGAGGATGAAGGCGAGGACCGCAGCGGCTGGCTGGAGCGCTTCGCTTCCGGGCGGGCGTTCGACGCCGCGGCGCGCCAGATCGGGCTGGCCAATGGCGGCAGGCTGGTCGAGGCGGCCCGGGGTGGCAAGACGGCCGCACTTGACGCATTGGAGCTGCCGGCGCGCCGGCTGGGCACTGCCTTGGCGGGTGCGGTCGCGCTGCTTGACACCCAGGCGGTCCTGATTTCCGGCGGCCTTGCCGATGCGCTGGACGTGGTAGGGCCGCCGCTGCTTTCGGCTTTGCAGCGTCATCTGCCGCCGCATCTGCGCGATGTCGTTCTGCGGCCCGGCGAATTCGGCTCCCGCGCCGGTCTCGTCGGCGCCTCGCTGGCCGGTCTCGCCGGAGCACAGTGGAGGCAGATTAGATGAGCCAAGTCAGCTTCCAGCTGCCCGACCGCCGAAGGCCCGAGCCGCTCTGGTATCAGGTGGAAGAGGCCATCCGCGCCATCGTCAAGAGTGGCGAGTGGGCGACTGGTGACCAGATTCCGGCCGAAGACAGACTGTGCGCCCTGTTCGGGGTGAGCCGCATCACGCTGCGCCACGCGCTGCGCAATCTGGAGGAGCACGGGCTGCTCAGGCGCGAACATGGCCGTGGCACCTTCGTGCGCTCCACCACGCTGGTCGCTGGCACCCGCGAACTCACCAGCTTCACGCAGGAAATGGGCAATATGGGCGTGGTCGCCGGCTCGCGCTTGCTCGACTGCAGCCTGAGCACCGCCAATGCCGCTGCGGCCGGAGCGCTGGAGATCGAGGAGGGCGACCCGGTGGTGCGCATCCGGCGGCTCAGGCTCGGCAACAACGAACCGATCGGTATTCAGACTGCGCAACTCTCCGCCGCGCGCGTGCCCGGCTTTCTCGACGCCGGCCTGTTGCAGGGCTCGCTCTACGAAGCGCTGGAAGGCCATTACGGTATCGTGCCGGTCGCGGCACGCGAAAACTACCGTGTTGGCGCGGTCGGGGCGGCGGATGCCGAGTTGCTCGATCTGCCTGCGGGGAGTCCCGCTTTCGTGGTCGAGCGCATCACCACCGACGAGCGTGGCCCATTCGAATTCACCGTCTCGGTGATGCGTGGCGACCGCTACGAAATCCGCTCGACGCTGCGTGCCGGTCGCGCCGCGCCAACCGCAAGAAGCTGAGCCATACCCAAGCCGACCCATAACAGGAGTACCGACGTGTCCGATCTTTACATACCCCGCCTTGCCGCCCTCATCGAACAGGCCTCGAAAGCCAATGCCGAAGCCTTTGGCGAAGCGGCCAGCCGCTTTGCCGACACGCTCGAGAGCGGCGGGTTGGTTCATCTTTACGGCTCGGGCCACTCGGTGTTGCCGGTCCAGGAAGTGTTTCCGCGCTACGGCAGCTATGTCGGCTTCAATCCGCTGACCGACCCGCGTGTCATGTGGCATAACGTGCTCGGCGCCGGCGGCGTGCGCGAACTTCTGTGGCTGGAGCGGACCGAGAAATACGCCGAGAAATTCCTCGACCACCAGCCGCTGAACAAAGGCGATTCGATCATCATCTTTGGCCACAGCGGCCGCAATTCGTCCGGCATAGACACCGCGCTTTATGCGAAAAAACGCGGCATCTTCGTCGTTGCGATAACTAGCAAGAACAATCTCGACAAGCCGGCGACGCACTCTTCCGGCAAACGGCTTGCCGATGCCGCCGACCTTGTCATCGACACCTGCTCGCCGATCGAGGATGCCATCGTGCCGGTCGAGGGCTGGAGCCGGCCGGTCTCCGGTTCGTCGACCGTGCTTGCCATGATCCTGGCGCATGAGCTGATCGCCCGCACCGCCGAGGCGCTTTCGAAACGCGGTATCGAGCTGCCGGTTTTTGCCTCGCCGACAATTGCCGGCGTCACACTGCACGACACCGACGTCATCTATGGCGTCTATCGCGAGAGAATGCTCGATGCGCAGAAGAAGCACCTGCCGACCTTCCAGGCGACCATGCGCGGCGAATGACAACCGGGGAGGGCACGCAAAACGCTAGGACGTAGTGTTCTAGGCAAGCCGCTTGAATGGTTTGGCCGAGGACGTTTTCGACAATGTCCGCCAGCAGCCGACCTTCAGGTCGTCGCGTATCCTTCGACCGGCCGCGGCCGGAACTGGGACGGCAACTTGCAGGGATGGAGCGGTCGATAGCGCTTTCGCAGACTCGCGCCGGTGCCGCTACGTCCGCCACCTGGTGGCGTGCGGGGTTTCACCAACGCCGAAATACGCCTAGTCCGGCAAGCCCGCCAGACGCCAGCCATCGACAAAGGGCTGGGCAGCACTCATGCTACTAAATGGCAAGTTCGCTACTAGTTCGCCGATCGTCCAACCTGGATTGCCCGCAAGAAATAGGCGGGCTTCCTCCTGTGCATCAGGCAAGCGGCCGGCAAGGGCAAGCGCCGCAATCAGGTGCTCCCTCGAACCTGTCCCGTAGGTTTCTTCCCGGCTCAAGGACGAAACAGCTTCTTCGTAGTGACCGGCGGAAATTTGCGCCATTCCCATGATCCAGAAATACCAACCGGGTGGACGAGGATTTAAACGCAGCGCCTCTGCACAAGCGGTCAGCGCCGCTTCCGGCTTGCCTAAGTAGATTTGAAGCTCCCCCATCCATGCAACCGCATCTGCATTGTTGGGATTTAGCCGAACGGCAGCATCGAATTGGAATTTTGCTTCATCCCAATTGCGCTCATTAAGCTGAACGCAGCCCAGGATCCTGCGAGCGTGGGAATCGCCAGGATCGATTTCCACGGCCCGTTGTGCGTGCATCAGAGCCCTTGCGCGGCCGGGTATCTGTGGTTCGCCCCAAATAATCCAGCCAAATAGCAGTGAGATGGCAAGATTGCTGTGCGCTTCGCAGTAGTGTGGATCGATCTGAACGGCACGTTCCAAATCAGCACACGCCTCACTGTTGTCTGATCTGGAAATGTTCCATTTGCCTCGCGACCTAACACAAAGATCATAGGCTTCGAGACTTGACGGTCGAAAACGGGTAACAATATTCCTTTCACTAAGCTTGCCAGAAATCGCTTCAACAACGCGTCGCGTGACCTCGTCCTGAACGTCGAAGATGTCGGCGATTTCGCGGTCGAAACGCTCGGCCCAGACGTGATTGCCGCCTTCCGCCGCGTTGATCAGCTGCACATTCACACGCAAACGCTTGACGGACCGCCTCGCGCTGCCCTCAAGTATGTACTTGACTCCTAGATCGCGAGCGATCTGACGGACATCACTAGGCTTGCCCTTGTAGGCGAAGGTGGAGTTACGGGCGATTACGAAGAAGCCCGGTACATTGGAGAGATCGGTGATGATGTCCTCTGTCAGGCCGTCGGTAAAGAACTCCTGTTCGGCGTCGCCGCTCATGTTGATGAAGGGCAGCACGGCGATGGACGGCTTGTCGAGAAGGGCGAGCGGAGCCGGTGTGGCTCCGGTTAAGACAGGTGGCTCGCGACGCGCAGGCGCACCGACCTCCAGCGCATAGACACGCATCGGCTCAGCAATGTTCTTAAGGACTCTCTCGCCGAGATCACAAATCGCGAGGTCGAGCCGGCTCCGCACCTGACGGTAGGCATCTTCGGACAGGCAGATGGTGCCTGGTTTCGCTATGCCCTCCAAACGAGCAGCGATATTGACGCCATCGCCCATCAAGTCGCCATCCGCTTCCTCGACAACATCGCCGATATGAATACCGATGCGCAGTTCAATTCGACGCTCTGCCGGCAATCCGGAATTGCGCTCAGTCATCCCTGCCTGCAGCTCCATAGCGCAGCGGACCGCGTCAACGCCGCTCCGAAACTCGCACAGCACGCCATCGCCGGTGCTCTTTACGACCCGACCCCGATGAACTGCGATGGTCGGATCGACGAGGTCGCTTCGCAGCGTGCGGATGCGAGCGAGCGTACGATCCTCGTCACTCGCCGTCAGACGGCTGAAGCCGACGATGTCCGCCACCAGGATTGCCGCGAGCTTGCGTACTTCGGTCATTGCATGCCCATACCCGAACCTATCACAGCTGCGGACGGATGCCGCGCAGTTTGTGGCCAGCGAGATACCCTCCAATCAGTTCCGCATACGGACGAAGAAGCACAGCTTTGGATAGTGAACGGAATGACCGCTCAACGCGTCACCCTGGACGCCGAGGCGACCCGCGCGATCTGGCAGGCTGAGATGGGAGCCGCGCGCACCAGGATTGACAGGACCGGGGACCGCTTCGGCCTGAAGCCGGAGTATCTGGCCGCCGACAGCGCCTATGGATCGGCGGCGAACCTCAGGCGCGCGACGAGTTCCTCCTCGCCGCTACCACTGTTCACCCTGAGCCGAGAAGATCGCAATCGGCTGGAGAACCGACCCGCAGTTTTGGACAGCTCGATCAGCCGACGTCAGCCGTCTGGTTTGAGCGGTTCGTGCTCAATTACCTGGACAATGTCGGTAAGCTCGATTTCCGGTAATGCTCGCGCATCCCACGCAGCATCATGTCATCCGGCCACTCGGCCGATTTTCTGAGACAGGCAGCTCCGATGCTAGCTGAATATCCGCGCATTTTAAGACGTTAACGACAGCGGATTTGCTCGCGTCATCATCGCAGACATACCGCATCGGACCGGGAACGATGCGGACCTTGCGAAACCGGATGGTCGACGTCTTCTCATCGCTCATAATCAGCGGGAATAGTCGGCTTACGACACCGAGCGTCTGCATGGGTCTCGCGCCGCGATGCAAGGCCAGGAAAGCCTTACGCCAGATCAGTTTGTGAAAAGTCATTGCCCTTGTAAAGCAGGGCAAGCCGGTGAGCCTTCGCGCAAGCGTAGGCAAAACAATCGCCGAAATTGAGATCGGCTTTGTGCCCGACTGCTTTGCCGTATTTCATGCTGGCTTCGATCGCCCGGTCGCCGATGTCGCCGGATATCATGATTTCCTTGCCGGCGATCTCGATCAAAAAGGCGTCGACAGTATCACGGGCTTGCGCCAGCATGTTGGCCGTGGGCTTGGCGTTCTTTTTGATGGCTTCGGCCGACGCTCGCGCGAGACCCTGGACTGCCTCGAACCGGACGAGCGGGGAGATATACAGCGGCTTGGTCGCGGCCGCGAGCCGCTTTTCCAGTTCTTCCGCGCCAGATTCCTCGTTCAGGATGGCAACGATCACAGAGGCATCGACGAACATCAGTCGTCGCTCCACATTTGGTCGGTGAATTTCTTCATATCGAAATCAGGGTTGGCCGGCCCGATCCGCCGCGCCATTTCCTTGACTTTGGCAAGTCTCTCGCGCAGCGGGACGCTGCCGCGGTTGCGCTCGATCTCATGGCGCAAGGCGGTTCTGACGGCCTCGGTCTTGCTGCGCGCGTTGGTAATGTGCTGCAGCTCGACGGCCATGGCGTCGACGTCGGGATCGCGAATGAAGAGCGGCATTTTGTATATCCTCATGAGTGATATATGTATATCATACCGGAGATATACTCGCCAGCGAATTCGCGAGCGGCGGTTTTGATAAGGAGGGAAGGGAGGAATGCAGCTCGCGAAAATCCGTCGGGATGACACCTAGGCCTCCCCAGCAGTATTAGTTCACAAGCAGGTCGGCACCCCTGCGATCCGCTGGATCCGGTCAGCGTGTGCTTCGGGTTCGGGGTGCAAGATCAGGCGGTGCCATTTGCACGGATGGCGGCGAACCAACCACCACGGCAGGGGCGCCAGATTGCTCACCACGTTGGCTCTCTTCTTCGCGGCTCATACTTTGGTGAGCAGCTTGCATCTCCGGAACGGTGAAAACCGGCACCTCGCCCTTGAAACCCTGGAGTTCAAAGGCGCCCGCCTGGACGACCGGCATCGGCGCTCCTGCCGCAAAGCCGGGACCAAGCACCAGGGGGATGCCCAGCTTCTTGGTCGTCGACTCGAGCCGAGCCGTGCGGTTCACCGGAGAGCCGATCGCGGTGTAATCGAAACGCCGTTCGGAGCCGAAATTGCCTACCGAGCAGATGCCCGTCTCGATGGCGACGCCGATTGCGATGGAGGGGTGGCCGTCCGCGCTGAAGGCGGCGTCTTCGCGCTTCACCCGTTCGATCAGGGCAAGCCCCGCGTCGAGCGCGCGCTCGCGATGGTCCGGCTGATTAAGCGGCGCGTTCCAGAAGGCGAGCACCGCATCGCCCATGAACTTGTCGATGGTGCCGTCGCGCTTGAGGATCTCATCGGTCGCAATGCCGAGGAAGTGGTTGACCACCTTGGCGATTTCCTGGGTATCGAGTTGTTCGCTCATCGTCGTGAAGCCGCGTATGTCGCTGAGCAGAATTGTGATCTCGCGCTTCTCGCCGGACAGGATCGCTTCGGTGTCCGAGCTTGCGAGGCGCTGCACCACGGAAGGCGACAGATACTGGGAGAACTGCCGTGCCAGGGTGGACCGGCGCTGCTCGCTGCGCCTGTAGAGGACATAGCCTTCGAAGCCGGCTACCAGGATCGTTGCAAGCGCCGGCTGCAGCGGGTCATAGAGTGCATCCTGCAGGCTGTATTCGAGAGCGCCGAACACGAACGGCGTGACGGCCAGCAGCGCGAGAGCCACGGCACCAAGCACGACACGCCCGGCGAGCACTCCGGAAAGTCCGATGAAAACGATGGCGCTGAGGACAAACCAGAGCCGCTCAAGCGTACGTGCGTGCGTTGGCTCTGCAAGGTAGCGCCCGGCAAGCAACTGGGCGATTGCATCGGCGTGGATGTCCGCGCCTGGTCGCGCTGGACGCGTCGGGGTGGGCAGATACTGCGTCAGTCCCACGGCCGACAGATCGACAATAGCGATGGCCTCCCGCAGCCGCGGATCGCCATGGCCCGAAAGGATAGTGCTGGCAGATATACGCGGCGTATCGGTGGCGGTTTCCCAGAGGCGGATGCTCCCCTCCGGCTCGAGCGGCACAATGGCGCCGGCCATCCTGAGTGCGTCGAACCCGGCTGCATTCATCCGGGCTATGTAACCGTCCTGTCCGGCGTAAAGGCGCAGGAGCTCGAGTGCGAAGGACGGCCACAGCTGCACGCCTTGAGCGGTGTTGCGAAGCCACAGCAGCGGCACATGGCGCAGTACGCCGTCGGGATCGGGCAAGGTGCGAATCACGCCGAGGCCCGCGGCGGCGTTCGAGAATTCGGCAAGCGAGCCGGTCAGGCCGGTGAAGCCGGGAAGTGTGTCGGGTACCTGCCCGACGATCGACCAGCCGGCTTTGGGTTCTGCTTCTGAAACCGTCGCCTCATTGCCTAGGCTGACGGCAAGCGCCGTTCGATTTTTCGCCAGCGCCGCTGCCAGGCGCTTGTCTCCGGCGATGCCCTCAGGCGAGGTGTCGGCCTCGGGGAGTACCAGCGCAAGCCCGACCACCGCCGCGCCGGATTCGGTGATGCCATCGACCAGATCGGCCAAGAGGCCACGGTTCCAGGGCCATCGCCCATGTGCCTTGAGGCTGGCGTCGTCTATCGAGACGATCACGACAGGATTGCTCGTCGCCTGGCGTGGGGCGAGAAACTGGTAGAAGTCGTACGTCCGCTCACGCAGGCGCGACAACGGCCCGTCAAAAGCCAAATGGCAAGCGAGCAGCAGGAGCACGACCGCAAGGCCGGATATTTTGCGCCTGCCAGCTTGCCGCCAATCAGCCCAGCGCCAACCGACCAAAAGGCTCATGTCGTGCGGCCAGGCCTAATTGCAGTAGTAGCAGCAACCCTCACCCTCACACTCGCCCTTATCCACGCCCCCGCCCACAGGTGGCGTTAGGCTGTCGGGGAACTCCATGACCACTCCTGGCAATGCGCCGTCCGTGGACTCGCAGACTTTGAGCGAGCCGCCGAGTGCCGACGCACAAATCGCGCTTACGTCCAATCCAGGACCCGGTGCGCCTGGCAGGCCGGTGCCGGCTATCCGGTCGATGCTGTCCAATATCGGGAAGGTGTCGATTCCGCCGTAGCCGGTCAGCAGCTTGCCATCTTCCGATGTGCAGGCGTAGCCCGGGTTTGTGATGACCAGCCGTTTGCCATTGATCGTGCAGGTCATGCGGCCGGCGCGCAGTATGCCGACGGTCTGGCCGGCTGCCACCAGCACTTCGATGATGCCGCCTCTCGCCCCGAGCACCATGTGCGGCGTCGCAACCTGCATGACGCCCCCTTTCGAAACCTGGCCGCCGTAGAAACGGGCCAGGCCGCTGTTCATGCCGATGTCGATCTTACCCGATCCGGAGCCTGGATTGTAGACGAATTCATCGATCGTCAGGCTGGTGTTCGGACCAATCTTGGCGCTCGATTCATCCCGGAACACCAGCATTCCAAGACCGGTGGGATTGCTGCGCAGCTGGTCGCCGAGTTCGACGCCGGCACCAACGTTCATTGTCCCGCCGTTGTTGCGGACGATGTTGGTCTGATAGGCCGTCATCGACCCGACCGTCTCAGCGGCGGATGGTGCCGCGAAGGCAAGGCAGGCGATAAAAATGGCGATCTGACGGTACGGGGTCCTCATCGCGGCCTCTTTCAATTGAGCGTCAACGTATAGCTCATGAGCATTTCGAACGATTTTCGGTCGCGGTTGGCGATGTCGAAGTTGGTTTCGCGATAGGCGAGATCGACGCTGATCTTCTGCGCCTCCGTCAGCTGAAAATCGCTTTCCGAGGCAATGCGCCAGAAGTCGCTCTTGATATTTGTGCCGATGCCGACAGACAGATCGGGAGTGTCGCTGTGGCCGGCCGAGAAGGCGATCTGGTGCGACCATGCGAAAAGATCCGGTACGTTCATCAACAGGCCGCCATAGCGGACCTCGCCTGTGTAGCTGCGGCCGATTTCGCCAGATCCGGAGGCGAAGTCATTCGAGCCGACAAAGCGCAGTCCGAGCGCCTGGCCATTGCGGAAGCGGTAGCTGCCGCCTGCGTCATAGAAGACCCTGCTATCGGCGAAAATGCCTTGCGAGGCGCTTAGATCGATGTAGCCGCCACCGGCGAAGAGCGTCGTCTCAACCGTCGGGCGAACGAGGAAGCGTCCACTGACGCCGATGCCGGTCTCGTGGATATCGCTGTCGAAACGATCCGTAACTGCGAACGCCGAAAGCAGCAGGCGCAGCGAATCGATCCCACTGTTCGGCAAGCCCTTGTCCCAGGTGATTGCGGCGTTGCCGTGGATGAAGGTCTCCTCGCTACCCGGAACCGACAGGTCTTCCGTGAAAAAGCGCTGTGTCGCCGTCAACGACCCTGAAAGGACGAGAGCGTCGGCACTTGGCGTGCCGAGGTCCCACCGGACAAAGCCTTCCGCCCGCCCATAGGGCGAGACGAAGCTGTCGTCGTCCTGCGCCCCGCCTGGCTCAAAATCGGTGAATGCGCTGAACACGCCGCCGGTCAGGGCGAGTTCCCAGGTGACGCCACGCAACGCGCGCTCGATGCGGGCGAGCAGGCGAACGGCTTCCTGCTGCTCACTTGCGGTCAGGCCGCCGACTTCGATGCCGTACTGCACCTGCCGCCGGGCCAATTCATAGGAGCCGACATGGTAGTACAACCGGCTGGCCGCCAGCCGGGCGCGCGCATCGCGGGGATATTTGATCAGATACTGCTCGATTGAGGAGATCGCCTGATCGTATTGTCCCGCGTTGACGGCAACTGTGACGAACTGGGCGAGCGTTCCGTTGTCGGCCGGACTGGCGATGCGGGCCGAAAACGCATCGTCATAGGCCGAAAAAAGACCCTGCGCGCCGGCCGGCAACAAGCCGCTATAAAGCAGCGCGGCGCAGCCGACGATCGTTCGAAACGAAGATTGCATGCCGAGAACCCACCCCAAACCCGACCAGTGCGAAGGACTTAGCACGACCACAAGAAAAAAAGCGACTGAACTTTGACGAAATCGTCCGAGTTTTCAACAGCTGTTGCAGCCGCGCAACAAACCATCGGAGTTATTCCTATTCCGGCTGCGCCGGTTGTAAGAAATCTTCTCAGCGTTGCAGTAACGATTGAAGTATTCGGCACCAGTGGCAACTAAATCAAATCATCATCAGTGGCGGATCGCACAGCCGACAAGATTAATATTGTTTGCGCGATTCTGCGCGTATCTGGTCACCGAATGAGGCTTCAAGGTCACCCACGGCTCATCCAAAGGTCTTCCGTCGCGTTGCGCAAGCGGTCGGAGATCTGCCGCGAGGTGCTTCTCACGACGCGTTCGCGATGCGGCACGGCTCTTGCTATTTCGTTGGACGCGACGAGGTCAGCTTATAGGAACCCCATCTCCCCATGGACGCGTCACCGGACGCGCCTTGCTACAGCACGAGCATGGTGGCCAGCCCCAGCATCAGGCCCATGCCTACGATATCGGTCACGGTGGTGAGGAAGATCGCCGAGGCGACCGCCGGATCGGCGCCGACCCGGCGCAGGCCCAGCGGGATCAGCACGCCGGAGATTCCAGACATGAGGCACGATCCGGACATGGCGAGCAGGATCACAAGTGCCAGCATTGGCGCCTGGGCCGCCGACTCCGGTTGCCGCGAGGCGTAGAACCACATCGCCGCAGCCGCCACAAGACCGACGAGCACGCCGTTGGCGATCCCGAGCGCGCCCTCCCGCATCACCAGGTGCAGCTTCGGTCGTTTGTCCACATCCCCCAGGGCAAGGCCACGCAGCGTCATAGCGAGTGCCTGGCAGCCGGTGTTTCCGCTCTGCCCGGCCAAGACCGGGAGGAACGCCGCCAGGGCGACGATCTTCTCGATCGTGCCTGTGAATGAACTGACCACGAAAGCGGCCATGAAGGCCGTCAGCAGGTTCAGCTGCAGCCACGGATGACGCTTCAAGAAGGCTGAAAACAGCGGCGTAAAAGAACGCTCCTCCTTCTGGACACCCACCATCTGGCCAGACTGGGCGGAAATCTCGATGATTTGCTGCTCGAACAAGCGCCAGCCGCGAACCTGCCCGAGCAGCTTGTTCTCCGCGTCCACCACCGGATAGACAGGGTACTGACGGCGTACTGCTGCCTTGCAGGCGTCGCTCAAAGACAGACCGACATTAAGGGCGAACGGCCTGGGCAGCATGATCTGATCCACCGTCGCGTCCGCTTCGCTCAGCATCAGATCGCGCAGGACCACCAGGCCAACCAGTTTATTGCCCTCGTCCGTGACGTAGAGATAAGTGAGCTCGGTCGGCACCTGGGCGCGTCTGACCGCCTCCACTGCGGCGGCAACCGTCGTCGCGACAGGAACGCTGGCGGGAATCGGGTCCATCAGCTCGACGAGCGAGTCGGGGACCGCGAAATCCTTGCCACCGCCATGAGACCTGATGGGCCGCATATGCGGTGGCAAATGCTCGGCCACCTTACGGGCGTGCCCGTCCGGCAACAGCTTTAGTGTGTCGCGGATGAACTCGGGAGATTCTCGGGCCAGCAATTCAGCCGCGTCATCAGGTGCTCGAGCACGCAGCGTCCGCACCAACTTCTGAACGTCGTTCTCTTCCTTCATCTGCCGCCGCCCCCAAATTGCTAGTGTCTTGCCTCTGACAGTATGACACGGATCGGATCGCTCTGTCTGGCGCGCAGTGGCCCAAGCGCCTCGATCCCGAAATCTTCGCCTCTCGGGCGCCGAGTGGACCGAACCCAGACAGATCTGAGCCGTTGCGTGGGTGCATACAGGCGGGCTGTAACGTCAGAGTGTCGCCGAGAATTTGACGTGTTGCGAACTTCACCGGTCTTTAGGGCTTTGCGAGCACGCCGCAACAATGAAACTTAAACCCGGAAATTCTGCAGAGGCAGGGTCTCCGGCGTTCGAATTGATTGCCTCATCCGGCGCATCTTAGCAGTTTCACCAGCTATTGACGCCACGGCCGGTTAAGATCTGCGACTGCTTGCACAGAAGGATGTGGAGCACGAGCTCCTTCGAGGACGATTTCATGACGGTCTTGCACCAAGGCAAAAACTTCGGCAAGTTCGTTGCGTCTTGGGAGAGGGCAACAACAATGAAATTATCTCGCGTAGGCATGATGCCGGTCGCGGCAATGGTGATTTGCGCAAACTCGTTCGTTCCAACCGCCGCCCGCGCTAACTCGGTTGCCTTCGATTATGGATATCAGATGGCGGCTTATTTGTTTTGCTCTCAATCGATCTATAACGACAGACGTTTTGGCGACTTTCTTGTTGAGGGTGGGAAGTATGACAAAACGAAAGAGTACAATCGTGGCGTTGCCGCTCTGAAAGCCGCGCTCAAAGGCCCCCACCCTAGGAAAGTGTGCTTCGATGCCGCCCGCGCCAGCGGTTGGTGGACCGACCGCTGACGGCTTTCGAACTCGGTCTTTAGTTGGTTGCTTATCGGCTTCGGCTCACCGCCAATCGGCAGGCCGTCGAAGCCGTGCAACCATGCCTCGGCACGCTCGCTGTCGCGGCGCTGGCAATCCGGCTCCACGATTGACGTCCAGGGACGGATCTCGAAAGCTGGCGACTCGGATGTGCGGCGTGCGCTCTGCGAGGCGGTATCGGGTCTGGTGATCCGCTTCAAGGGCAGGGACAAGGTCAAGAGCTGGGGTGAGGCGACCGCCAAACGCTCCTGCCACCGCAGAGCCAGCGTCGCGGTGGTCCCGCAAGCTGGCGGTGATCATCATCGCCTTTGAGAACCTCTTCGCCAAGGAACCGGGTCAGTGCCGGCAGACCCCCGGCCGAGGTGGCGCAGACGGTTAAGGCGGTCGGCCATCCGAACTTGGTGGCGCTTATCGATTTCCGTCACGCCTATATTGAATCCACCCATCGCGGCCTGAACTTCCGCGAGCAGCTGCGTGCCATGGCGCCGGTGGCGGGGCACCTGCATGTCCATGATTCCTTCGGGGCGCCCGTCTCAATCGAACCTACCTCCCGCAGGAGGATGCAGCACGAGGTTTGGGCGACCTGCACATGCCGCTCGGCT
The DNA here is from genome assembly GCF_040320505.1 of Mesorhizobium sp. M0678. Classification (NCBI taxonomy): domain Bacteria; kingdom Pseudomonadati; phylum Pseudomonadota; class Alphaproteobacteria; order Hyphomicrobiales; family Phyllobacteriaceae; genus Mesorhizobium; species Mesorhizobium sp. M0678. The sequence continues at coordinate 456,264 of NZ_JAMYPT010000003.1, read as the reverse complement.
GGGGCCATATCGACTGGGATGACGTCTTCAGTGAGTTGGTCTTCTTGCCGGGACCGTCCTAGATCTAATCATGGAAATCGGACCCGCTATCGCAATGAGCAGCCTAACAGCCTGGCCCGGGCAAAAACCTTATCGCCTTGAACAATCGCGCTGAGCGCGGAGCGGCGGAGTAGGGTCGGAACCGGCGGAAACTGACACCCCGCTTTGGAACAAACCGGTGCTTGAACAAGGAGGAGCGGTGGACCGGCTCGACGGTCCGCCGTTCCGGGTCGTTCAGATCACAAGGAATGAACCTGCCGTAAGCGACAGACCTGGAGAGAGAGTGGCGAACTGTATTTGAGATGCGCCGCCGATCCCGTCGCTATCGAAAGAGAGCGCTCCGGTTGAGCTGTTGTAGATAATATGGTCGGAGCTGTCATGCGCACCCGTACCAGCAAAGAAAGCGTCGGATGAAAGGCCTCCAAGCTTAAGCCCGGCAAAAACCGCGTCGTCGAGCTGGATCTTGTCCTGAAGCTTGTTGAAGTCGGTGACCTTGTCGATATTGCCGGCTCCAAGAGCGCTGTTGAACACGAAGGCATCATTGCCTCCGTTACCGGTCAAGATGTCGGCACCGCCGCCACCATTGATGATGTTCGCGCCGGCGTTGCCCTGGATGGTCTGGCCGAACTCGTTGCCGCTGAGGTTCATTGCCGTCGTGCCGGATGGATACCTCGTAGCGAGAAGCTCGACCTCCGAGCCGGCCGCAAGCGCATAGCTCACTGTCGTGGCTATGTTGTCGCGCCCGCCGCCTACCGCCTCGATCACTCTGTCGCCGACATTGTCGACATAGTAGCCGTCGCTGCCGCCATTGCCGACCATCGTGTCGGCACCACCGAGGCCATTGAAGACATTGCTACCGGAATTGCCCTGGATGGTCTGGGCGAACTCGTTGCCGTTGAGGTGGACCGGCGCCGTGCCGGACGGATTGCTGGTGGCGAGAAGCTCGATCTGCGAGCCGGCGGTAAGCGCATGGCTCATCGAAGTGATCACCTTGTCGGTGCCGCCGCCTACCGCCTCGATCGCTTTGTCGCCAGCATTGTCGACATGATAGGTGTCGTTGCCGCCATAGCCGATCATGGTGTCCGCGCCGCGTCCGCCGTTGATGACATTGGCGCCGGCATTGCCCTGGATGGTCTGGGCGAACTCGTTGCCCGTCAGATTGATCGCCGTCGTACCGGACGGGTTCGTGGTGGCGAGGAGCTCAATCTGCGAGCCGGCCGAAAAGACATAGCTCACCGAGGCGAGCACCTTGTCGGAGCCGCCGCCAGCGGCCTCGACCACTTTGTCGGCAGCATTGTCGACATAATAGGTGTCGTTGCCGCCATAGCCGGTCATGGTGTCGGCGCCACCGCCGCCATTGATAACGTTCGCGCCGGCATTGCCCTGGATGGTCTGGGCGAACTCATTGCCGGTGAGGTTGATTGCCGTCGTGCCGGACGGATTGTTGGTGGCGAGAAGTTCGATTTCCGATCCGGCCGCAAGCGCATGACTTACGGAGGCGAATGCTTTGTCGGTACCGCCGCCCGCAGCCTCGATCTCCTTGTCGCGGATGTCATCGACATAATAGGTGTCATTGCCACCATAGCCGATCATTGTGTGGCCGCCGGCCCCGTGAAACACATCGTCGCCGCTGGTGCCATACAAGGTGTCGCTTGTGTCGACGGGAGGCGGAGTGGTTCCCGTCGTTGCAAGGTTGTGTTCCCGGAAAACGGCCTGCAGTTCCGAAGAGCTCTCCAACGCTGTGTCGCCTCGCTGCGAACCCCAGGCGTATGCGTAGTCGAAGGCGGGTGACGGAACCAGCTTGGCCCAGTGGTCCATCATGGTTTCCATCTGGGCGGCGGTGGGCACGACATATTTGCCACCCATATCGGTGTTATACTCGCCGCCTCCAAACGCCTGGTAGCCCGGAACGATCTGGCTCGTCGGGATGCCCGATGCCTGAGCGGCAGCGACGAATTTGTCGATCATGTTGTAGTCGACCGGGCCATCCGTGCGGACCGGATAGACATCTATGCCGTAGTAATCGATACCGGTATTGGCGGGATTGTACGTGCCTCTGAAATCCGGATTCGCCGACGTCCCCAAGCTCATCATTGTGATGTAGGTCTTGGCGCCTGGAAAATGCTCATGGATCCAGTCGGATTCTGCCTTCAGATTTGCGGCAGAGGCGTAGGTGCCCCATTGGCCGGTGGGATCCGGCTCGTCAACCAGGAAGAATCCAAATACGTTCGGATTGCCGAGGAAAGGAGTAACCTTGTCGATAAAGGATTGGGTTACTCCGTTGGCCTCGTCGAGGTAGACCAAGCCTTTCATGCCCTCTGGCAGCTCGTTGACCTGGTCAACATATTGCACGCTAGCCAGATTGAATCCGGCTTTTGCAATGTCCGTGCCGGATCCGCCCGACGTGTAATGGAGAGTCGCCATCCATAATCCCTCATTTTGATTCGATAGCGCCCCGCGGATGCCTGCCTACTAGAAGGTGTATATTAGCGCCAAATCACATACCTGCACGCCCTGATAGAATGATTGATCGGCGGCAGGATTCTCACGTTGCGGCGAAAAATATACTTACGGATAGTCGACATTGTGCGGTAAAAGCAAATTGCTCTTCAGAGATGCCCACGTTGTTTTCCGAGAGATGCTTATTGATATTTCAACGACACTCTACATGTTGCTGACAGCACAAGATAAATGATCGCTGTCGTTAAAAAAGAAATTGAATTTTATTAAAATTTGTTTGATGATTGCGCTGGTTACTACTAGAGAGCGTTGGAAGTGCTGACTTACCTGAAGAACAGCGACAAAAAATCCGATGTTTTGGATTATAAAAGTCTCAAACTATAAGGTAGAACGCCCAAGCCGTGGCAGAAAAAATTGCTTTTCTCCACAAGATGCATTTGACTGCCGGCCAATTGAGCCGACATTAAACTAAGATGCCAGCCGGATCGCGCTCTCTGCCGAAGACACCAATTTGTTGTGGACAGATACCGCAGATACCAGTCCGCGACCAAGGTGTCTGCAACTGAGATTACGACTCGGGGGATCGTCAGAATTGGAGAACTGGCTGGGGCGCCAGGATTCGAACCTGGGAATGTCGGTACCAAAAACCGATGCCTTACCACTTGGCGACGCCCCAACAGCCGGAGCGTGCCCGCTGTGCGCGCGGCCTTATAGGACGAGCCGGGAGAAAGCTCAATGCCGACTATGCGCGACCGATCCACCAGTTTTGCAATCGTCACTTTGAACGGACCTATTCACCCCACACCGCCATTTCATTGCCGGCCGGATCGACGAAATGGAACCGCCTGCCGCCGGGGAATGAAAAGATCGGCTTGACGATGGTGCCGCCGGCATTTTCGACGGCGCTCAATGTTTCCTCCAGCCTTTCGGAATAGAGCACGGGCAGCGGGTTGGCCGGCGCATCTTGGCCATCCGCCTAAAACCGCCGTCCAGCCCTTCGGCAAAAGCTGAATAGGTCGGCCCGTAATCGGTGAACGACCATGAGAAGGCCGCGCTGTAGAAAGCCTTCACGCTGTCCAGCGTTCCGCCCGTCGCCGGCATTTCCAGATAATCGAGCTTTCCGGTCATTCTCATCCCTCTACCTTTTGTTCTCGTTATGTTCTACAACAAAGCTTTCCAAAAAGCAAGTCTTTTCGGCGCCGCTTTTCCTTAATCGATTGTAGAGGCCAGCCGGCTTGGTCGATGCCTTGCCTTTCGCACTGCAGCATCATATCGCTCGATTTGCCAATATTTCCAATCTCCTGCAACCGGGGAGCAAGCATGACCAAATGGGTGTACACCTTTGGCGACGGCGCCGCGGAAGGCCGTGCCGGCGACCGCAATCTGCTCGGCGGCAAGGGCGCCAACCTTGCCGAAATGTGTAGCCTGGGCCTTCCGGTGCCGCCAGGCTTCACCATCACCACCGAGGTCTGCAACGCTTATTACGCCAACGGCCACGCCTATCCGGCCTCGCTGGAGGCGGATGTGGCGGTCGCCCTCGATCACATCGGTCGGCTGACCGGGCGCCGTTTCGGCGATCCGTCGAAACTGCTTTTGGTGTCCGTGCGCTCCGGTGCCCGCGCTTCCATGCCCGGCATGATGGACACCGTGCTCAATCTCGGCCTCAACGACGAGACGGTCGAAGCCTTGGCCGCCGATTCAGGCGATCCGCGCTTTGCCTATGACAGCTATCGCCGTTTCATCCAGATGTATTCCGACGTCGTCATGGGCCTCGACCATGAGGCCTTCGAGGAGATCCTCGAAGACCAGAAGGGTGGGCTCGGCCATGAGCTCGACACCGAGCTGACAGCCATCGAATGGCAAGGCGTAATCGCGCTCTACAAGGCCAAGGTCGAGGAGGAGCTCGGCAAGCCGTTTCCGCAGGATCCGAACGAGCAGCTCTGGGGCGCCATCGGTGCGGTGTTTTCCAGCTGGATGAACAACCGCGCGATCACCTATCGGCGCCTGCACGACATTCCCGAAAGCTGGGGCACGGCGGTCAATGTCCAGGCCATGGTCTTCGGCAATATGGGCGACACCTCGGCCACCGGCGTTGCCTTCACCCGCAATCCGTCGACCGGCGAAAAGCAGCTTTATGGCGAGTTCCTGGTCAACGCCCAGGGCGAGGATGTCGTTGCCGGCATCCGTACGCCGCAGAACATCACCGAGGCGGCGCGCATTGCCGCCGGCTCCGACAAGCCGTCGCTGCAGAAGCTGATGCCTGACGCCTTCCAGGCTTTCGTCAGCATCTCCGACCGCCTGGAAAAGCATTACCGCGACATGCAGGATCTCGAATTCACCATCGAGCGCGGCAAATTGTGGATGCTGCAGACCAGGTCAGGCAAACGCACCGCCAAGGCGGCACTGAAGATTGCCGTCGACATGGCCAGGGACGGGCTGATTTCGAAGGAAGAGGCCGTCGCCCGCATTGATCCGGCCTCGCTCGACCAGTTGCTGCATCCGACAATCGATCCAAAAGCGGCGCTCGATATCATCGGCGTCGGCCTGCCGGCATCGCCAGGTGCTGCCACCGGCGAAATCGTGTTTTCCTCGAACGACGCCGAGGAGGCCAAGACACAAGGCCGCAAGGCGATCCTGGTGCGCATCGAGACCAGCCCCGAAGACATCCATGGCATGCATGCGGCCGAAGGCATCCTGACGACGCGCGGCGGCATGACCAGCCACGCCGCTGTTGTGGCGCGTGGCATGGGCAAGCCTTGCGTTTCGGGCGCCGGCTCGCTGCGCGTCGACTACAAGGCCGGCACGCTGATGGCGATGGGATCGACGTTCCGCAAGGGCGATATCATCACCATCGACGGCGGCAACGGCCAGGTGCTGAAAGGCGCGGTACCGATGCTGCAGCCGGAACTCTCGGGCGATTTCGCCGCCATCATGGAATGGGCCGACGGCGCGCGCCGCATGAAGGTGCGCACCAATGCCGAGACGCCGCTCGATGCGCGCATGGCGCGCTCCTTCGGCGCCGAAGGCATCGGTCTTTGCCGCACCGAACACATGTTCTTCGACGGCGACCGCATCGTTGCCATGCGCGAGATGATCCTGGCCGATACGGAAAAGGATCGGCGAACGGCGCTGGCCAAGCTGTTGCCGATGCAGCGCTCGGATTTCCTCGAACTGTTCGAGATCATGGCCGGGCTGCCGGTGACGATCCGCCTGCTCGATCCGCCGCTGCACGAATTCCTGCCCAAGACCGAGGAGGAGGTGGCCGAGGTCGCCGCCGCCATGAATGTGTCGCCGGACAAGCTCCGGCGGCGCACCGAAGCGTTGCATGAGTTTAATCCGATGCTCGGCCATCGCGGCTGCCGGCTTGCCGTCTCATATCCCGAAATCGCCGAGATGCAGGCACGAGCCATCTTCGAGGCGGCCGTGGAGGCCGGCAGGAAGGCCGGCGCGCTGGTGGTCCCCGAAATCATGGTGCCGCTGGTCGGGCTGGTGAAGGAGCTCGACTTCGTCAAGGCACGTATCGATGCGGTCGCCAAAAGCGTGATGGAGGAGACCGGTGTCAGGATCGACTATCTGACAGGCACGATGATCGAACTGCCGCGCGCCGCGATCCGCGCTCATGTCATTGCCGAGGCGGCCGAATTCTTCTCTTTCGGCACCAACGATCTGACCCAGACCACCTTCGGCATCTCGCGCGACGATGCCGCCTCGTTCCTCGAGACCTACCGGAAAAAAGGCATCATCGAGCAGGATCCCTTCGTGTCGCTCGACATAGAGGGTGTCGGCGAGCTGGTGCGGATGGCGGCCGAAAAGGGCAGGGCGACGCGGCCCGACATCAAGCTCGGTATTTGCGGCGAGCACGGCGGCGACCCGGCCTCGATCCATTTCTGCGAAAAGGTCGGCCTCGACTACGTCTCGTGCTCGCCATACCGGGTGCCGATCGCCAGGCTGGCCGCCGCGCAAGCGGCGGTGCAGGCTGCAAAGAACGGCCGCGGATAGGAGTTGGAGTCCACCGGCATCTGACCTTACCGATTTGTAACCGAATTCACGCGAACGTGCGTCTGTCGGCTCCAAATCCCGACATCGTTTCTGCCCAGTTTCCGGCCCCCGAACCCGCCCCGGTGCCAGAAACAGATGTTGCAGAACCCGCCCACGCACGTCCGCTCGATTCTCATCCTCCAGACGAAATTCATCGGCGATCTTGTCCTCGCTTCCGCGCTCGCCAGAAACCTGTGCCTCCAATATCCAAAGGCCAGGATAGTGTTCCTTTGCGAGGCGAACTTTGCCAGTTTCCTGTTGGCTCATGGCATCACCTCGGACGTGGTGGCGTTCCGGCGCGTACGGATGCGTGGCACCCCTGTGCAGCGTGGTCGCGAGCTTTACGCGATGGTGCGCGCTCTGCGCCGGTTCCGGTTTGACCTGACCATCGACCTGGCCGATTCCAAAACCTCACGCATCATCGTCAGGCTCGTCAACGCCAAGACCCGCGTCGGATATGATCCTCCCGAAAAACCGTTGCGCTGGCTGGAACGCCAGCCCGCCAACGTCCTAGCCAAGCCGTTTGGCTTTGGTGGCCAGCATTATCTCTACCGCTATCTTTCGCCGCTTGAGGCGCTTGGCGTGGAGTTGCGTGCGCCGGTCCCAACGATTGAGCCGCTGCCGCTGGAGACCGCCAGGGCATTGGCGCTTCTCGACCGGCATCAACTCCGGCGTAACGCCTTCATAGCCGTTCATGCAGGAGCGAGCTTCCGGGGGCGGCAATGGCAGCCGGAACGTTTTGCGCTGGCGATCGACGAGATCTCGCGGCAGACCGGGTTGGACTTCCTGCTTGTCGGCGGCCCCGATGAACGGGCATCTGCCGAGCGCATCGTCGCCAAGGCCGCTTCGCCGCTCGTCAACGTGGTCGGGGCGCTGTCGCTGGCAACGCTGCTGGCGGTCCTCGGCCAGGCACGCCTGTTTCTGGGAAACGAGAGTGGCCCGATGCACATGGCCGCCGCCGCCGGAACGCCGGTTGTCGGCCTGTTCGGCCTGACCGACCCGGCCGTCTGGGGGCCTGTCGGCGTGGCCAATGTTACGCCGCGGCCCTCCATGCCTTGCGAGTGCATAGCCAGGGGCCTGTGCCGCCGACCCGATCCGAGCAAGGCTTGCTGCGTCTGGCGACTTGAGGTCAAAGCGGTGGTCGACGCGGTGCTCGCGATCCTTTCACGTAAGGTTAAGGACGTGGAGCACGCATTGTGACCTCGCGCTTGCCAAAGGTCAGGCCGGCGGTCAAATTGCCGCTGCCGACGCTTTTGCAGGGGCATCGTCCCGATTTCCGCCTTGATGGCGGTCTTGGGGTCGCCGCTTCAACTTTGATCCGGCCGACCTGGAAATAATCGATGCGCCCGTTCCAAAAGTATTTTTGCGCCATTGCGATATCGCTGTGGGCTGTTTCTCCTGGCGACGCCCAGTTGCTCGTCGCACCGACGCTGCACATCAAGGCCGAGGCGGGCGGCGGCCGCGTCGCGCTGACGCTCGATGCGTGCGGCGGAAGGACCGACACACGGATTCTCTCGGCGCTGGTGGAAAACAAGATTCCTGCCACCATTTTCGTCACCGGCATCTGGCTGAAGCACAACGCCGCCGCCATCGAGATCATGCGGGCGCATCCCGAACTGTTTGAATTGGAAAACCATGGCGGCCGCCATGTCCCCGCTGTCGACACGCCGCAAAAGATCTACGGCATTCGCAGTGCCGGCAGCCCGGAGGCCGTGCTGGCGGAGGTCGAATCGGGTGCTGCCGCCCTTGCCGTGACCGGCGAACCGGCGCCGAAATGGTTTCGCGGCGCAACCGCCGAATACAGCCCGTCGGCAATCGCGATGATACGCAAGCTTGGTTTCAAGATCGCCGGATTCTCAATCAACGGCGATGGCGGCTCATTGCTCGGCGCAAAAGAGACCGCCCGGCGCATTGCCGCGGCGAACGACGGCGACGTCATCATCGCTCACATCAACCAGCCGACCCATGCGGCCGGCGAAGGCGTGGTGCAGGGACTTCTGGCGCTGAAGGCCAAGGGCCTCACCTTCGTGCGTCTCGACGATGCCGACGGCGTCGGCGATGAAGGCACCACCGACTGATCAGTCGGGCGTGGCCTCGATGGTCACCTTGTTCGGATAGAACGCGCCGTGGTCGCGGATATCGGCCATCTCGTCGAACGGCCGCTCATAGGCCCACATCGCATCCTTGCCTGCATCGCCGGCGGGCAGCACGCTCCAATAGCTGGCATCGCCCTTATAGGGGCAATGGGTCGAGTGTTCGGTCTTGCCAAGCTGTTTGAAGTCGATGTCGCCGAACGGAACGTAGCAAACCGGGGGGTAGGGCGATTCGGTCAGCACTTTGACCTTGTTGGACGAAGCGATGACGACATCGCCGGCGCGCACCGTCACGGTGCCCTTGTAAGGCTCGACTGTGATGACCTTGCCCGGATTGCGCTGAAAGCCGGGTGACGGGTTTGCGATCTGGTCCATATCGGATCTCCTTGCCTCTACCCCAAGATGTGTCTGGCAAGAGCCTTGCGCAATAGCTGCCTGCCACCAGGCGGGCATCGCCCCACGGGGGCAAGTCTCGCGCTTTCCTCCGATACCTCGCCTAGAATTAGGCGGCGGCCTGGAATGCGTCCATCAGCCCGGCATAGGCGGCGGCAATCCCGGCCACCGGATTGGTGCTTTTCGAGGTGGTCTCGACCTTCAGCGCACCACCGCTGGTCGGCAAGGTGAGCAGCAGGAATTGGCGATTGCCGGCATCGCCGACCGATGCGGCGGCGACGTGCTGGGCTTCGCCCTCGTTCTCGACGCACATCTTGAACAAGAGTGTGCCGCCGACCGCCTCGAGAGCGCCGCCAACGACCTCGACGAATTCATCTTCGGAAACGGTTTTGGCGCCGGGAACCAGATCGGCCGGCGCCACGTCGGCCGCCACCAGATCGGCCAGGCTTTCGGCAAGCGTATTTTCGAGGGCTTTGTCGTCGAGCTGCGCGTCCATGCGAACCTCTTTCATTCGCCAATCGCGCCCCGCCGTTAATCAACGTTAACGCCGAGCATGGCCGGATTGTGGCGAATTCGGCCTCAATTGGCTCCATGCCCCGCTCCAGCCCGATCCTGGCTGGACAATCCGCCGGTTCGTCCCACAATGGCGAAAAAATAACGGGAGGAACAAGATGCTCGGGCTGATGCAGGAATGGCCGCTGCTTTGCCACAAGCTGATCGACAATGCCGAGCGGCAGCACGGCAGCCGCGAAATCGTGTCGCGTTCGATCGAGGGGCCGATCGTGCGCAGCACATATGCCGAAATCCATGATCGTGCCCTGAAGGTCGCCGAGCGGCTCGAGCGTGACGGTTTCGGGCTTGGCGACCGCATCGCGACCCTGGCCTGGAACACCGCGCGCCACATCGAGGCCTGGTACGGCATCATGGGTGTCGGCGCCATCTATCACACGCTCAACCCGCGGCTCTTTCCCGAGCAGATCACCTGGATCATGAACAATGCCGAGGACAAGGCGATCTTCGTCGACCTGACCTTCCTGCCGCTGCTCGAAAAGATCGCCGGCGCGGTCAAGTCGTTGAAGCAGGTTATCGTGCTGACCGACAACGCGCATATGCCGGAGACTGCGCTGCCCAATGTGGTTGCGTACGAAGAATGGCTTGCTGAAGCCGACGGCAACTTCGCCTGGAAGACATTCGACGAAAACACCGCCGCCGGTATGTGCTACACCTCGGGCACGACGGGCGATCCGAAAGGCGTCCTCTACAGCCATCGTTCGAACGTGCTGCACGCCATGATCGCCGCGATGCCCGACGCCATGGGCCTGTCGTCGCGCGATACCATATTGCCGGTCGTGCCGATGTTTCACGCCAATGCCTGGGGCCTTGCCCAGAGCGCGCCGATGGTCGGCGCCAAGCTGGTCATGCCCGGTTGCAAAATGGATGGCGCTTCGCTCTACGAGCTGCTCGACACCGAGCAGGTGACCTTCAGCGCCGCAGTGCCGACGGTGTGGATGATGCTCCTCCAGTATCTGGAAGAGACCGGCAAGAAACTGCCCTATCTGCAGAAAGTCGTCATCGGCGGCTCGTCCTGTCCACGCGCGCTCACGACGAAGTTCCAGGACAGTTACGATGTCCAAGTCGTCCACGCCTGGGGCATGACCGAGATGTCGCCGCTCGGCACGCTGTGCACCCTAAAGCCGGATTACGCCGGGCTGAAGGGCGAGGCCCGCCTCGGCGTCCAGCAGAAACAAGGCTTTACACCGTTCGGCATCGAAATGAAGGTGACGGACGACGCCGGCAACGAACTGCCATGGGACGGCAAGACCTTCGGCCGGCTCAAGGTCCGCGGGCCGGCCATCGCGCGCGCCTATTATGGCGGCATCGGATCCGAACAGTTCGATCAAGACGGCTGGTTCGATACCGGTGACGTCGCGCATATCGACCCCGGAGGCTATATGCAGATCACCGACCGCGCCAAGGACGTGATCAAGTCGGGCGGCGAATGGATCTCGACCATCGAGCTCGAGAACCTCGCGGTCGGCCATCCCGATGTGGCGGAGGCCGCCGCCATCGGCATTCCGCATTCGAAATGGGGCGAGCGGCCTTTGCTCGTGGTCGTGCGCAAGCCGGGCAGGGAGCCGACCAAGACGGATATTCTCGCTTTCATGGACGGCAAGGTGGCGAAGTGGTGGATGCCGGACGACGTCGCTTTTGTCGGCGAAATCCCACACACCGCTGCCGGCAAGATCCAGAAGATTACCTTGCGCCAGCAGTTCCGGGATTATCACCTGCCGACGGATTGACCGGAGATGCGGCGTCTTTGCGTCTTCAAGCCGCCGCTGAAAGGCACTATGCCTGTGTTCGGGTTGGGGCAGCGCGGAAACCAATGACGGGAATTCCCGAGCGACAAACGTCGAGGGCTGCCGGTTGGTCGCGGCGCGCCGGCGCGTTTTCGGCAGTCCTGCTGCTGACCGCTCTCATCGGCCATCGCTATGACCTCGTCGAGACCCAAGCTTTCCTATGGGTGCTTGGCATTGTCGCCTTGCTGGCCGCGTTTGCGCTTTTGTTTGCCGGGTTTGCCTTCGCGCGATTGTGGAACTTCGGTGATCGTGGCGGCCAAGACCTGACCGCCGGCGCCTTGCTGGCGTTTCTGGTGCTCATCCCTTACGCTGTCGCGGCCTATTGGGCGGCGACCTATCCGCCGCTGCGCGACATCTCGACGGATTTCGACGACCCGCCGGCGCTCGATATTTCTACGCGGACAAAGGATATGAACGAGCTTTTGCCGCCGACACCCGGCGAGCAGCGCCTGCAAATCGAAGCTTATCCGCTTGTTACCGGACGCAGCTACACCTTGCCTTTCGATCGCGTTCTGGAGGCGGTCAAAACGGTGCTCGATCGGCGCGGCTGGCAGCTCACGGCGCCGTTTCCAGACGCAGCAGGGCAAAGCGACGTGACGGTCGATGCGCTGGCCAAGAGCTTGCTGCTTGGTCTTCCCGCCGATGTCGCCATCCGCGTGACCGACGACGGCGATGCGGTCATCGTCGATATGCGCTCGGCCTCGCGTTACGGCCGCTACGACCTTGGCGACAATGCAGCGCGCATCACCGATTTCCTTTCCGAACTCGACCAGGAAGTCGCCGGCCAGGTGGGCGTGGCGCCGGCGGAATGATATCCGAAGTGTGCTACGTTGCCGGCGAATAGATGCCGTCGATAGCCGGCGCGCCATCGGTGTGAACCAGGCCGCGCGCCACCAGGTCTTCCAGATGGGCAAGCACCGACAGGCCGGCCGCGCCATGCAGGCGCGGGTCGGTATCGCGATAGATCGCCTTCACCATGGTCCTGATCGTCCGGTCGCCGCTGTTGATCCGCTCCAGAATTGCGCGTTCGCGCATTTTGCGATGCGCTTTCAACTCGCGCATGAAGCTGTGCGGCTCGGTCACCGGCCCACCATGACCGGGCAGCAGCAGCCGGTCGTCACGTTCGATCAGCCGATCGAGCGATGTCATGTACTCGGCCATCGCGCCATCCGGCGGTGCGACGATCGTGGTTGCCCACGCCATGACGTGATCGGCCGAGAAAAGGATGCCGGTTCCCTCCAGCGCGAAGGCCGCGTGATTGGCGGTATGGCCGGGCGTCAGCACCGTCCGGATCGCCCAGCCGTCGCCGTCGATCACCATATCGTCCGGCAGCGCGATATCAGGAACAAAGTCGGTGTCGGCGCTGGCATCGAGCGGACTGACCTCGCCGGTGCGCAACGGCCGCGCCGGGCGATGCCGGCCCTCCGCCAGAACCACCGCACCCGTATGCTGCTTTAGCCGCGCCGCCAGCGGCGAATGGTCGCGATGCGTGTGGCTGATGAAGATATGGCTGACCGGCCTGGTCCCGATCGCTTCGAGCAGTGTTCGAAGATGTGCCTCGTCATCCGGTCCGGGATCGATCACTGCCAGCGTCTCGCGCCCGACGATATAGCTGTTGGTTCCGTGAAAGGTGAACGGGCTGGAGTTCTTGGCGGTGACGCGTTGAATACCAGGCGCAACGGCTACGCCGTGGCCATAGGCCGGATCGAAGCGTGTATCGAATTTCAGCGCCATGCGAACGTCGCGACCTTTTTTGGGGCGAGGGCAAAACCGATTGCCGCATAGCACGGAAGCCAATATAGGAAAACGCAAGGCCGCGTTCGGCGGCAATCCGGAACGGGGAAGACTATGGCAATTGCAACGACGATGCGTCCGCTCATTTCTCTCGCTTTGCCTGAAAAGGGCGCGGCCCGGCTGGCAGGACAGCTTTTGCTGGCGATCGCCGGAACGTTGCTGCTGATCTTGTCTGCCAAGACCAAGGTCATGCTCGGACCGGTAGACATCTCGATGCAGACGCTCGCCGTCTTCCTGATCGCTGCCTCCTTCGGCATGCGCCTTGGCGTCGCAACGCTGCTTCTCTACATGGCCGAGGGCGCGTTGGGCCTTCCGGTCTTCCAGAGCACGCCCGAAAAGGGCATCGGTATCGCTTACATGCTCGGTTCGACCGGCGGTTATCTAGCCGGCTTCGTCGTCATGGCGGCGATCGTCGGCTGGGCTGCCGACCGTGGCTGGGATCGCCATCCTATCAAGCTCTTCAATGCCATGCTGGTGGCCGAGATCGTCATGATGGTAATGGGCTTTGCCTGGCTGGCGCTGTTGATCGGCCCGGAAAAATCCTGGCAGTTCGGGGTGTTGCCCTTTATCGTCGGTGATCTGATCAAGGTTGCGCTGGCCGCGAGCTTGGTGCCGGCTGTCTGGTCGCTGTTGAAGCGTTCGTGAAGCCGGTCGAGCGGTGATAACCTGTTCTGCGCGACAGTGATTTTTCACCGTAGTTGGTGTGGCCGTGCAGGATCTTTGTCGCTGGCGGCAGGCTTGTGCGCGACGCCATCCGTCACATTAGCTTCAAGTCGACGGACTAAGTACCAGAACCAACGGGCGATTCGTCACGACCAGCGTAACCAAGCACCTACGCATGGAAATAAATTGCTCGACATAGCATCTCAGCCAGCTGAAAAAGAAAGCGGCTCGATGATTATTTAGGCACAGCTAAATTTCTGGACAATGTGTAGGAAATTCTTAACCCAACCGCCTTGACTCTAGTGGCTTGGTTGCTTGCTGGTATCCACACACTGTCGTAACCGTTGACCTGAGATCATGCCGCCGACCGCCGAAGGAAGACACGTGAGTAGCGCGGAAAAAATAACGAGCAAGGCAACAGCCCTGTCGCCTGAGCCGACCGCCGCGCCGGCAACGCGCTGGTATGCGGCCAGCGTCTTTCCCGGGAAGGAGCATGTCGCAGAGCGGCATCTCCGGATCCAGGGATTCGAGCCCTTTGTGCCTCGCTGCGAGAAAACCGTGCGTCATGCCCGGCGGCTCGAAACACGGTCCGCAGCGTATTTCCCGGGTTATATGTTCATCGCCCTTGACGTCGCGCTGCAACGTTGGCGCTCGATCAACGGAACGTTCGGTGTGCGCTCCCTCGTCATGCAAGGGGACCGGCCTTTGCCTGTCCCCTCCGGTCTGGTAGAGCGCTTCATTGCGTTGACCGGCAGGCACGGCCTGCTCGACTTCAGTGGCGGCCTCGCAGCCGGTGCTTCGGTTCGGATCCTTTCCGGCCCGTTCGCGGAAATGATCGGTCGCCTTGACCGGCTCGATCCAGCCGGAAGGGCTCGGGTTCTGGTTGCGATCATGAATGGCGAGATACCTGTCGACCTTGATACCAGGGATCTCGTCGCCATCGCATAGTCGTAAGCATCGAGGTGCGGCGAGGCGATGCAAATTGTGTAGGATCGGCTCTCGGGTTTTCACCCGGGAGTGCGGTAGCCGTTCTTCGGTGGGACTAGGCGCTGTCTGACGAGATCGTCTCGTCGGCGCTGATGAGAGTACGCGCTATGCGAATAACAATGATTGGTGCCGGCTATGTAGGCCTCGTCTCGGGCGCCTGCTTCGCCGACTTTGGCCATCAGGTCTGCTGCGTCGACCGGGATGCGGAAAAGCTTGCCATGCTCAAACTTGGCAAGATACCGATCTATGAGCCAGGGCTCGATGACCTCGTCACCACGAATACCGCGCAAGGTCGCTTGCGTTTCGACGACAATCTGGCCGATGCCGTTTCTCAATCGGATGTCGTCTTCATAGCCGTCGGCACGCCGTCACGGCGTGGCGATGGGCACGCCGATCTGTCCTTCGTTTACGATGCGGCCGCCGAAGTTGGCCGCGCGCTCAAAGGATTTACGGTCGTGGTGACGAAATCGACCGTCCCTGTCGGTACCGGCGATGAGGTGGAACGGATCATCCGCGAGCAAAATTCCGCCGCCGATTTTGCGGTGGTCTCCAATCCGGAATTTCTTCGCGAAGGATCGGCCATCGAGGATTTCAAGCGGCCCGACCGCATTATTGTCGGGACCGATGCAGAACGGGCCAAAGCCGTCATGGGCGAGATCTACCGTCCACTCTCGTTGAATGTCGCGCCGATATTCTATACGAGCCGGCGTACGGCTGAGCTTACCAAATATGCTGGCAACGCATTTCTGGCCATGAAGATCACCTTCATCAACGAAATTGCCGATCTCTGCGAGCGGTTGGGGGCCGATGTGCAGGACGTCGCGCGCGGCATCGGCATGGACAACCGCATCGGTGCAAAGTTTCTTCACGCTGGGCCGGGCTACGGTGGCTCCTGTTTCCCGAAAGATACGCTGGCGCTGGTCAAGACCGCGCAGGACGCGGCAAGCCCCGTGCGGCTTATTGAAACGACGGTCTCGATAAACGACCAGCGCAAGCGGGCGATGGCGCGCAAGGTGGTTGAGGCCTGCGGCGGCTCTGTGCGCGGCAAGACTGTCGGTATCCTTGGCCTTACCTTCAAGCCAAACACCGACGACATGCGCGATGCCCCCTCATTGGCCATCATTCAGGCACTCCAGGATGCAGGCGCTTCGATCAAGGCCTATGATCCGGTCGGCATGGAGCAGGCGCGCAAGATGATAGAGGGCATTGAATTCGGGGAAAGCGCCTACGCGGTGGCCGACGGCGCGCACGCGATCGTCATCGTCACCGAGTGGAACGCGTTTCGGTCACTGGATCTGAAGCGGCTTCGTGCAGTCATGGCGACGCCGGTGATGGTCGACCTGCGAAACGTCTATCGCGGCGAGGACGTCGTGAAGGAAGGAATAGCCTATTCGAGCGTTGGCCGAGAGCGGCATCCTGTCTAGTGAGCGTCCAGCAAGAGCCTACTGGAATTCGAATCTTCGGGGTTAAACGTTCCTGCAGAGAACAAGGTAAGCAGGCAAAAAGCATTTGAAGAGACTAAGAATTCAGTAACTCGCAACAGAGATTTTGAACTTGAATATAGTGATGATGAATCGGCCAAGACAGCGCCACCTCGTGCACAGGGTCAGGTTTCAACTCCTGGGCGGTTTGGCTTTTGCAATCATGCTCCCTGTTCTTGTCAGGATTTTATTTGATCCATCAATTCTATATTATTCAAACCTGCAGATTACCATCTTGGCAGGCCTTATCGCGCATACAATAGGTTATTTTGCTTTTCGACGTATAGGTAATTTCCCGGGCATCGCGGCCTCGGGCTACATATTTCCGACATTTGCTTTTTCTTACGGGATTGTTTATTTAGTCATTTTCTTAGCCAGAATTGAATATAGCGGCTTCCAGGCGGCCAGCAGCTTGACGTTGTCAATTCTCTGGTACTTTGTCTTGACCATCATAAGCCGGCGCCTTGACCCTTACAGTCTTGCTGTGGTTCCAGGCGGTGCCGTTGGTCGCCTAGAGGAGATAGGCGGGGTGAACTGGCATTGGCTTGTTTCCCCTGACATGATCATTGAACGTGTCAACGGCGTCGTTGCCGATCTGCGCGCCGATCTGTCCGACGATTGGGAGCGCTACATAGCCGACCGGGCACTTGCGGGAGTTCCGGTCTACCATGTCAAGCAAATCACCGAATCGCTGACTGGCCGCGTCGAAATCGAGCATTTATCCGAAAACACGCTGGGCTCAATTAATCCCAACCAGGCCTATATCAAGATCAAACAGGCGATCGACTGGGTCTGTGCGCTGTTGGCGCTGATCGTGCTGACGCCTTTCCTCTTGTTGATCGCGCTGTTGATCAGGCTGGAATCTCCCGGACCCGCCATATTTCGTCAGGAGCGCCTCGGCTTCGGCGGAAAGTCATTTACGGTCTACAAGTTCCGGACGATGACCGTCAGTGAACCTGAGGCGGCAAACGTTCGCAGTCTCGCGGTCACCAAGCCGGGTGACAGCAGGGTTACCCGGCTCGGCCGCTTCCTTCGCAGAAGCAGAATTGACGAACTGCCGCAGCTGATAAATATCGTTCGTTCGGAAATGAGCTGGATCGGGCCTCGCCCTGAGGCGACAGTTTTGTCATCCCACTATTCGGTGGCGTTGCCATTCTACCGCTACCGAAATATCGTCCGTCCCGGAATTTCAGGGTGGGCTCAAGTGAATCAAGGATACGTCTCGGAGGACGACGACGAGACCGAGAAGCTGCACTATGACTTCTATTACATCAAGAATTTCTCGCCGTGGCTTGATTTCGTCATCGTGTTGAGAACGTTGAAAACTCTGCTAAGTGGGTTCGGATCTCGATAAAGACCGTGCTGAATTTTGCCTCCATCGAATTTATCTGTCGAACACTGCGCCAGGATAATGCTTGGCGATAATGTTTCTTAAGCTGCCGAAGGGTATGAAATGAGCCGAAAAACCGCGCTAATTACAGGCATCACCGGCCAGGATGGTGCTTATCTCGCCGACCTCCTGCTCGCCAAGGGCTACGCAGTCCACGGCATCAAGCGGCGTTCGTCGTCTTTCAATACGGGCCGTATCGATCATCTCTACCAAGACCCGCATGAAACCGGCGTCAATTTTTCACTGCACTATGGCGACATGACCGATGCGACGAACCTGATCCGCATAATCCAGGAAGTGCAGCCGGACGAGATCTACAATCTCGCGGCGCAATCGCATGTCCAGGTGAGCTTCGAGACCGCGGAATATACGGCGAATGCCGACGCGATAGGCACGTTGCGCCTTCTGGAAGCCATCCGGCTGCTTGGCCTGACAAAAAAGACGCGGTTCTATCAGGCATCGACTTCAGAGCTCTATGGCAAGGTGCAGGAAGTCCCACAGAAGGAAACGACGCCTTTTTATCCCCGCTCGCCCTATGCGGCCGCAAAGATCTATGGCTACTGGATCACGGTGAACTACCGCGAAGCCTATGGCATTCACGCTTCCAACGGAATTCTGTTCAACCACGAGAGCCCAATGCGGGGCGAAACGTTCGTGACCCGCAAGATCACGCGAGCCGCTGCGGCTATCAGCCTCGGCCTTCAGGACAAGCTTTATCTTGGCAATCTGTCTGCCGAGCGCGATTGGGGACATGCGCGCGACTATGTCGAAGGCATGTGGAGGATCCTTCAGCAGGAAACCCCGGACGACTATGTGCTGGCCACAGGGATCAAGAACTCCGTTCGGAAATTTGTCGAACTCGCCTTCGCCGAAGTTGGGGTCCGCATTCAGTGGAACGGTTCCGGGGTTGACGAAAAGGGTGTCGACACGAAAACCGGCAGGATATTGGTCGAGGTCGATCCGCGCTATTTCCGGCCGACCGAGGTCGACCTGCTGCTCGGTGACCCTTCGAAGGCCGAACGGATCCTTGGCTGGAAGGCGACGACGTCGCTAGATGAGATGGTGCGCGAGATGGTTCAATCCGACCTCAAGGTGGTGGCGCGCGAATTCGAGCATCGCCGGCTTGACGAAGAGCACAACCGCAAGGCGGCCCGGTAGCCGCGACGAGCCCCCGCGAACATGAAGATTTCCGTTCTAACGGTCTGCTGGAATTCGGCGGCAACAATTCGTCATACGCTCGACAGTTTCTTTGCCCAAGATCACCAGGGCAAGGAATTGATCGTCGTCGACGGTGCATCGACCGACGAAACGCTCGCGATTGTCCGCTCCTATGCTGGGCAAGGATTGCAGGTCATCAGCGAGCCCGACCGCGGCATGTATGACGCGTTGAACAAAGGGCTGGCACTTTGCACGGGTGAGGCGATCGGAGCCCTTAACGCGGACGATGTATTTCATGACGCTTCCGTGCTCGGCAAGATCAGCGAGGCGCTTGCTGAAAGCGATATTGTCCACGGCCACCTCGACTTCGTTGAAAACCATGAAAGCAAGCGGGTGGTCCGGCGCTGGCGGGCAGAGCCAAGACCCCGTGATGGGTTCCGTTCGGGCTGGATGCCTGCCCACCCGACCTTCTATGTCCGGCGCGCCGTCGCGGAACAAATCGGGCCGTTCGACCTGTCACTCAAAGTCTCCTCCGACTACGACTGGATGCTGAGAGCCGTCGAGCTCCACGGATTCAGGATAGCGACAATCGATCAGGTCCTCGTCGACATGATGATCGGGGGAGCCAGCACAAGGAGCTTCCGTTCGCACCTTGGGCATAATCTGGAAGCGCTGCGTTCCCGACGCCGGTGGCTCGGATCAGGTCCGGTCGACTACGCGCTTATCGCAAAGCCGGCACGGAAGTTGGGACAATTCTTGTCCAAACAACCTCTCAAGTCGAAGGGATAGAGACCTGGCGGTGCTCGATAGGGCGGCGTTTCATCGGGCGCAGTGATGCGGGACGGTACGCCGTGAACGACAGCAAGCCGTCCAATGCAGATATCGGAAGTGCAGCAGAGCCTCGTCACCAAAGCATGGGAATCATATATGTGAAATCGGGTTCGGGACACAGGCAGTCTTATGCTGACCTGTTGGGACCGGTTTTGGGCCTGTCTCCTGTAATGGGGCCAATGTCACGGGCTCTTAAAAAAAGACTGCTGGCGGCCGATCGTCTCTTTTTTGCGACCCTCGATGACGACCTGGTTTCTTTTGCCTCGATAGCTCTCCGGCGGGCGGCTCTTGGAAGGGCGACTGTTGCATTGTTTCTAGGGCCGCAGTCCTGCTTCGGACCCTTCAACTTCAAGCGATTTCTTAAGAAAAGCATTTTTGTTGTTCTGAGGCTTGTGCCAAAGGTCACGGTCGCGAGTATCATACCTCTCAGTCTGGCTCCGGAATATGGCAGCGTTGTCGATGTCGGCCTTCACGATCCGCAGTGGTGGGACATGCACGACGGTCACGTCTTGAGGCAGCCCGGCCATACGCCAGTGGCGACTGAAGTCCACCGCCTGGCTGGCGGTCGGCCGATCGTCTGCTGGCTTGGTTCTGCCTCGGTGCACAAAGGCTTTGCCTTCATGGTGGAAATTCTCGAGGCCAATCCGGATATCGCCAAACGGGTGTATTTTATAAGTGCTGGTACGGCGAAATCGGAGCAGGCATTGGCTTCCCGGTTCAAATCAATGGGAGGAATGCATATTGACCGGCGGCTCACCGATGCCGAGTGGGAAAGCCTGTATGGTGTCGCCGACGCAGTGTGGGCCTGCTACGATCCGAGATACGATCAGGCGTCGGGAGTTTTTGGCCGGGCGCTGCAATTTGGCGTTCCCGCGATTGTGCGCCGTGGCTCGTTGATCGAGACGGCAGCTCGGAAGTTCGACGCTCCGGTCCATGCAATCGATTTTGGCGACTGTGACGCGGCGGCAACTGAGCTAAGCAAGATTGCCAAAGCAGACCGGGGCACGGCGGCAACAAAAGAACGTGAGCAAAAGATAGAGTCGTGGCGCAATGATTTCATCTCCTCCACAATGCGTGCCTTGGACGGGTCACGCATACCGACGCCGAATTCTTCGAGGGAGCGACATGACCAAGCCTGATGCCTTAATTTATAAGCCGGATCAGGGCATTGTGGCTGCGCATAAATGGTGAAGAAAGTATTATACTTTCATCATGCGACCGCGCTGGGAGGTGCGCCGAAGAGTTTGGCATTGTTGATACAATCGCTGGATCGCAAGGAATTCTCTCCAATAGTGGCAATGCCGCTTCGCCCCGGCAATTCCGGCGTGCGCGAGTTATTCGAAGGTGCCGGCGCGGAGGTAATTGAGGAACGGGACATTCGACCTTTCCATGGATCGACAGTCGCGCCGTGCAAGGACGTGAAATCGAAGATACACGCGATACTGTCCTTTCCGCTTCTCGTTAGATGTTCTAGGAAGCTAGTCCGTGACATACGGCCGGACATTGTTCACCTGAATTCCACGTGTATGGTAGCCGCCGCCAAGGGCGCGCATCACGCCGATCCCTCGATCCCGGTCATTGCTCACGTTCGTGAACCGATCCTGCACAACCGGTGGGGCAATATTCTTCGCAGTTTGAATAAAAAGCATGTTGATCATTTCGTTGCTATCGACAAAGCCGGTCTGGATAGCATTGGCACCACCGCGGTTCCGGCATCGGTTGTTTACAATAGTGTCGACAGCAGTCTCTTCCGTACGCCCGATCGAGGCGTTGCTGAATTGAGGCAGCAATTTGGATGGATGGACGGCGATGTCGTATTTCTGTCATTGTCACGAATTGCGGAGTCGAACGGCATTCTGCCTTTCGTACATGCGGTCAACTCACTTGAGGCGCGCCTTCCCGACTGCGCTAGATTTGTATTTGCAGGCTTTGGAAAAAACGAAGGAGCCTACGGAAAAGCAGCATTGGAGGCGATAAACGCAAGCCGCCGGTGCAGCGCCATGCCATTCATAGATGACATCGTTCCCGTTCTCACGGCCAGTGACGTCGTAATTGCACCCTTTCTGACAAGTCACAGTGCTCGGTGCATTTTTGAAGGAGCGTCGGCAGGACGCCCGGGCTTGGTCACCCGCCTGCCGAATTTGCTTGAGGTGATTGAAGAAGGCAAAACCGGGTTGAGCTTCGAAATGTCCTCTTCCGGCAGTCTTCTCGAAGCGATCGAAAAACTCTGCCGGCGCGATACCCGGCTCGATATGGGACTGGGCGCACGCCAGTTCGCAATGACCAGGTTCCACATAGATCAAAATGTCGCGGCAATTCAAAAGCTTTATCGCGATCTGTCAGAATCAAGGCGTTGATGTTCCCCTTCAAGTTGCTTGATCGAAGCGAGCGCCTTTTCTGGAACGCGCTCGCAACGCTTCAGTTTGCGGTGAGGCGCAGAAAGCGGCCTCGTCGCTTGTCAGTCCTCGGGCCAGTTGGGCTGGGCGGGGCAGGCATCCTCGAGATTGGAGATCACGTAACCATCGTCAGTAAGTCCAGGTTCAATCGAGCCGGTATAAATCATCCAACTCAACTGGTCGTCGGGTCGTCCGGAAAAATCTCCATAGGAGATAATGTCGGGATTTCAGGAGCGTCGATCTTTTGTGTCGAGAGCATTGCGATTGGAAATAATGTTCTGGTCGGAGTGAACTGCAATATTTTCGACACCGACTTTCATGCCGTTGATTATCTGGACCGGCGGCAAGGGCGTGGCACTCTTTCCGCGCCAATCGTGATTGAGGACGATGTCTGGCTCTGTGCCAACGTGACCGTCCTGAAAGGGGTGAGGATTGGCGCGCGCTCCGTCATCGCGGCGGGGAGCGTCGTCACTTCCGACATCCCGCCGGATTGCCTGGCCGGCGGCGTGCCCTGCAGGGTCATACGGCCCTTGGCGCATGCCGGGTCGATTGAATGAAGAGCTATTTCCTCAACAGCGCGTGGATGATGGCCGACACTGGTTGGGGATAAGGTCCAGCATGATCATAGCATTTGATGCCGCTAAAAAGGGCGGACGCCGCAGATTGCGGCAGATGCCATATAGCTACGCGCGTGGCCCTGCGACCAGCCGACAAGGGCGCAGTGGAATGCTAATGCTATTGTGACGAAAGCTCTGTCCGGTCGTTCCGATACATCAAAAGGTCCGGTGCTGAGCAGTGAGCATTCGACGCGCGATCTCGGGCAGCGCACGGCATCTGGAGGGATCATAGCCCTCTGCGCCCAGGCTTTGATCTTCTCACACAATTCGGCTACATGGCGCTGATGACGCGTTTGCTCAAGCTGCTACTGCGTTTGTCGGAGTCTTCGCCGACTTGGGTCTATCGATGGTGACCATCCTGCGCAACGAGCTTGATCATGACACGTCGTATAGAACTGACATCGAATCGGATATATTAGCGGCAGGTGTACCAGCTCGGCCAATCCGACGCGTGAATGCAACACAGGCGCATCAACCCATCGCTTGAAAGAACAGCGGTACGGGCAGTGCCGCTTTCTGCAACGAAAGCATCCGAGACTCCCGACATCGGCTTCGTCAAAACATAAGCCGAGGAGATTGTCAGAAATGAGAAATATGAGCGAACCTTGTCGTGGATAAGATTCTCATGGGATTCCGGACGTTTTTAGTCCTTGTTAAAGTATACTGGAGGTATATTTCAAACTCTCTCTGGTTAATTTCTGAGAGGCTGGTGGCGAATCTGATAGGGCTTTTAGTGGTGGCCGTAGTGGCTCGCCACCTCGGCCCGAGTGAGTTTGGATTGCTATCGTATACGTTCTCTACGGCGCTCCTGTTCGCGGTTGTCGGACAACTTGGGCTCGACGGGCTGGTCATTCGAGAAATCATCAACCGCCCTGACGATGTGCCACGCGTACTCGGCACAGTGTTCGTGCTGAAGTTCGCCGGGCATTTGCTAGGAGCCGCGGGTTTGGTCGTCTATGCGCTGTCTATCGGTGTGAATTCGACCGAGCGTGCAATGTTGTTTTTGGCTGCAGCGTTCATACCGCTAGCGTCGCTGTCAGGGTTCTTCGGACTCTGGTTTCACTCGCGCGTTCAGGCCCGGTACAGTGCCATTTCCTCCAGCGTATCCTCGTTAGTGGTCGGCCTGGGAAAACTCGGGCTGGTATGGATCGGGGCTGGCGTGATGGTGTTCGCCGCTGCAAATGTGGTCCAGGTGTTGATCGCGGCGATGCTCTCGTTCCGCTTTTATAAGCAGCAGAAAGGTCCGCTTTTGTCGGCATGGCGCTTCTCTCCGGCATTAGCAAGGGTGCTGCTCGCTGAAAGCTGGATGCTTTTCGTTGGGTCCATCTTTGCGATCATTTATCTAAAGGTCGACATGATCATGCTCCGCTGGCTGGCGAGCCCGGCAGAGGTTGGTACCTATGCGGTGGCAGCAACCCTTTCCGAGGCGGCATATTTCGTGCCGGCCGCGTTGGTTGCCAGTGTGTTCCCCAAACTGATCGAGTCGGCGAAAACCGATCAAGATTTGTTTGGCAGGCGGCTTCAGACCGTTTTCGATGTCTTGTGGCTAGCGGGGCTTGGCATGATCGCAATGATGTTCTTGCTTGGTGGGCCAATTATCCGGCTTCTTTTTGGAGCTGAGTACGATCCATCGGTTCCGGTGTTGCTGGTTCATGTTCTGTCTGCGCCCTTCTTGTTCATGCGAATCGCATTCACGAGGTGGACGATCATCGGAGGTGGTGCCACATTCTTCCTTTTAACCGAAGGCCTCGGTGCGCTTACGAATGTGGCACTTAATTTCGTTCTCATTCCTCACTATGGGAGTATTGGTGCCGCTTTTGCCACGCTCGCGTCATATGCGACGGCCTCCTACCTCACTTTGGCCATCCCACGCCGAACGAGGCCGATTTTCGTAATGATGTCGCGTTCCGCCTTGATGCCGTGGCGCGCCCCCAAAGAGTTTTTGAAGTATGTAAGACGAACCGCCTATGCCTGACTGGGCTATTCTCAGTGCAAGGTCATCTGGCCTTCAGTTGCGGCCAGTGCGGCGGGCGTCCTTGGCCACAATATCAGTTACCGAAGCGAAGCGGAGTAATTAGCGCATGACGGTGCTTAACAGGATCGCGACAAAGTGGAACCGCTTTGCGCACCTTTCCAACGACACACGAGCGGCGGTAGAGTTATCCCGGCTAGGTCTACCATACTTGCCGTGGTCCGACGCGTCCCTGCTTCCTTCAGCCCTGCAGGTCGTGCTTAACGAAATTGAAATAAATTCCCGGAAGACGATCGTTGAATTCGGAAGTGGTATTTCGACGATCTACATTGCCCAAATCCTGTCACGGCTTGGTGGCCGGATCGTCAGCTTCGAGAGCGACGCGGAATGGGCAACATTCGTTGAAGATCGGCTCGCAGCACTGAATCTGTCCGAATTCGCCTCGGTCGTTCACGCGCCATTAGGACCTTGCACCTTGAGCAAGAATGGCCTGGACTGGTATGATCAAGCGGCCGTTGCAGCGGCTGTGCAGGATCTGTCGGTCGATTGTGTGCTTGTCGATGGTCCGCCTGCCTACAAGACTGGATATGAACTGGCGCGCTACCCCGCACTTCCGGCACTCCAAGCGCAACTCGCGCCAGATTACGCCGTGTTTCTCGACGATATCCATCGCCTTGGCGAAAAACAGATATTGCGGCTTTGGGCCGATCTCTTCGGCATCAAATTTCTATCCTTTTTTTCCAAAGGGAACATAGCCCGCGGTGTCCACGGCGTGGCACACTTCACTGTGTGATTGCTGAGGTCCGACCAGTCTCATGATTCAGAGAGCCAACCTTCGCTACGGCGCATCCGCCGGTTTCACTCGAGGAGGCATTGGTCATCGACTTGCGCACTTGAGGGGTTACGTTGACCGGCGAATTTTGTTTTCTCCAGCAGCAGCCTTCGCGCTCGCGATCGGTGGCGTGTATGCTTTCGCTGGTTTGGTAAACAAGTTTGATCCAGAAGGCAGTACTGGGTCGATCCTGGTAAGGTTGGCCATTGCTCTGATAACTATCGGCTCCTATGTACTTCTTCCAGCAAAGTTGAAGTCGTCAACGGCCGCACTTATTCCAATGAAGTTATTTTTCGTACTGTATCTGTGTAGGCTTGTTGAGAATGTTTATCTATCTTCGATAAACATTTCGCCTGGCCCTATGATGGTGTTTAGCGTCTTCCTGGTAACCGGTGTCGGCTCTACACTTCTTATCGCGTCGATGGACAGGGCGATAAGAAATTCAGATCTGATTTTCGTTATGAATATTCTTTGCGTTATTTTTCTAGTTGGACTGTATCTAAACAGGGACATGCTGTTCATGAGTCAGGACGAAAGGATGTCCCTCGACAAAATCAACCCGATAGCAATGGGGCATACGGGTTTCGCATTTTTGATATACTTTTTCCTTGTGTTGGGAAAGACAAAGAAATTAACTATCCAGTCTGTGATACTTGGTCCGATGCTATTGTTGGCGGTCGTATTTTCCAGGTCTCGCGGTGCATACATTGCTGGCGCGGGGGCTCTATTAGTCTACATACTGTTGCTTAAAGGCTCAAAAAGAGTGTTCGCCGTGTTGGGAGCATTGGTTGTCGCCATGGCAATTTTGGCAACCAGCGGCGTGGATCTCATCGACGTTGTCATTGCGAGGCTTCAAACGATCAACGTGGATGCCGATCAATCCACAATGGTACGCAGCCAATTGTACGCTGGAGCCTGGAGGCAGTTTCTAGAAAACCCGGTGTTCGGGCGTTATGTGGTCGAGATGCGGTTCAATTTCTATCCCCACAACATTTATCTTGAATCGCTGATGGCGATGGGGGCGCTGGGATCATTGCCGTTTGCGGCTCACATAGTTTTGGCGCTCAGATCGACGGTTGGTATCATTCGATCCGGCAAATTCCCGCTAGCTGCCGTGCTGGCTGCAGTGCTATTTATCAGGGAAGTGATCGCCGGCATGGCAAGCGGCAGCCTGTGGGGAAATTCGCTTTTCTGGGTCACCTCCGCTCTGACGATATCGTTTTGGTATGGATACCAGGGATTTCTTGCCAAAAACCGCAATCCGGAGATTGGGGCTTATTAGGAGTCGGGCTTGTTAGCGTTGAGCGTCCCGTCGCGATGAGTAAGCTGACGACAGTGGACTGAAGTCCTATTTTGATCGGCACTAGCGCTGGGTTCGTCCTCCATGTGGTCGAGCTTCGCGCGATTGGTTGCAGGCACTCGCGCTGTGCCCGCGGGTCGCCGCCTGATCGGCCAATAGGGATCGCTATCAGCGCTCCAGGACTCCGAGACCAAACTCCAACGGGAACCAACCATGCGTATTTTTCAAAATTCCGGGATCTCGCCAAGTTACCGGGCCAGACTCGCTGGACTTGCGGCGGGAGTTCGTGGGTTCGAGCCGCAGAAAAAGGTGTTTTTGAACGACCGCTACGGGGCGGCGCATATCCTATCGCCGGTGCACGCCGGCAGCCCTGAAGCCTTTTTTACGAACGGAGACGACGAATCCTTGCAGCGGGCATGGGCGCTCGAAAACGGGCTGGGCGAAGATGCATCGCTGGCCGATGTCCTTCTTGCCCAGATCGAGCACCACAAGACGGACATCTTCTACAATCTTGATCCATTTCGTTACGACGCATCTTTCGTGCGACGGCTGCCAGGGCATGTGAAGCGAAAGATTGCGTGGCGTGCTGCGCCAGGCAAGATTGATTTTTCCGGTTATGATCTCGTCGTATGCAATTTCCCGTCGATGCGAAAGCTTTGGGAAGAACAGGGCGCCAGGACCGCTCACTTTTCTCCCGCTCACGATCCGGAGCTCGATACCGTGGCCGCAAATCGGAACAGGGATATTGATGTCCTCTTTTTCGGCGGCTACAGTCGCCATCACCAGCGCCGCAGGCAGATTTTGGAAGCGGTCGCAAGTCTATCCAGCCGCCGCCGCGTCGTCTTCCACCTCGATCTGTCGCGCTATACGCCGCTCGCGGAAACGCCGCTTGGCTGGTTCGGTCCTCTGCGTGCGGTGCGCCGCCCGCGCACAATCCGCAGTGTCAGCGCGCCTCCGGTATTCGGTCGCGCCATGTATGCCGAACTCGGAAGAGCCAAGATCGTAGTCAACGCCTCGATCGATATGGCGGGTCCGGACCGAGGTAACATGCGCTGTTTCGAGACGATGGGCGCTGGCGCTTTGCTGGTGTCCGACTCCGGCAACTATCCCGCACCGATGCGCGACGGGGAAACCATGGTGGTCTACGAGCACCCGCAGGACGCATTGAAAACTATCGAACGTCGGCTGGACGACGCAAGCTGGGACAGCATCGGTTGGGCCGGCAATCACGCCATTCGTGAGGAATACAGCAAGAAACGCCAGTTTGAGCGGTTTCTCGAATTGGTATAACAAACTGTCAGATCAGGCTTTCTGTCTGATCGAATGCGCTCACCGAGCTTTGTAGCCATACAAGTCTGATTTAAGGTATCTTACCTTCTTCTCGAAGGAATTTCAGAGTGGCCTGCCACCATTCCGCTTTTTCGTCCCATTTTGCAGGTCCATCGCGTGGACCGCCACGCATCGAGCCCCAGACTACGATGCCGTCCGCCAATTTCCTGCAAGTGGCTAGCTGGAGATACCAGAAATCGCCCGGCAGAAAGGCGAGCGTCTTGTGAAACTGCGGCCAAAGAAAGCAGTACACCGGCTTTCCTTGTGAGATTCTTCGTGCTTCATCAATGTTGGATTGGGCATAGGCCACCCATGCGTCCTTGTCGCCGTAAAATGTATAGAGCGATGGAAACAGCACGTCGACATAAGGGACCAGGGAGGACGCAATCTCGGTGTTTTGCTGTTTCCATTCGTCCAGCGCAGCGGGACCTTCATGGCCGATTGCTCTCCAATGATCCCTGATCGGCAACACACTATAAAGCCCGAGCTTCACGCTCGGGTCTGCCTTTCTGAAAGCGCCGAGCGTCTTCTGATATTTCGCGATGGATGATGCTTGTTCCGGGCCCTCCACGGGCCAGGTCTCGATGTCGACGACGAGATACTGGTTGCCTCTCGGCAGCTTCAGGGCTTGCTGCACTTGGCCGGCGTTGGGAACGTCAAACCCGAGAACATGAGGGTCTGCGATCGTGAGGCGCTCGAAACCGAAGGCGCGGAAATCGGGCCCGCCGAGCAATGTCAGTGCCGCAAAGAGCTTAAACGAAGCGTGCGGCTGCGCCGTGGCGGACAACGAACCGGTTAGCAGGCACATTACGCACAATGCCGTCTTGAAAATCGTGATGTTTGGTATCTGGCGTCGGCAACTGGCGAAATTTTGCGCGGCCGAAATTCGCATGGTTTGAATTCCTCATAACCTGAACTTGACGAGTCGAGAAACGGTAGCGTAGCTGGACGCTCCGGACAACGTCCTGACGGAAGCGTGATTCAAGCGCCGCTCAAGGTAGACGCGGGAGCCGTGCTTCTCAAGCAGGCCGGAATATCGCTTTGGAGTGTGGACGGGCGAAGCATGCAGGCCTATGACCAAAGACGCTGTCGAGCTCGTCAAGCTGCCTTGGCGACGCCTATTGTCGGCGCATCTGACAAATCTGACGGGGAGATCGAGATCGTCTTGACCAAGAATCCAGCCTGCGCATTTGTTGCTGGAAATCCCGCCCAGGAGAACCGGCGGACGGGTTTTTCTCATGCCTGAAGCGGCCATGACTTGGGAAGATGCCGTCCGCTGGTGCATGAGCGAGCCTTCGATGAAGGATCTCGCCCGCGCCGCCTATTTCGATGATCCGGTCGCCGCGGCGCAGCGTTACCACGAAAGTGCGGAGTTTCAGGCGGTCCGCGGCATGATCCCGCGCAAGGCCGGGCGTGCTCTCGATCTCGGCGCCGGAAACGGCATCCTCTCTTATGCGCTGGCGCGCGAGGGTTGGTCGGTCACCGCGGTCGAGCCCGATCCCAGCGCGCTTGTCGGTGCTGCCGCAATCCGGACACTTGCCGAGAAGACAGGCACGAATATCGATGTGCTCGAAGCGTTCGGCGAGGCTATCCCATTGAGCGCCGCTGGATATGATCTGGTCGTTGCCAGGCAAGTGCTTCATCATGCGCATGACCTGCCGGCATTCTGCCGCGAAGTTGCGCGGCTCTCTCGCGATGGCGCGACGTTCCTGTCGTTGCGCGATCATGTGATTTCCGGACCGAAACAGCTGGAACCGTTTCTGCGCGCTCATCCGTTGCATCATCTCTACGGCGGGGAGAATGCCTTCACGCTGGCAGACTACCGCGCTGCGCTGCAGGGGGCAGGACTGACGATCGATCGCGAAATGAGCTCTTTTCAATCGGTTGTGAATTATGACCCGATGACAGCATCCGAAATTCGCGAGCGACTCGCCTCCCTCTTCGGGCCGCTGTCGGGGCTCGCGCGCTTGACCTTGTCTCCTGTGCCCTTCGGCGCCGTCGCCGCGGTAGCAGCACTGCTTGACCGCCGGCCCGGGCGCCTGGTTTCTTTCCTTTGCCGTAAGCAAGGGAAGGGCTGATTTGGTGACGCAGCTGAACGAGGTGAAGCCTGTCTGGGTGACTGGAGCCGGTGGCTTCATTGGCCTGCACCTGTCGCGATTTCTTGCCCAGCAAGGCCACGTTGTCCTTGGCTTCGGCCGAAGCGAAGCGCCTGGGTTCGCCATCGCAACTGGCGGCGCTTTTTTTTCCGGCGGAGTGACCGCGGAAACAATGGGCGCTGCTCTGGCCGCATATGGCCGGCCGGCAGCCGTATATCATCTGGCAGGCGGCTCTACGGTAGGCCGGTCGATTGCCGAGCCGCTGAAGGACTTTGAACAAAGCGTCGGTTCCACGGCTTGCATCCTCGATTTCTTGCGTCGTCATGCACCGGATACCTCCGTCGTTCTGGCATCGTCCGCCGCCGTCTATGGCGGTAGCCATTTCGGCCCGATCGGTGTCGATGCACCGCTCGATCCCTATTCCCCTTACGGCTATCACAAGCGCATGGTGGAGGAACTCGGCCGGTCATACTGCGCGGCATACGGGCAGCCGGTCTCGGTGGCACGGCTTTTCTCTGTCTACGGCGAGGGGCTGCGCAAGCAACTTCTCTGGGACCTCTGCGGCAGGCTCGCGGCAGGCGAAACCGACATTGTGCTTGGTGGCACCGGAGCGGAAATGCGGGATTGGCACCATGTCTCGGATGTCGTGCGATTGATCCATCGCGTCTTGCCCGCCAATGCAGCAAGCTTCGCGGTCCATAATGGCGGTGCCGGCGCCGCCGCGTCCGTCAGCACGATTGCCGGGATGGTCTTGGAAGCCTGGGGCGGGAAGCATCGCCTCGCGTTTTCGGGAGAATCCCGGCCGGGCGACCCTGTCAATCTGATCTCGGATCCCTCCGGCGTCCCGGAGGGACTTCGGTTGCAGATGCCGCTCGGCAAGGGCATTGCGGGATATGTCGATTGGTATCGCGCCGAGGTTCTCGGCGAGCCGGTCGGCGATTTGCGACGCTTCGCGCCTTGACCACCGTCGGCTTCACGCTCATTGGCCGCGGGACGTGGTCCGGCGGCGAGTCCTATCTGCGTAATATGCTGAGCGTCATCGCCTCGGAGTTGGGCGGCAAGGTTCAGGCGAAGCTGTTTTTGACGCCCGAGCAGCATGCGAGCGTTGGCACGTCCTTTGATCACATGTTGGCCGCGCCTGCCATCGTCGACGACCGGGTCACGGGCGCCGGGCTTGGCAAGCGAGGGCTGATCGCACTCGCTAGCGGAAGCGATCGGGCTTTTGCGAATCTTGTCGCCGCGCACGGCATCGATCTTGTGTTTGAAGTCGCTCAGTGGTTCGGCAACCGATTTCCGCTACCGGTCATTTCCTGGATTCCGGATTTTCAGCACCGTCGCCTGCCGCATCTGTTTCCGCGTCGCGCCTGGTGGCGCAGAGATCTAGGGTTCCGTCTGCAGACGTCCGGCAACCGCACCATAATGCTCTCTAGCGAGGATGCGCTCGCCGATTGCGAAACATTCTACCCGGCCTCGCGCGGCAAGACCGCCGTCGTGCGCTTCGCCATCGATCTCGATCCAGGCACCGTCATGGCGCGCACCGAAGCCGCGCGCCGGGCGCACGATCTGCCCGAGCGCTTCTTTTTCCTGCCCAACCAGTTTTGGATCCACAAGAACCACAAAGTGGTCGTCGAGGCGTTGCAGCATATAGCCCGGCTCGGAGCGTTGGACGCCTTGCCGCCAATAATTATGACGGGGCGCACCACGGATCCACGCGATCCGACCTTGTTCAAGCATCTGATGGGCCTTGCGCAAGCACATCGGCTCGAAGGCCATTTTCGACACCTCGGATTGATCCCCTATGAGGATGTCGTTGCTCTGATCGGTGCGACAGACTGTCTTTTGAACCCTTCCCACTTCGAGGGATGGTCGACCACCGTTGAAGAGGCGAAATCGCTGGGCGCGCCCATGTTGCTGTCCGACATCCGGCTGCATCGCGAGCAGGCTCCGGACGCGCTCTTCTTCCCGCCTGACGATGCGGAAGCTCTGGCGCAGCGTCTGCTCGAAATCGGGCAGCGCCCACGCTTTGTCCGCGACAGCATCGCCGTGCTGCAAGGCCGGCAACAGCTCCGCCGACGGGGTTATGCGGCGGCACTGCTTGCCTTGTTTGAAAAGACCAAATCCGCCGCGCGTTGATTGTTGAATCGGGAGTGAGGAATTGTCGATCGGGAAGATGGCCGTACTTGCGTTCATAGCGTTGGCGTTTGCTGGCGGCTTTCTTTTCATCGTCATCAACAAGGGAACAAATATTCGCGCACCGGCGCCGAAGCCGGTGGAAGTCCTCACATCGTTCGATGGCAAGCTTGACGTCCAATCAATCGACGATCTGCGGGTCGCCGGCCGCAAGATCGTGCTGTGCGGCGTCGCATTTGCCAAGCCCCAGTCAATGCGAGTCATGGTCACCGAGTCCATGCGCCGGGACTATCAAGGACTCGCATTGACATGCAAACCCGTAGGCTTGGGGACACCGTGCGACGGCAATGTCGCGCCGAAATTCCGTGACGCCGTCGTCGTGCAGTGCGTCACCTCCGACGGTACGGATCTGGCTGCAAAGCTCGTCGAGGCAGGCATTCTGTGCGGGCAGCCCGCGCAGGCGGGCTCGACTTACAAGTCTTGCGCGCCAGGCTCGTAATTCTTGCCTCGAATGGAAGAAGGCTGGACGGACGATGTCACGACATTGTCGATTGCAAGGGTTTGTGTAGTGTGTCTGAGCGACTGTGGCGGCAAATCGGTCCGCCGGTAGCCCGCTATTAGCCGGCTGTAAAGATGGCTCGTTACGATATTCTGACGGTGTGTTCTATCAACCACACCGAAACCAAAAATTATCTCGCATATGCGAAATGGGTTGGAATTGGCGCAGAAAGCTGTTACGCGCTTTTGAGTACCGTAGCGGTTGGGTGGGCCTCAGGTAACGTGGGACAGAAGGATTGATGCGGATGAACCTAGTTTTGAAAAGTGCGTTGGCCGGAGTTGTTGTGTTGACCGGCTTCGCCCCGGTGTCGTCTTTCGCGCAGGACGGGTCGTGCACCTGTGCAACCGCCTATAACGGCGTAAATCCGATTGGATCGCTCGGCCGCGTCAATGGCGACGTAATGGTCTCGCAGGTGGCTGGCTACGGCCCGGCGCAAGCGGGCGGCGCGCTGGATTTCGGCAGTCGTGTCGTGGTTGGCGCCAAGGGCTCGGCTTCGGTTCAGGTCGGCGGCTGCAATCTGAGCGTTCCGGCGAATTCGACGCTTGATATCTCTCGGGTCGAGAACAAGATTTGCCTCAATGTCCTAGGTTCTGAGAAGACCGCCCAGACGGGCAATCCTAACACAAACAACAACACGCCGCTCTTCATTTTTGGCGGCATGGCTCTTGGGGCCGGTGTTCTGGCTGCAACGGCGGACAAAGATCACGGCCACGCCGTTAGCGACTAAGTCGGCCGGTAAATAGGGCAACGGCAGCAGAGGCGTGTGGCGCTTCTGCTGTGTCTGTTGTTGGCGACAGAGCGGCGCTGGCGTGTATGCTGGTATCGTGGCCGCGGTATCAGTAGGATCGGTTAGCCAAGGCGACATGCGGATGTCTGAGGCTGGCGAACATGCCGGGATGAAGGGCGAAGTGCCGGTCGATCTGGGCAAAATGGTCGAATCTCAATTTTCGTTGCTGCGTGTTGGTGCAAGTTTCGGATA
Organism: Mesorhizobium sp. M0678; assembly: GCF_040320505.1. Taxonomy (NCBI): domain Bacteria; kingdom Pseudomonadati; phylum Pseudomonadota; class Alphaproteobacteria; order Hyphomicrobiales; family Phyllobacteriaceae; genus Mesorhizobium; species Mesorhizobium sp. M0678. The sequence goes on along the minus strand of NZ_JAMYPT010000003.1, from coordinate 422,370 downwards.
CGACGTCCCGCAAACGCGACGATCAAAGTGAATCCTGTGGAGGGCGGCATGTGTGTAGCGCTCGAAACATGAGGCGCAGCTGTTGTCGCCGGTGCGGCGCTGATCATCGGCCTGCATGATGACGACAACTCTGTCCGCCAGTAGCCGGAATCTGGCATCCATCGTATCGTATGAACTTGACAAATGCGTCATTCGCTCTCCTGCGGGTGACGCATTTATGTTTTTTTGGAATGCTACGTTGCTTCGTTGCAGTCACAAACGCCCATGATCGATCTGCATTCCCATATCTTGCCCGGCCTCGACGACGGCTCGCCTAGTCTTGCCGAATCGCTGGAAATGGCTCGACTGGCGGTGGCCGACGGAACGACCCACATGGCGTGCACGCCGCACGTGACACCCGGCGTATACGAAAACGGAACGTCGAACATCGTCCGAGCAGTGCAAGAGTTGGACCAGGCGCTGCGCCGTGCGGCCATACCACTAGCTCTTTATGTTGGCGCCGATGTTCACATAGCGCCGGATCTTCCCGACCGGTTGGCGGCGGGCAGCGTGCCAACCTTAAATAGGTCGCGCTATTTTCTGTTCGAACCGCCGCATCATGTTCTACCTCCACGAATGGAGGATCTTGCTCTACGCCTGATAAATGCCGGCTTTATCCCGATTCTTACTCATCCTGAGCGTTTGACCTGGATCAAAACGAATTACGACGTTATCGAGAGGTTGAATGCAGTGGGTTGTCTTATCCAGCTTACCGCAGACTCGATTGTTGGTGCTTTTGGACGCACGGCGCTTTATTATTCGGAAAAGCTGATTGACGAGGGCAGGGTGGATATCATCGCATCGGACACTCATAGCGCCACACGCCGGCGTCCCGGTCTTTCACAGGCGGTTGCTGCTGCTGCCAAGCGATGTGGGGAAGACGAGGCCCGCAACATGGTGTTGAGACGTCCAGGCGAAATATTGGCGAACCGGCCCATCGAGCCGGTCGGAAAAGCACGTCCGAGAAAACCAAGCGCCGGCAACGCTGGCCGTTTCGGAGGATTGGGCCGCCTATTCAAGGGCGGGACAGCGTGATGGGCATTTTTCATTTGGCAAAAAGCCACATAGGCACAGCACTCGTCTTGCTAGCTTCGCTTGCAACGTCGGCATGCACGAGCACCTCGTCGACGACAGCTACTTCCTCGAGTGCGGTGGATGCGCTGCAACTGACGTCGTCATCGACGCCACTTTCCGGCGGCGGTGCGCTGAAGGTAGTGAAGGAACTGCCTGCGCCGCAAAATACACAGAACGGCAGCGAGCAGCCTCTGTCTCCGAACGATGTGCTAGATGTAAATGTGTTTCAGGTCGATAACTTGAACAGAACGGTTCAAGTCGACTCTGGCGGCCAAATTTCGCTTCCGCTTATCGGCACCATTACCGCGGCAGGGAAAACCGTTCGCCAGTTGGAGCAGGAGATCGAGACGAGCTACGGCGCCAAATACCTGCAATCTCCTGATGTGACGATTTTCATCAGGGAGTCGATCGGACAGCGCGTAACCGTCGATGGCGAAGTCAGCAAGGCCGGTATTTATCCTGTGTCGAGCAATTCTTCTCTCATCGACGCGATCGCCCTTGCTGGAGGGTTCAATACCGTTGGGGATGCAAAAAAAGTCTTTGTCTATCGCACTATCGGCCCAACCACATTGGTCGCCAATTACAACGTCGAGGAGATTCGTGGTGGCAAGAGCGGCAATCCACGGATCTATGGTGGCGACAAGATTGTCGTCTTCGCCTCGAAGTCGAAAATCGCGATGAACAATCTCAAGGACGCCCTCGGTGTTGCCTCAAGTGCTGCCCGAATTGCCGTGATCCCAGGACTATAAATCGCGGTCGTATTTCGGAATACAGACGAAACCTAGGATTACCTCGCACAATGCTCGATCGTAACAGACAGCATCAAATTGCAGGCCCAGGACATAGCCAAGCGTTGTCCCCGGACCTCTATTATGACGGTGCGCAAAACTATAACCCCTATGGTCGCGACCACTCGGAGCAGGATGAGGGTTTCAGCCCGTTAAAGCTGCTCTTTTACGCTGTCCAGTACCGCTGGCTGATCGTCATGATGGCGGCGGCTGGACTTGTCGCCGGCGTCATCGTTACCATGATGCAGACGCCAAAATATCAGGCGACCACGCAATTGGAGGTGCTTGTTCCTTCGGCCAAGGTCTTCCAGGACATCGAGGTGGTTTCTGAAAACGCGGACGTCCGGGCCTTCCTGACGGCTCGTGAAAAGCTCAAAAGCCGTGCATTGGCCCAGCGCGTTGTCTTCCAGTTAGGACTTAGTGAAAAACCGGATTTCCTGTTCCCCACGCCGGATTTTTCCCTCGGAAACATCTTCTATCGCGCGTTTGGAATTTCCAAATCGGCCTCCATTGAGGAGAAAACGCCGGAGCAACGCGAGGCGATTGCGATCGGGCGCATTCTAAGTGATCTCACCGTCAACGTTGTTCCCAACACGAGCCTGCTGTCGATCACGTTTGTCGATCAGAAACCGAAATATGCAACCGATGTAGCCAACCAGGTCGCGCAAAGCTTTATTGACCAGCGCCTCGACCAGACAAGCGAAACATCCGATCTCGCACGACAGTTCATCCAGGAACAGGTCCTGCAGGTGAAGCAGAAGCTTCAGAAATCGGAAGAAGAACTGGTTGCGTATGCGAAGGATGCCGGCATCACGACAACCGGTGACGACAAGTCTCTGATAGGGTCGAATATCGAGGCGCTGAACACCGCCCTTGCGACAGCGATTCAGGATCGTCTCGATGCAGGGCGGGTGGTAGACCAGATAGATAAAGGCCGCGGTTCGAGCTTGGCCCCCGTCCTGGAAAGCGAAGGTCTGCAGAAGCTCAGTGAAAAGCTGGCTGATTTGACCAGCCAGTACCAGCAGAAACTGGGTATTTTAAAGCCTGGTTTTCCGGAAATGCAGCAGCTCCAGTCGCAGATCAAAGAGTTGCAGCGGCTCTATAACAACGGCGTGCTTGCTATAACGGATTCGCTGCGGTTGAAATACCAGGAGGCACAGAACAAGGAGGCCGATTTGAAGGCCAAACTTGTCGAGATGGAAAAGCAGCAGGTTATCTTCAACGACAAGAACATCAAATACACGATCCTCAAGCGCGAAGTGGATTCAAATCGTTCGCAATATGATAGCCTCATCGCCAAGCTGAACGAGGTTGGTGTCAGCTCCGAACTCAAGACGCAAACCGCCGCAATCGTAGATTTTGCCGCCCAGCCGAATCGCCCATATTCGCCGCGCCTAGGCATCAACGTCGCCATAGCGCTGGCGCTTTTCCTGGCTCTGAGCGCGTCTGTCATTTATGTCATCGAACTCCTGAACAACACCTTCACCAATCCCGAGCAGGTTGAAAAGGAGCTCGGCTTGGCGATGCTCGGCATCTTGCCGCTCGTCGATGACCGGGAACTCGTGGCCGCTATTGCCGATCAGAAATCCGGCCTGTCGGAGGCCTATCGTTCGCTTCGAACATCGCTGCAGTTTTCCGGTGCGGAAGGCGCGCCACGATCGCTGGTCGTCACGAGTTCGGAGCCTTCGGAAGGCAAGTCGACCACATCGTTCAAACTCGGCCAGGATTTTGCCGCGCTCGGCGCAAGGGTTCTCATTGTCGACGGCGATCTCCGCAAACCGAACCTCCATCGCCTGTTTGGTCTCGACAATACGATCGGACTAAGCAATCTGCTGACAAACACCGTTCGCAAGGAGGATCTGGCGAGCATTTTCAGGGCGACGAAATATCCCAACGTCACCGTTCTGACCTCTGGCACGATCCCGCCAAACCCAGCGGATCTGCTCTCGTCACCGAAGATGGCTCTTATCATAACCAATCTCGGCAAGCGCTTCGATCTTGTCATCATCGACGCGCCGCCGATCGTTGGCCTTTCGGATGCTCCTATTCTCAGCCGGCTCGCTGAGGGCACATTGATGGTCATCTCTACAAATCAGGTGACGCGCAAGTCGGCCAAAGCGGCGTTGAAGCGCATGCGAGCCGCCGGTGCCAATGTGGTTGGGGCCGCGATGTCCAAATTTGCGGTGAACAAGTTCGACTACAACTACGCCTACAAGTACATGAACTACCAATATTACAACTACGGCGCGAATACAGCGAAGATTGAGGGCAACGTGGATCATGGAGCAAACCAGCCCGCTTATGCAAAATCTCCGGCGTTCAAGCGTTTGGTTCGTCGCATCCGTTCTAGTATTGGCGGCTTCGTCGATCGGGCTAAGTCGGTTACTTGAGACGGAAACGCCAGCCGTTTCTCTTGCGCTGGATCCGCTGAACGTCGATGCGCTGATAAGCGAAATCACCAGCGATCTGAACGACACGAATAACGCTCCGGACCTTGAGGCCTTGCTTGCCAGGGCCAAGGATGCGCTTCGTTTCAATCTGGCCGACGCACGTCTCTACAGCCTGATCGGTGAGATCAAATATCGGCAAGGCGAGAAAGACGAAGCCTATAAGCTTTTCGATCAGGCCCTAGGATTGTCCAAGACGGAAATCCATGCGCTCCAGAGGTCTATCGGCCACTCGACCGAGACAGGTGATCTGTCAAGGGCTGTCGGCGAGATCGACACATTGCTGCGGCGATGGCCAGACCAATTTCCGGCGATCTCCGATGGCCTACCGAAAATCCTCTCAGATCCCGACGGATACCAAGCCGTGCTGACGGCCATCAAGGCGGAGGCGCCCTGGAGGGTCAGTCTGATCTACGCCCTTAGCAAAACCTCCGAGGGGCTCGATTTCGCAAATCGGCTGCTGCTCGACTTGACCGGATCAAACGCGCCACCAAATTCGGGCGAACTCAGTGCCGTCATCAACGGCTATTTTCGCCAGAGGGAATATGGACCGGCATATCGGCTATTTCTTTTCAGCCTGTCCGATCAAGAGCGGAAGCTGGTTGGATATATTTTCAACGGCACGTTTGAGCCGGTCGCCGGCGGCAAACCGTTCGATTGGCAGACTCGCGATCAATCGGGCCTGGAAATTACATTTGCGAAATCCCAGGATGCGGTGGAAGGCGAGAGTGGCGCGACGGTCCGGTTTTTGAACACACCGGTCAAGAACACAGCCCTTCAGCAGTACGTCGCGCTGCCCCCAGGCTCCTATAGGATTTCGCTGGTCGCCTCTGCACGCAACCTGAAGCTTCCAAAGGAGTTGTTCTGGTCGATCAGATGTCTGGGGCCGGCCGGTGAGATCGCACGGTTCAACATTCCTGAGGGCACATTCAACCGACAAAGTCTGAGTCAGGTTTTTTCGGTCGGGCCGACTGACTGCCCCATGCAACTGTTGACACTGCAGACGGCCGCCATTGCCGAGAGCTGGCGATTTCGATATGTCGGCACCTTGGTAATGCACAAATTGAGCATCGAGAGACTTCCATCTTGAATGACCGTTCGTCGGAATGGGATAAATATTTCCTCGGCTCGGTCTTGTTCGTATCGCTGCTGATCGGCGGCGGCACGGCAAGCGGCCTCCTTACCGACACGCTGATCGAAGTCGCGGCAATTGCCTCGGCGGCGGCCGTCTTTTCGCAAGCTCCTGGCCAGAGAAGCCCCCATTCTGTTCTGTGGCTGCTGATCTTCGCCGTGGCGTTGATCGTTTTGCAAATCGTCCCATTGCCGGCAGCCATATTCAACGGGTTGCGGCCGGAGCTGTTGCTTGGAGATGCCTGGGTTGGAGAAAGCCGTTTTCGCTTCATCAGCGTTGGGCTCGGCCGCACGGTCGAATGTCTGCTTTACCTTTTGGCCGCCGCAGCGTTTTTTTTGGCCGTATTGCGTTTGCGTGCGGAACAGGTCAGCGCGCTCCTTCCGTTTTTCTTCATGGGTGTTATCTGCAATGGTTTGGCGGGAGCGATTCAATATTCGCTCTCCGACGACGTCGCTATTGTCGGGCTGTTGCCTTTTACGATCAATGCCGGCCTTTTTGCCAACGTAAATCATTTTTCGGCGTTGCTTTTTGTATCTATTCCCTTCGTCGTCTATTACGGTCTGTTCCGCGGACATCTCTTGTCCGGATCCTTCGGCTTGATCGGGCTTTTGCTGCTTCTTTTGGCCGCCGGTTCTCGCGCCGGCGTTCTGATCGGTTTGGCGATCACGGTATTGTCTGTGGTCTTTCTCTCAGCTCGTTCGAGGGCGAGTGGGTTCGGCGTTCTCCTGATCTTTATCGCACTTTCGATCTACACGATAAGCGCCTGGACCAAATTGGATGCACAGGCGCTTGATCCGGCGTTCGGGCGAGGAGAATTTGCGCGAACCACAATCGAGGGCATCAAAGACAATTGGGCGACAGGTATTGGATTCGGGAATTTCCAGAAGGCCTATCAGATATACGAAAGAGCAGGCATGATTTTCAGGGAGTATGTGAATCATGCTCACAATGAATACCTTGAAATTACCTTCGAAGGGGGAATTCCTGCTATCCTGCTTATGGTAGGCTATTTCGTGCTGCTTTTTGCTGCACTTGCCAGGGTTCGCCGTGACCCCTTTCAGAAGGCGGCATTCCTGTCGGTGTCTTTTCTTCTCATTCATTCGCTGGTCGATTATCCGCTGCGAACCGGGGCGCTGGCGATGACCTTTGCCTATATGAACGCCATCATCTTCCACAAAGGATTTGCCGAACGCTTGAGCCGCAAGAGCGAGATGATCGAGATCGATCACAACGGTGACAAGCTGTTTGTTCCCATCGGAACTTCGTCCTAGCGACCTCGTCGCCACGGCTGGCGTCGCCAGAACATGGCGGACCGCCGTGAGGCGAGCCGGCTCCTGGCTCTCGGGTTCCGAGGCTCAGGCAACATTTTCCTGCCCCTACCACGTGCAATCGGTCGCTGAGCAGAAATTTCCCAGTTTACCCATCTGCATGGAAAATTCATTCCCGAACCATTCGGCCGCAAGCCTGTCTTGCATTGTTCTGGACCGGAACGATCTGCTAGAACGCCCGCACGAGAATAGATTGTCCGGAAGTGCAGTTTGAATCGGGCGGCTGAAGGTCGCCTCCGATGCAGGCCCTTCCGTGGATCGGTACGAAAGAACGCTCGCAGTCCATGAACATCGCACTTACGCACCTTCAGCGGCTTGAGGCCGAATCCATCCATATTTTTCGCGAGGTGGCCGCGGCATTTGCCAAGCCGGTGATGCTCTATTCGGTCGGCAAGGATTCGTCCGTGCTCATGCACCTTGCCATGAAGGCATTCTATCCGGCCAAGCCGCCCTTTCCCTTTCTCCATGTCGACACGACCTGGAAATTCCGCGAGATGATCGCCTTTCGCGACCAGATGCAGCAAAAGCTCGGTTTCGACCTCCTGGTGCATGTCAATGAAGACGGCGTGCGTGACAACATCAATCCGTTCGAGCATGGCTCCAACACCCATACGCATGTGATGAAGACGGTGGCGCTGCGGCAGGCGCTCGACAAATACGGGTTTGACGCAGCCTTCGGCGGCGCCCGTCGCGACGAGGAGAAGTCGCGCGCCAAGGAGCGCATCTTCTCGTTCCGCAACGCCCAGCATGTCTGGGATCCGAAGAACCAGCGGCCGGAGATGTGGAAGATTTTCAACACCCGCATCGCTGCCGGTGAATCGATCAGGGTGTTCCCGTTGTCGAACTGGACCGAGCTCGACATCTGGCAGTACATTCTCCAGGAAGACATCCCGATCGTGCCACTGTATCTGGCCAAGGAGCGGCCCGTCGTCGAGCGCGACGGCATGCTCATCCTGAGGGACGACGAGCGCATGCAATTGCGGCCCGGCGAGACGGTGGAGAACCGGATGGTGCGGTTCCGCACGCTCGGCTGCTATCCGCTGACGGGCGCGATCGACTCGGAAGCCGATACTCTGGAGGCGATAGTCGGAGAAATGCTCACGGCGCGCACCTCCGAGCGGCAAGGTCGCCTGATCGACCGTGATGAAGCCGGATCGATGGAAAAGAAGAAGCGCGAGGGGTATTTCTGAGCATGCGCCATATTATGGCCAAGAGCCTCGCCCCAACGGACGGCGTCCGCGACTATCTGGCGGCGCAGGAACGAAAGTCGCTGCTGCGCTTCCTGACCTGCGGCTCGGTCGACGACGGCAAGTCGACGCTGATCGGGCGCCTGCTTTCCGACACCAAGCAGATTTTCGAGGACCAGCTGGCCACGCTCGAGCGCGATTCGCGCAAGCACGGCACCACCGGCGATGACGTCGACTTCGCGCTGCTGGTCGACGGCCTCGAGGCCGAGCGCGAGCAAGGCATTACCATCGACGTCGCCTATCGCTTCTTCGCCACGCCAAAGCGCAAGTTCATCGTCGCCGACACGCCCGGCCACGAACAATACACACGTAACATGGCGACGGGTGCATCGACGGCGGATCTCGCCATCGTGCTGATCGATGCCCGCCAGGGCGTGCTGCGTCAGACCAGGCGGCATTCGATCATTGCCTCGCTGCTTGGCATCCGCCACATTGTGCTCGCTGTAAACAAGATCGATCTTGTCGGTTTCGACGAGGCGGTTTTTAAACGGATCGTCGCGGATTACGGGCAATTCTCACGCGATCTTGGTTTCCAGTCGATCGTGCCAATTCCGATGTCGGCCCGTTATGGCGACAATGTTACCGGCCGTTCCGATAGGACGGACTGGTATTCCGGCCCGACGCTGATCGAACATCTCGAAACGGTCTCGGTGGACGAGGCCGCGGTCGAACTGCCGTTCCGGTTTCCCGTCCAATATGTGAACCGCCCCAATCTCGATTTCCGCGGTTTCGCCGGCACCATAGCCTCCGGGTCGGTTGCGCCGGGCGACGAGGTGGTCGTCGCCAAATCCGGCAAATCCTCCCGTGTCAGGCGCATCGTCTCGCATGGCGGCGATCTTCAGCAGGCTATCGCCGGCCAGGCCATCACCCTTGTCCTCGACGACGAGGTCGAAGTCTCGCGCGGCAATATGCTGGTGTCGCCGGCAGCGCGGCCGCAGGTCGCCGACCAGTTCGCCGCCAACATCGTCTGGTTCGACGAACACGCTCTGCTGCCCGGCCGCTCCTACATCCTGCGCACCGAGACCGACCAGACCAGCGCCACCGTCACCGACCTGAAATACCGCGTCAACGTCAACGACTTTGCCCATGAGGCGGCCAAGTCGCTTGAAATGAACGAAGTCGGCATCTGCAATATCTCGACGCGATCGCCGATCGCCTTCGATCCGTTTGCCGAAAACCGCACCACCGGCGCCTTCATCCTGATCGACCGCATCACCAACGCCACGGTCGGCGCCGGCATGATCTTGCATTCGCTGCGCCGCGCCGAAAACATCCACTGGCAGTCGCTCGATGTCGGCAAGCGCGCCCGCGCCGATATGAAGAACCAGCGGCCGGCCGTGTTCTGGTTCACCGGGCTTTCGGGCTCGGGCAAGTCGACGATCGCAAATCTGTTCGAAAAGAAGCTATTCGCCAGTGGGCGCCATACGTACATTCTGGATGGCGACAACGTCCGTCACGGCCTCAACCGCGATCTCGGTTTCACCGACGCCGATCGTGTCGAAAACATTCGCCGCGTCGCCGAAGTGGCACGCCTGATGGCCGACGCCGGGCTGATCGTCATCGTGTCGTTCATCTCGCCGTTCAGCGCCGAGCGGCGCATGGCGCGCGAATTGATGGCCGACGGCGAATTCGTCGAGGTGTTTGTCGACACCCCCTTCGAGGAATGCGCCAGGCGCGATCCGAAGGGCCTTTATGCGCGGGCGTTGAACGGCGAGATCAAGAATTTCACCGGCGTCGATTCACCGTATGAGGTGCCGGTAAAGCCCGAAATCCATCTCAAGACACTCGGCAGATCGGCCGAGGAGATGGTGGACGCCCTGGAACACTGGCTGAACGAGCGGGACATTGCCGAAGACCAATATGACAGCGGCGGCGGTATCTGACGACGAAGCGATGCTCGCCGTCTTCGAGCACCTTGCCTTGGCGGCGGGGCGCGAGGTGATGCGCGTCTTTCGTGCCGGCTGTGCGGTCGACAGCAAGTCGGACAGTTCGCCAGTGACGGAGGCGGATCGCGAGAGCGAAAAGATCATCCTTGCCGGGCTGCGCGCCGCATTTCCGGAGATTCCGTGCGTGGCCGAGGAAGAAGCTTCGGCCGGCATCATGGCACCGGATCTCGGCGACGCCTTTTTCCTGATCGATCCGCTCGACGGCACCAAGGAATTCGTCAACCGCCGCACCGATTTCACTGTCAATATCGCGCTGGTTCGCCATGGCGTGCCTGAGATCGGCGTCGTCTTCGCGCCTTGCACCGGCCGCTTCTTTTCCGGCCGGCCGGGCAAAGCGGAAACGATCGAGATCAATGACGACTACGAGATCGTCGATCGCCAGTCGATTTCGGCAAGGGCCGGTATTGTGCCGCTGACCGTCGTTGCCAGCCGCTCCCACAACACGCCGGAAACCGACGCCTATATCCGCGCGCTTGGCGCCGCCGAGATCGTCTCGGTCGGCTCGTCGCTGAAATTCTGCCTTGTCGCCGGCGCCGAGGCGGACGTCTATCCGCGCTTCGGCCGCACCATGGAATGGGACACTGCCGCGGGTGACGCAGTGCTACGCGCTGCCGGCGGCATGACGCGCACGCTGGATGGCGAGCCGCTCGCTTACGGCAAGCGCAACCAGAGCGATGACGAGGATTTCGCGAATCCGCATTTTATCGCCAGCGGCAAGGCTGCTCAATCCCCATAGACCTTGGTTGGGCAAACCAAAGGACCGCGTCAGACCTGACCGGCGTTCTTCGGATGCACGACCTATCCCTCCGGTAAGCGCAGTTCCAGACCGGTCTGAAAGCGCAGGTGTGACATTAACTGCTGGCCGCGATCAGAGCTTCTCGGATCGACGATCGAATAGGGAAATTGGCTGTCGGAATGTGCAGCGTGACGCGATCCGCGATGCGCTTGCCCACAGTAGCGATGATCGCCACCATGGATGGCGTCGGGAACTTCGCGCTCTCAATCCGAATTGTGTTGCTCGGGCCGTTCGGCGATAAAGAGAGTATCGGGGAGAAGCCCAAGACGCTCGAGATCGGCGGCAGGTATACGGTCTGAATTTATTCGAGCGACCGTAAAACCCACGTCCTCGATACGCTCCTTGATATCGGGTCCGTAGGCTCGCACGTGATCTGATCCGCCGAAGCGCTCGTCGCGCTCGCTCCGTGACATGGATGGCGTCGCTTCGAGCGTTTGACGATAGATAAGCGGTACTTGGATCCAGACCTGTCCTCGAGGCTTAAGGGATGACCAAACTTGCCGAAAAACATGCCGATCGTCAGGTACGTGCTCCATGACATGACACAAGACGACAATATCGAGATCGCTGGTGCCGTTCATGTTCATTAGGTCAACCTGCACGGTATCGGGGCCGTACCGTCCGGGCTCGATATCGCCTTTAATGAGGTTGCCCGCCTGAGATAGTCTCTTTGAAAGCCCCTTCTCGCTCGGCGCAATCTGGAGAATTCTAAGCGGTCCCGCCGGAAGCGCGAGAAGCTTACGGTCTAGAGCACAAATCAAAAACCGCTCACGATCCAGGGCATGACAAAGCGGGCAAATAAGCGTGTATCGCCCGAAACGGTAAAAAGCCGCCACACCGCGATCGCAGGCATTGCAGTGATGAGCCTTCCTCGTCGGGAGGAGTGTCAGGGTGAGGGCTCTCAGCCAATCTCCGTTCGAATCAAGTTTGCGTGTGACCCGCCGCGTTGTGATACGATCAGCATAGCTGCGAAAAAGAGATAGAAGTCGGCTTCCCCGAGCGTTGTTCCAAGATGGTTTCGGCATGTCGGCCTTCTAAGGTTTTTGACCCGAGGGCCGATAATTAGCGCCCCCTGATATAACGTCGAGTCAGCCGAGCAGCAGGAGATTCGCCCCGTCATGGCATCGACCGTGATATCGAGCAGACCGGCGATCTCAGCCAGCGGCTCGTCGAGCACCGGTCAAGTCCAAGCCGATCTCCAATCCCAATACAGGATCGGCAACCTCACAGATCGCGGCCACTCCCGAAAGGTATCCGGAAACGCCGTTTACCGATCAGATATGCTCGGGGTCTGTAAACAACAGGGTTACGGTCCCCATCCAGCCTGCGGCAAGCGAGGCGCAGCCGCCAACTCGGTCGGTTGGCGTGGCCGATTCCGTTGGTGACCCTTCCGGTCGACGCTCCCCGGACCTTCACACGGTGTGCTATATCCCGATACACTTGAACGGCTATACGAGCGAGTCATGGCGTTCCACACCAAGAATCCCAAGACCGACGCGCTGGCCCGCCGGGTCGCCGCGCTCAAGAGGACCGGTCTGACCGAGGCCGTCCATGCCGCGCTCAAGCATGAGCTTGAACGCGAACAGGCTAGACCGTCCCTGGTGGAGATCGGCGTCAGGTTCTGCCGTGATTTGCGAGCCCAGGGCAAGCCTTGAACACGGCAGGCCCGCCGACAAGGCGTTTCGCGACAGCCTGTACGAGAATGACTGATGTTCATCGATGCCTCGGCGCTGACGGCGCTGATGACCAACGAGGATGATGCGCGCAAACTCCTGGCCGGGACCCGGCGCGGCTGAACGGTGTTGAACCGGACTTTACTTGGCTGGCCACGATCCAGATTGGATCACGTTCAAGAACCTAAAATGCGGCGGGCTTGCTTCGGATGGTTAAGGCCAGGAGCGCCTCCGAAAGTCGTTTCTTCGCCCGCTCCACCCCGTTGTCGTCGATTGCCTCAACATCGAGGAACAAGTCGAGACCAGTCGCATGCTCGCTGATGACCTGAGGGCGCTGGGCGAGTTCACCCAGGAGGCCCTCGACTTCGTAGGGGACAACCTCCCGGCTGATCCCCTTCATGGCAATCGGGGCTAACGGACGCGCCCGGACAAGGTCGCGCACGAGCGCGTAAGTCTCATAGCTGAGGCAGATGCCGCCGGGCTCGGCAATCGACTGCAGCCGGGCCGCCAAGTTCGCCTCGGCTCCAATGATCGTGTAGTCCATCCGATCATCGGAACCGAAGTTCCCAACATTGCAATAGCCCGTGTTGATGCCCATGCGAGCTCGGAAGGGCCGTTCAACTCCGCGGTCATGCCACACCCTGTTCAACTGCTCCAGCCGACGCTGCATGTCGACAGCCATGCGCAAGCAGGCTCTCGCGTCTTCCTCGACGCCTTGTGTCTCGGGGTCTCCGAAGAACACAAGAAGCGCGTCGCCGATGAACTTGTCGACGGTGCCGCCGTGTTTGAGCGCGATCGTCGACATCTCGGTGAAGTACTCGTTGAGGAGAAGCGTCAGGTCCTCGGGCTGGAGCCGTTCCACGATCGCGGTGAAATCCTTGACGTCGGAGAAAAAGATCGTGAGCTTCTTGCGCTCGGTCGCGATGGTGACGTCCTTCTGGCCGCTGAAGATGCTTTTGTAGATTTGAGGCGAAAGATATTTGGCGATCTTCAATGAAATCGCGGCCAGAAAGTCGTTTGCCTCCGAAAGCTCCTTGTTGATGCCCTGAATCAACGCGGACTGCCGACGCTGCAGGAGAATGAACGTCAGGCCCGCCGCCGCCGCGAAACCGAAATATAGGAGCAGATACTTGAAGGTCAGCACGTTCGCAGCGATAGGCTGATTGATTGATATCTCCTGGATCCCTCGGACATCCCCTACCTTCCAGTCCGTCTTGGGGCTGTCCGGGTGTGAGTTATGGCAAGTCACGCACACTTGTCCCATTACAACAGGGGCCGCGGCGCGGACCTGCCGGTCAAACAGTGAACCCGAGACCTCGATGATCGGCTCCTTCGGGTTGGCGCGCAAAGCCAAGATTGCATTCCGCTCGAACGCATCGAGCTGGTGGGGCGCGCGACCTTTGAAAGGCAGATCCGAGACGAACCGATATTTGACCGAGCCGTCGTGAGCGCTGATGCGCTTGCCGAGTTCGATCGAGAGGGTTGCTGGAATAGGGATCGCGCCTGGCACGTCCCGGTAGTTGTGCGTCGCAGTCACAGCGCCGTTAGCTTGCAGCACGCGTCCCACGACGTCGCTGCCGTAGAATCCGCGCATTTCGTCGATGATGCGGCTGATTTCGCTGGCTTGCCTGCGCAGCATCCGTTCCGACAGGTCTCGGAGGTCGAGCCAGGCTGCGACGGGCAGACCGATAAGGCCGATGACCACTGCCGCCACCAGGAGCGGTCCCATGGTGCGCTGCTGACGCGCAATCTGTTCTCCCAGTCCAGCCATTGTGCAGGCGCCCGGCCGTCTTATTATCTGAACTATAGCTCATTCCCGGCACGGTACCAGAGTCAGTCTTGGCTCGATGAAAACACATCAGCCCTGCAACGTCGGACCGACCTTGAGCGGTTGTTGCGAAGCCCCGACCCTCACAGCGGATTTCGCATTCTGGCGCCTGACGGACAGTGAATCAGTGAAGGGATGTCGCAACGTCGGTTATGGCCCGGAATGCGCTCCGCGATAACCGCTCAGGGGTCAAAAATTCACCTCTAGCAAGGTTGAGACTTCTGCGGTCGTAGAGCGGGTCGGAAAAGAAAGCGTCCCGCAAAACGTATCCGCGCTTCGGCCGCACTATGGAAAGGGACCCTGCGGCGGGTGACGGTGCTGCGCGCTGCCGGCGGCATGACGCGCACGCTGGATAGCGCGCCGCTCGCCTGCGGTAAGCGCAACCAGAGCGACGACGAGGATTTCGCCAATTCGCATTTCATTGCCAGCGGCAACGCTGCCCCGGCCGCTTAGGCATCATGATGAACTCCAATCCCGTCCCGGCTCGTCGCCCCCCAATGACGCCGTCGCGGATGCGACGCCTGAGTGAGGCACTTGTTTTCAGCCGAACGCTCGTGGCAGGGAGTAACTATCCGGTGTGGATCGTGGCAGCGGCGCTTTCGCGTGTTAGACTGCTTGCATGGAGATCGACACCGACAAGATCGACGAAGCGGTTCTGGGCCTGCTTTGGCTGACGCTGCATGAAGAGAGGCGCGCCTTGAAGGGTTTGGATTGGAACGCTCTGGATCGCTTGCACGAGAAGGGGTTGATCGCGAATCCGGCAAACAAGGCGAAGTCAGTGGTTCTGACAGATGAAGGACTGCGGCGTGCGGAGCAGCTATTCCGAGCCGTGTTCACTCGCCCGGCGCCCTGAGCCAGAGCGCCGGACGGGCGACTACGAGCTGAAAGCGCACATGGCTGAATTTCGATAACGCGCGGCGCCTGACCGCAGGCGGGACGGCCAGTGCTCTCGCCGTGGCGGACAAATTCGTCTTCGTCACCTGCGCCAACGGGCGCATCCAGTCTGTTAAGGCAGTGGCAGAGAACACCGCAGCCGCGGCCCTCAATGTCAACGGCATTGGCGCGAAGTCCATCCGCAAAATGCTTTCTGCCGGCGAATCGGCGCTGCCCGAGCCGAGTTGCAGGCAGGCAGCGGGTCTGCGCCCGCTGCTGGTACATGGATGTTGAAGAGGCAGACTACCACAAGCAATGTGTCATCATGGCTGCGGATTTCCGAAGGCAGGTTTCTCAAGCACGAGCACATGACTACCAAGAGGCGATGTGTGAGTGCTCTTGACCTGGAACCCCTCGTCAGAAAGCGTTTCGATGAATTCGCCATCCGTTCCAGGCGGAACGCGGGCAACAACGTTCGAGGTGCGCCTCACAATATTGGAAAGCACCCTTCGCGCCTTGCCCGGGCCGATGTTGCGCTGCATGTGCTGATAGACGGCCAGCAGCAGGACGATGTCGTATTTGGGTAGAAGGATATTGCCGAGGCGCCGGCTGCCAAGATTCAGGCGATCGAACTTGGCATGCACCGGGGAGCCACTCAACAACATCTTTGCAGTCTCGATATGCGGCTTGGCAATGTCGATCCCATGGATCGAACTGGGTTTCAGCTTGGATATCTCATAGGCGACAACACCCATATTGCAGCCAACATCGAGAATGGATTTTCCGGCGTAGTCGACCTTTGCGGAGAATAGCCCGTCAAGTCTGTCGTCCCACGTTCCGGCAAAACCCCTTTTGAATCTTGACCACCACAAATCATCAGCTCCTTTGGGAAGAGCCCCCTTGAGCGCCTCCTACCACGAGAGAATTAATGGTCGATACCCTTTCAACTGGAATTGATCACATTGACGAACCAAGGCAGGGACGTGTGCGGCCGCGTCACAACCCCATCACCTTGAGTGCCGCGGGAACCGCATAGCGGCTGCCGTCATAGCGCATCCGGTAGGTCCGCTTCACAGGCTTGCCAGGATGGGACTGGCATTCGCCATTCTGGTCGGGGGAGGGATTATCGGTATTCGACCGCTCAATCGCGGTGATATCGTGATAGCCATGATGGCTCGCCGGGCTTATCGCCAGGCTGACCTGGCTGGAATGAAAGTATCCGGCGCAACTACCATCGCTATCGCCGCCAGAGCCGGCCACCACGAGGCCGTCGAGCACCACGCGTAACGTATCGCCGGTGAGAGCGTAGAGCCGCAGGTCGGTTTCAGTGAAGGGAGCGGTCAGCGAATGGTGTGCCAGTTCGATGCTCAGGCCGAAGGCGGTTACCTCAGGGGCCAGTGCATAGCGGCCGGTGTCGAATTCCACCTTCTCGATGACAATCGCGTCATCGGTCATCAGACCGGGCTGGAGCAGGCGCTGGCGCACACGCAGCGTATTCCTGTCGACGACCAGAAGCTCGATAGCGCCGACATGCAGGTGGTCGCCGTTAGCCCTGTCAATCAGCGGCACTGCGACCAACAGCAGGTCGACATCGGCGGGCCAAATCTTGCAGACCAGGCCGAATGGCGCATCGCTCTCCGGGAGCGTTGAGACGATGCTGGTATGCGGTTCAAGCGTGAACGAGGCGCCGTCGGCGCTCTTTCGGGCCTTGGGATAGGCCTGCTGCACCAGGGCGGCGGCATCGCCGCAATCGCCGGCCGCTGCCCGGGCGGGCGACAGGCTGGCGAGGGCGGCGCCGAGCAACAGGACAGGCAACACTATTCGCATGGAGTTCTCGCGTCGCAGGGCCGGGTTCGGCCAGGGCCCTTCTACGCGAGATTGGTGGCGGCGCACAGTGCCGATCCAAGGCAAGCACCTGCCCCATTTGCAGATGGATGTTCGCAAGGGCGTCCCTACGCAGGAAGAGGTGGATATGCTGGCCTATGCCACGAAAGACAACTGGGACGCCCAGCTCAGAGCATCGTGGTATTTCGCGTCAAGAGCGGCGAGGGCGCGCAAGGTGAACAGATCATGGCCTCGCTCGAGGCCGAGCAGAAGCAGAACGCGCTGGAGGGCGGCATTCATATCACCGGTAAGGCCGAGGCGCTCGAAAACCGAAATTTCAACATTCCCGTGGGTGTCGGTCCGGTTGCTGAACCTGGACTTCCCGACCGAAGATCCCGCCGTCAGCCTGAACGTTTCGGGTTATCGGGCACGGGAACGCTCTCGCTGCCCGATCGAATCCTGCCGCCCGACTCGAGCCTGAGGTCCGGTGAAGTCAACCGGCTGCGCTACGAACCCCAGATCGGCGCCGAAGCCACGGCCGAGGTTGCAAGGGCGAAGAAACGCGGAAGGCTGGCATCTGATTGACGGTCCGAAAGCGCGGTCGCGCCAGTTGTCGCACCTCACTAGGCGGTTTCGAGCCAGCTGAACCGAACCGGGATAAGTTTCCGGGTCTCGAGCTGCCCTTCCGCATCCTTGTCGATGACAGTCAGAAACTGTGCTTCTTTAGATCCCAAAGGCAGAACCAGCCGTCCCCCCGGCTTGAGTTGCTTCAGAAAAGCCGGCGGTGTCTGCTCAGCCGCCGCCGTGACCAGGATCTTGTCGAATGGGGCATGCTCGGGCCAGCCGCGAGACCCGTCTCCGACACGAATGCCGACATTGGATAGGCCTAGCTCCTGCAGGAGAGCCTCCGCACGGCTTACGAATTCCTCGATGATTTCTACGCTCCAAACCTGCCCGGCGAGTTCCGCGAGGATTGCGGTTTGATAGCCCAGGCCAGTGCCGATCTCGAGCACCGCCTCGTGCGGTTGGGGAGCAAGGAGATCGGTCATGAGAGCGACGATGAATGGCTGCGAGACGGTTTTATCGAAGCCGATCGGCAGCGGCATGTCCTGGTAGGCATAAGGTGCAACCGAGGCTGGCACGAAGAGATGCCGCGGCACTCGCCGCATCGCTGCCATCACCCGCTCATCGAGCGCCGCCTTGCCGAGTTCTTCGCTTGCAAGGTCGGTATGGATTGCAATCATCTCGACCATGTGCCTGCGTAGGACCGCGAGGTGCTCTTCGTTCATTGGCTTCATGACGGTGGGGCTTTCCTCAACCAGCTTGCTGCCGGTGAGCATTATATCCTGTTCGTCACGGTAGCGCCCGCCATCGTTTCCATTACGGGTGCCCAGGGCAAGCGTGGGTGACCGTCTTGGCAGGCTATCGCCGGCGACGACCCTGGAGATTCTGGGCGCTATATCGCCATAGCGGTGTGTCCCACATACGGCTATCTCGCGCATCAGCTTCGCCACCACCGGCCGGGACGGCGAGGCGCCGGAGCCGTGCTCCTGGTGGACGAGGCGGCAGCCAGCCGCCTTGACCTCGTCGACCTGGGCGTCGGTCGCCCGATCCTCGGTCGAGACGCGGGGATCGCCAATGGGCGGCCGATCGGGAGAACTGGACGTTGCGCGTGCATTTGGCCGGTTTTTGGGCCGTTTTTTGGGGCTTTTGTACACACAAGGAATGTGCCAGAACACGAACGTGTGAATGCGTCTGGTGAGGCCTCAACGACGCCTCGTCAGCCAACCGAGGCTTGTAATCCGTCGCTAATGCCATATCTTATGCACAAGAAATGTGTTTCTGGATATGGCAAGGGGGACAGGGATGATCCAAGCGTCGAAAGTTCCAGTTCAGAACGAACCGTTGGTGCTGTCCTATATGGATCGGGCTGGGAAGATCGCTGTCGCCCAGGTTGCGGATGGATTCGGTATGTCCAAAGGTCAGCTTGCCGAAACGG
Organism: Mesorhizobium sp. M0678; assembly: GCF_040320505.1. Classification (NCBI taxonomy): domain Bacteria; kingdom Pseudomonadati; phylum Pseudomonadota; class Alphaproteobacteria; order Hyphomicrobiales; family Phyllobacteriaceae; genus Mesorhizobium; species Mesorhizobium sp. M0678. Next base: position 403,376 of record NZ_JAMYPT010000003.1, on the reverse strand, counting down.
CGGGTCTTGCGCGGGAAACCCTCTATAGGGCTGAGCGTAGCCGTGCTGCAAAGACGCAAGGTCGCCTTCGTGAAATGCTTGAGATCATCAGCAGGGTGATCGACTGGGCTGGAGGCAAGGAGCAGGCGATGGCCTGGTACCGGGCCCAGCCGATACCGGCATTCGGCGGGCGGACGGCGGAAGCTCTGGTTAAGGAAGGCAAGGCCAGCGCGGTTCGCGACTACCTGGATCATGTCGCCGTTGGTGGCTTTGCTTGAGGTTTGCCGGAATTTGCTACCGCGCCCATGATCCGCGGTGGTCCTTCCAACCTATCTCAGGCGACGGAGCGGCTATTCGGGGTGCCAGGTTCAACCCGAAAGGTGTGCCTACGCTCTATCTGGCGCTCGACATCATGACGGCCGTGAAGGAGGCCAATCAGGGTTTTGCACATCGCATTGATCCCTGCGTGCTCTGCTCATACGAGATCGATTGCGATGACATTGTCGATCTGAGGATGGCGCAAGGCCAGGCCGACGCCGGGATCCGGTTCGAAGATATGGCTTGTGCCTGGATGGATTTTCTCGCCGATGGCAAACGGCCGCCCTCATGGAGCATCCATGACCGCCTCGTTGCTGAAGGCAAGTTCGGCATTCTCGTGCCCAGCTTCGCGCCAGGTGCCGACACATCCGATCAGAACCTCGTGCTATGGAGTTGGGGCGAGGTGCTCCCGCACCAGGTCAAGGTGATCGATCCGGGACGCCGGCTGCCTCGGAACCAATTATCCTGGAACTGACGCCGCAAGGGTCGGATCGAATTGCGACTCAGACCCGCCCGAGCGTGCGTTCCGCGTCATTGTAGTACTTCGAGGCCTGCTGCGGCGTGCGGTTTCGGTGAGATAGCCGGAGCGCAGGCTGTGGGCGGAGAAGGCTTGCGGATCGAGCCCGGCCTCGGCGATGCGCCGCTTCAGGATCAGATTGACGGCCTGCGGCGTCAGGGCGCGCGCTTCGAGATTGCCCCAGCGGTCGAGGCCGCGAAACACGGCGCCTTCAGTGATGCCGGCGCGTTTCAAACTGTTTTCGTAGCTGTTCCGGCCACGAGTGGCTGAGACCGCCCATGCAACACTGCTCGGAACCGTGTTTGTCGCCGCCGTCCAGGGAACATTGGCCGGCCTGATGTTCTGGTGGCTCGGCGTGCCCACCCCGGTCTTTTGGGGCCTTGTCATGGGACTTCTTGCCATCGTGCCTGTGCTCGGGGCATTTGTGATCTGGGTGCCGGCAGCGGTCTATCTCGCGCTGCAGGGGGCTTGGGCCAGCGCGGCGATATTGACGGTCTGCGGCGGCGTCGTTGTCGGCAGCATCGACAATCTGCTCTATCCGATGCTTGTCCGGAATCGGTTGCGCCTCCACACGGTGGTGGCCTTTATCGGCTCGGTCGGCGGCATTGTCTTGTTCGGAGCATCCGGCCTTGTCCTCGGCCCCGCGGTGATCGCCATCACAATCAGCCTCATCGATGTGCTGAAGAACCGATTGACTGATCAGCCCGAGTCAGCGCCGACGCGCCCTGGTGAGCTACCGCATCAGTCCGTGACGGATTGATCAAGGGCGCGAAAAGGGCGCTGGCCTTCGAGTGGTAGCGCGAAACCTGAACAACCTCTGGGCAGACATTTCAATGAAGGCAAGCACATCAGCCAGGCTGCTGTGTTGCGGCAAGCTTCCAGTCACCGCCGTTCTGCCGCGTAAAGGTCCACAGTTCGGTTGTCTCCGTCGGCCGATCGGCTTGGCCCTGAACGATCTTGCCGCTGATGCGGTCGCGGGTCACGTCGCGAGACTCATAGCGCAAAGCAGCCGTCGCGTAGTCGCGATCACCCTCCCGCCAACTTTCCGCAATATCGGCCTCCAGCAGGCTGACGTCCGATACGTCGTTCCTGACGCCCTTTTTGGCATTGTCGGCAAGTTCCTCGGACAGATAGGACACCATCTCGGGTGTCACCAACCGGCGCAATGCAGCATGGTCCTCGCGCCCGAATGCTTCCTGAACTTCCGTCAGCCGGTGCTGGAACGTTTCCAGATCGGTTTGGGTGAGAGTGATCTCATCGGAAGCATTGTCTTGGTTCGTTCCGCCATATCCTGACCCAATGCCTGGAATGGGGAACGCTGTGGTGTTGCTCGGGTCAGGCCGGGCTGCAGCGCTTCGCCCAAAGGTCCCGGTGCCTCGCGAGGCACCGGCCATAGCGGGTGCCGGGTTTTGCGCCGCCTGCGAGCGGAAAAAGCGGATCGCCAGCATGATTGCGCCGCCGATCACCAGTACTTGAAGCAAAAGACCCAACATGCCGGCCAAGCCGCCGAACCCATGGCCCAGTAGAACGCCGATCAAACCGCCGAGAAGCAGCCCACGCATCATCGATCCGCCGAGGCCGTTGAAGAAGCCCGGGCGCTGGAATGCCTGCGGCTGACGGGCCGCATTGTTCGTTGCCGCATTGGGCGTCATCGAGCGCTCGACCGGTGCGGCCGGTTGCGGCGCAACTCTGGTCGGCGGGACCGGCTGGAAAGTGCGCATGCCGCGACTGCCGAAGCTGCCGCCACGGCGCGCATCGGCGTGATCCACAGCGACCATGGAAAATGCCAGGAACAACCCCGCAAACAAAACTGCAAACCATCCCCAACGCGAAATCAGCATAGGCAAGTCCTCAAGTGACACTCTTTACGCTCATATGGGGTGCGTCGATCGAGATATCAGTGAATCGTCCGCCGAGATATTTTCGGGCGGCATGGTCGGCCGCCCGCCGGTGTTCACGACGAGAATGTCTGCCCTACCCAAGCGCGATGATCGCTGTTCGATCACGCAGGCTCCCGCACCCGGCCGACCGGCATCGGTCGCGTCAACAGCATCGGTCATGCAAGCCTCTGGTCATCGATCTCCCCGGCGATGATGCCGAGGATCTCCCGGCGAAGACTCGATTGACATACAGCTTTCCTATGCACTATCAACATATCTGGAAAACCTGCCATACAGGTTTGCCCACTCCTGAACTGGAAATTGCGTGAGCACGGCCGTATCCGCAAAACATTCCGACGCAGCGAGCCTGGTCAGCAATACGATCGGCGAGATCACGCGCCATATCCGCGCACATGAGCTCGGGCCCGGCGACCGGCTGCCCAGCGAGGCCGCGCTTTCGAGACAATTGAGCGTCTCGCGTACCGTGGTTCGCGAGGCCTTCAGCTCGCTCGCCGCCATGCGGCTTATCGACCTGAGGGCGGGCAGACGGGCTACCGTCGCCGAGCTGGATTATGGCGCCATGTCACTGGTGATCGAGCATGGCGTCCACACCGAGCAGATCACGGTGCAGCAAATCTACGACGTGCGCCGCACGATTGAGACCCGCACCGCCATGCTGGCGGCCTTGCGCAGAACAGCCGACGAAGTGGAAAGGATCAGGACGCACGCGCTCGCCATGCGCGAGAATTTCCAGCGGCCGGAACAGGTCATGGAGCACGATCTCGCCTTTCACCTCGAAATCGCCAAGGCTGCGAAGAATCCGGTTTTCAGCCTCATCGTCGGCGCGTTCGAGCGCGTATCGCGCCAGACCTGGCCGATTGGCTGGCGGACCCGCCCTTCGGATGCCGAGCAGTTGGAGATGATCCAGATCCATATCGACCTCGCCGAAGCAATCGAGACCGGTGATCCCCAGTCGGCGCGTGACCTGATGGCGAGGCATTTTGACGAGAGCGTCAAGGCCCTGCTGGCGGCCGGCATCGCCTGAGGAGCAGGGGCGCAATGAAGATCACGAAACTGGAAACGCTGCGGCTCAAGGAGCGGCCGAACCTTCTCTGGGTCCTGGTTCACACGGACGAAGGCCTCGTCGGACTCGGCGAGACGTTCTTCATGGCTGAAACCGTCGAGACCTATCTGCACGAATACGTCGCGCCGTGCGTGATCGGGCGCGACCCCTTGCAGATCGACCTGCTTGCCGCCGACCTCGTCGGCTATCTCGGTTTCCGATCGACGGGCGCGGAAGTCAGGGGCAACTCCGCTTTCGATATCGCGCTTTGGGATCTGTTCGGAAAGGCGACGGGTCAGCCGATCGCACAACTCCTCGGCGGGTTCACCAGGCACGAGATCAGGACCTACAACACCTGTGCCGGAACCGAATACATCAAGAAGGCCACCGGGCAGACGACGGCCAACTACGGGCTCGACAAGCCCGGCGACGCCTATGATGATCTGAACGGCTTCCTTCACCGCGCCGACGAACTAGCGCATTCGTTGTTGGAGGAAGGCATCACGGCCATGAAGATCTGGCCCTTCGACATGGCCGCCGAGAAAACGCGCGGCCAGTATATATCGCAGCCCGACTTGAATTCCGCGCTGGCGCCATTCGAGAAAATCCGCAATGCGGTCGGCGACAAGATGGACATCATGGTTGAATTCCATTCAATGTGGCAGCTGCTGCCGGCCATGCAGATCGCTCGCGAGCTTGCCCCCTACAAGACCTTCTGGCACGAAGATCCGATCAGGATGGATAGCCTGTCCTGCCTGAAACGCTATGCCGAGGCTTCGCTGGCGCCGATATCGGCTTCTGAAACGCTCGGTTCCCGGTGGGCCTTCCGCGACCTTCTCGAAACCGGAGCGGCCGGTGTCATCATGCTTGATATCAGCTGGTGCGGCGGGCTCTCGGAGGCGCGCAAGATCGCTGCCATGGCTGAAGCATGGCATCTGCCGGTCGCGCCACACGACTGCACCGGTCCAGTGGTGCTCGGCGCATCGACCCACCTGTCGCTGAATGCGCCGAACGCGCTTGTCCAGGAGAGTGTCAGGGCCTTTTACAGGACCTGGTACCGCGACCTTGTGACCGCTTTGCCGCAGGTGAAGAACGGCATGATCACCGTGCCTCCCGGACCGGGCCTCGGCATGGAACTGAACCCGGAGATCGATCGCGCCTTCACGGCGCTTCGACGGGTGAGTGACGCATCTACTCTCTGAAAATAAACCTGAAGCAGCTTTCTACGGAGGAGGAGAACCATGAAGAAGCTACTTATCTCGGCAGCCTTGGGAGCAGTACTGGCTGGAGGCTCGGCAATCGGCTCACGCGCGCAGGAGCCGATGAACATCGTCTTCACGCACCATTCGTCGGCGTCGAACCCGTTCTGGCAGGCGGTGAAGAAGGGGTTTGACGACGCCTGCGCCAAGATCCAGGCCAATTGCCAGATGGTCTTCACGCAGACCGAAGGCTCGATCGAGCAACAATCGGCCAACATGCAGGCGGCACTCGCGGCAAAACCGGACGCGCTGATCACCTCGATCGTCGACAACAATGCCTTCGACCAGATCATCGCCGACGCCCGCGCTGCCGGCGTCACGGTCATCGCGTCCAACGTCGACGACACCGAGGGTGCAGCCGGCAATGCCCGCCAGGCTTTCATCGGCCAGGGCTTCATTCCCGCCGGCTACGAACTCGGCAAGAAGATGTCCGAGTTCTTCCCCAAGGAAGGCAAGATCAGGGCGCTCGTCGGCGTCTCCGCGCCCGGTCAGAACTGGTCGGAACAGCGCGCTGCCGGCGTCATGAAGTTCCTTGAGGAATACAAGGCCGCGAATGCCGGACGCGAAGTGGTCATTGAACGGCTCGACACCGGCACAGATGGCGCCGTCGTCGCCGATCGTGTTGGCGCCTATCTGTCTGCCCACCCGGACACCACGGTGTATTTCGACACCGGCCTTTGGCATGCCTACGTGGCCCAGGTCCTGATCGATCGCGGCATCGAGCCGGGCAAGGTGCTGATGGGCGGCTTCGATATCGTCTCGGAGGTCCTGCAACAGATGGAAGCGGGTTATATCCAGGTCCAGGTCGACCAGCAGCCCTACATGCAGGGCTTCATGCCGGTGATGGAAGCCTATCTTTCCAAGAACATCGGTCTGCTGCCGGCAGACATCGACACCGGCAAGGGCATCATCGTCAAGGAAGACGTGCCGAAGCTCAAGGAACTGGCCGCACAAGGCGTGCGGTAGGCGCGAAGCCGGCGTCCTCTCCTCGTTCTTTACGCGGAGAGGGCAAGGGCGAGGGCCAGGGAGCAAGGCCTTGGGCGTCGGCTCCGTCCCATCCTCCAGCGGCATCTCCCTTGTCAAGGGCGGTAGAAGACAGACTGCCGCCATCCCCTTGCCGATGCGGCAAGCCAGCGCCAACAATCCCAAGCCGGAGCGAATGATGAAGCGCTTGATGAAGATTTATCTGGAGAAACCGGAGCTTGCGGCGGTCGTGTTCCTGCTCCTCCTCCTCCTCGTCTTTCAGATTCGCTCGAACGGCGTATTTTTGAACACACAGAACGTGCGCGGAATGCTTGGGCTGCTGCCTGAAATGGGGCTGGTCGCGATCGGCGTGACCCTGCTGATGATATGCGGCGAGTTTGATCTTTCCGTAGGCTCGGTATTTGCGCTGACCCCGATGACCATGGCGGTGATGCTGGCGGCAGGTGTGCCGTTCGCGCCGGCCTTTGCCGCTGGGCTCGCGATCGCCGCCCTGATTGGCTTCTTCAACGGGTTCATAACGATTCGTTTCGCGATACCAAGCTTCATCACCACGCTTGGCATGCTGTTCATCGCGCGTTCGCTGACGGTGGTAATCTCCGGTGGCTTCCCTCCTGTTATCCCAGCCAACGCTCTGCCCAAATGGCTGTTTACGATCTATGTGGGGCCGGGCGACCTCTTTCGCATGTCGTTCTTCTGGTTTCTCGCCGTGGCAATCCTGGTGACGGTGCTTCTGTCGCGCACGAATTTCGGCAACTGGGTGCGCGCCACCGGCGGCTTTCTGCCCGCCGCGCAATCGATGGGCATCCCGACGGCCCGGGTGAAGGTCGCCTGCTTCATGATCTGTTCGGTGCTCGCCGGCTTTGCCGGCACCATTCAGGTGATGCGGCTCGGCGCGCCGCTGCCTTCAATCGGCGAGGGGCTGGAGTTGCAAGCTGTGTCGGCTGCCGTCATCGGCGGCGCCTCGCTGGCTGGCGGCATCGGCACCATCTTCGGCGGCATCATCGGGGCTGCCCTGATCCGCGTCATCGACAACGGACTGGTGCTGAGCCAGGTTGACGCCAACTGGTTCAAGATGGCAATCGGCTTCCTGACTATCTTCGCGGTCGTCGTGAACGCCTGGCTTCGAAAGCGGGGCAGGGCAATGAAAGTGGAGACCTGATCATGGCGGCACCCATCATCGCGATCAAGGGACTCCAGAAATGGTATTCCGGCGTCCACGCCTTGAAGAACGTCACTCTGGACATTTATCCAGACGAGGCGCTGGGCCTTGTCGGCGACAACGGCGCCGGCAAATCGACGCTGATCAACATCCTGTCAGGCACCCAAAAGCCCGATGGCGGCGAGATCAGGATCGAAGGCGAACCGGTCCGCTTCTCGAACCCGCGCGACGCCATGGATCGCGGCATCGAGACGATCTACCAGTACAATTCGATGGTCCCGACCATGACCATCGCCCGCAATGTCTTCATCGGGCGCGAGCCGGTGAAGGGCTCGGTTTTCGGCATCGGCATCCTGGACCAGAAGCGCATGCGTGACGAAAGCGTCAAGGCGATCGCCGACGTCGATCTGCATCTGAGGTCGCCCGATGCGCTGGTCGGCGAACTGTCGGGCGGCCAGCGCCAAGGCGTGGCGATCGCCCGGGCCATGCACTTCAAGTCGAAAGTCATGATCCTCGACGAGCCGACCAATCATCTCTCGGTGAAGGAGACGCGAAAGGTGATCGGCTTCGTTCGCGCCCTCAAGGCCCAGAACATCACCAGCGTCTTCATCAGCCACAACATGCATCATATTTTCGAATGCTGTGACCGGGTCGTGGCGATGGCGCGCGGCGAGATCGTTCTCGACAAGCGGATCGGCGAGACTTCGATCGAGGAAATCCACGAGGTTCTGTGACGCGAAGAAGCGATCACTCGCGAGCCGCTCTGCTGGTAAAGATCAGTCTGCGCCTTCCGCAAGGATCGCCTCAGCGGTTTTCTCGTCGGTGATCAGCACATCGACGACTCCCAGACGCAACACGGCGCGCAGCACCGGAACCTTGTCGAGGCCGCCGGAGGGCAGGATCACGGTGTCGACGTCGCGCAGATGTTCGGGGGCGAGGCCGATGACACGGCTGTTTAGCGGGTGATCGACGAGTTGTCCGTCGGCACCGATCCAGTGGCCGCAAATATCGCCGACGGCTCCGGCTTCGCGGAGCGATCTGAGATCATCGTCTCCTACCAGTCCGATCCGAAAGATGGTGGCGTCCTTGTGCACCGCGCCCACCGAAACGAAAGCGGCGTCAACGTCGCGGGCATGGGTGAAGGCGTCTTCCAGAATGGACTGGCGCATAAGCAGATCGCGCGTGGCCTCCGTATCCGTGAACACCGGTGCCGCGATGTAGAAGCATTCCGCATCGAAAAGCGCCGCGAGCCGCGAGGCGATTTCATAGATGTTGATCGCCGATCCACGCGTGAGCCCGCCGAGCAGGGAAACGACCGACATCCCTCTGACGGGGCGTACGGTCACTGACCGCAGACTAAGCTGGAGCGTCCGTCCCCATCCCACGCCCACCGATATCCCGTCACGGATTCTATGCGACAGGGCTTCACCGGCAGCGGCTGCGATGACCTGTGGCACCAGGGTAGGATCGGGCGGTGTCGGAACCACGATTGGGTCGGAAACGCCATAGGCGTCCCGCAGCCGGTTCTCCAGCTCGATGCAGTTCGCCACCTTGGAATTGATGCGAATCTGAACGATCCCCCGCTGACGGGCATGCGCCAGCATCCGGTTGACGCGAAGGCGTGTCAGGCCAAGAGACTTGGCGATTTGCGCCTGGGTGAGGTCACCGACATAAGCAAGCCAGGCGGCGCGCACGAGCAGCCCTTCCTCGCGATCGGCCGTGACGGAACTCGTGACGGCTTGGCGGCCGTCGCGTTTCTTTCGTGCTGGTTTCTCCATCAGATCATCCTGTCCACTCCGCGGCAGCGGGTCCAGAGCGGCTCGGCGGAGCCATGTGCTCATCGATATGAGGCATCAATCGAGTTTCCCGGCTCCGCTAGCCTCGATGATAGCGGTCGAAGGACAAAACCAGCGGAGCATCATGGCAAATTGCGTCGATGATGGCAGTCGTCAGCGGCAGGCGATCGTGGGGAAGTACACTCCGGGCCATCATATTCTTCAAAGTCGGACCAAGGTCCAGCGCCACTTGCGCGCCCTCGACCGTGTCCGAACTCATATGTTCGCGCTTCGCCACCGAATAGGGCAGGCCGCGGCCGAGCAGGCGCCCCATGCGACCGTTACGGCCCGCCTGGCAGGTCACATAAAGATCGCCGGAGCCGGCTAGCCCCAGCACTGTTTCGACCTTTCCACCCAGAGCTTCGACCAGAATCGCCATCTCGGCGAGGGACTGCGAGAAAAGCGACGAGGCTAGGTTGTGCATGAGCGCGCCATTGGGCGCCTTGCCGTCGCGCTCGAGCAGCCCAACGGGAGCCCCAACGGCGAGTGTGTAGAAATTCTTGAACGCAGCGCAGATCTCGACGCCGACGAGATCGGATGACGATCGCGCATGATAGAAAGGCGCGCGCAGAATGCGGGACGCCGCGGCCACCTGGTCGGGATCGTGCCCGGCCAGGATCACAGAGGTGTCGCGCTGTGCCGCCAGTTCGCCGGCAATGCACGGTCCGCCGACGGCCATGACCGGGACAGACAAGCCAGTGCGTTGCTCGATCTCGTGGGCAAGCAGATGTGGCAGGATTTCCACGCCTTCGTCGCTTGCTGCAAGTCCTTTCGTAATCATCAGTATCGGCACGGGCGACTTGATGCTTTCTGCAATGCGGTCGATCGCCCAAGGAATGCCGGCCGACGAGACGCCGAGTACAAGCAGATCGAGTCCATCGTTCATCGCCGCCCCGAATTCGGTCCAGGAACAGGCGGTTACCACATCAGGCAGAGTGATGTTGAGGCGTGGGTGATGACTTGTGCTGGCCACCGAGCCGACGATCTCCTCATCGAGATGGGTCCCGACAAGAGTGATGCGGTTACCAGCGTGAGCGGCCGGAAGCGTCATGGCAGAGCCCATGACGCCGGCGCCGAGGATGAGGATCCGCGCCATTCAACTTCTTCCCTTGTCCAGCCGCTCGCCGCTACCTTGGTCGAACAGGTGGATTCGCTCAGGCGCCGGCTCCAGATGGATCACAGCTCCAGGAGAGAGCTCCATGCGGTCATGCAGCACCGAGCAGATCGCGGTGTTGCCCATGCTGGCAAAGATGTGGATTTCGGGGCCAGTCGGCTCGACAACCGTAATCCTCGCCGGAATGCCGCGCCCGTCGGCCACTGGTCGAAGATGTTCGGGGCGAATGCCGTAGATCACCTTTTGGCCGGGCCGGACCGCAGCCCCTGGCGGCAGCGGGAGGGATAGCTCGTCGGTCCGCACCACCCAGACGTCGCGCTCGGCAGCCACCTCGCCATGGAACATGTTCATTGCGGGCGAGCCGATGAAGGAGGCGACGAAGAGATTTGCCGGGCGATCGTAGACATCGAGCGGGCGCCCGATCTGCTCGATGTGGCCGTCGCGCATGATGACGATGACATCGGCCATGGTCATGGCCTCGATCTGGTCATGCGTGACATAGACGGTGGTGGTCTTCAGCCGCTGGTGGAGTTCCTTGATTTCGGTGCGCATCTGCACCCGCAGCTTGGCATCGAGATTGGACAGCGGTTCGTCGAACAGGAACACAGTTGGGTCCCGCACGATGGCGCGGCCCATGGCGACGCGCTGCCGCTGACCGCCCGAAAGCTGGCGAGGGTACCGTTCCAGATAGGGGGTCAGATTGAGGATCGATGCCGCCCATCCGACCTTCTGTTTGATTTCTTCGGTTGGGCGTTTCTTCAACTGCATGGAAAAGGCCATGTTGTCGAAGACGGTCATGTGCGCGTAAAGCGCGTAGTTCTGGAAGACCATCGCGATGTTGCGGTCTTTGGGGTGGAGCGTGTTGACGACCCTGTCGCCTATAGCGATCTCACCGGACGTGATGGGCTCGAGACCGGCTATCATGCGCAACAGCGTGGACTTGCCGCAGCCGGACGGCCCCAACAGAACGACGAACTGGCCATCCTCGATCGAGAGATCGAGTCCATCGATAATCGAGAGGGCGCCATAGTCCTTCTTTATGTTGCTGATGGTGACAGACGCCATAAATTGCTACCCTTCGATTGCCCTTGCCGGTTGGATCGCATTTTCGCCATGCGAGCTATTGGCGATCGGATGCGCTCTCACCATTCGCTCTCCAGAAACTCTTCCAAGAGTCCCGCATCGGCGGCCAGATTGATGAAGGACCATCGACCGCGGATTTCCCGCGAATAGCGAATGGCGTCGTGCCAAAGCGCACGCGGCAGGCCTAGTTCCGCGCCGGTGACCGGCCCTCCCGCAGCCTTGAGTGCTGCCTCCATGCGGGCGACCGGCATTGCCATCGGCCGAACCTCCTGGCGCAGCGCCGGCCAGATTTCCGCAAGCCTGCGGTTGAAGATTTCCGACTGGCTGGCGTCGAGTGCCGTCTTCTTCATCTCGGCAATGCAAAGTGGTCCAAGCTGCGCGCCATAACGGGCCAGCATCGCCGCCTCGTCGATGAAGGTCGGCCTTGCCTGCGGCGGCTTTTCCATGTCCAGCAGCCGCGCTTGCAGACGCGCCATGACCAGCGAGGCAACCCCAACCTGCTGACCATGCGTGGTGCCGGGATGACGCTCTCCCGCGAACATGTCGACCCAATGGGAAATCTGGTGCTCTCCCATGGACCCGGGATGGGAAACGCCGGCAAAGCACACGCCCATCGAGCACAGCGTCAGGACGCGCTGGAGATGCCCGACAGCGGTGACGTCATGCCTGGCAAGGCCAGGCGCATGGGCCAGCATCGGCTCCTCATCGCCCGCCTGCAGCAGGTAGGGCACCTCAGAATAGTAAGTGTCGAACAGCCGATGCGAAGCCCACCAGTCGATCTGGGCCGTGGAGCGGCAGAGGCTGTCGCCAAGCCCGGCGGCGCTGAGCCAGGCGGGCGCTGCGGCCGACACGCCAAGGTCCAGGAAGATGCCCCGGGGCGCGTGTGAGGGCAGCGAGATCTTGAGCCCGGAGGCCAAGGTCACCGACGCTGTCGAGGCGCCGTAGCCATTCATCGAGGCGGCCGTGCCGAAGACGGCATAGGGCCGCTCGTCGAGAAAGGTTGCATGCTTGCAGCCGTCGTTGAGGACGCCCGACCCGACGGCCACGACCCCGTCGGCGTGACGCGTCTTCTCCCTGACCATCTGGATCATTGCCTCATCGCAGTCGAGGCCGTCAGGCAGCACGATTTCATCGATGTCGGCGATGGCACGCAGCGCCTTCGCGACGCGCCTGCCCATCACATCGACGGTGTTGATATCCGACACAACAGCGATGCGGCTGCCTAGCGCCAGGGGTGCAACGAGATCCGCCTCGCGGCCCTCCGTCGTCTCCAGCAATTCGATCGTCTGGAACGGCAGGACCGCGGCCGCGCCGGTCTTGGGATCTGTCCAGCGTCCCGCGACAACGTCCTCGATCAACGCGTTCCAGTTGGTCGTTTCAGCCATGATCGGCCTCCATGAAGGCCGCGAGGCGCTGGTTCCAGGCTGAAAGCGTTGGCCAAAGATCGGCATGGATCGCAAGAAGTTCGGCGTAGAGCGCGGCCCGTTTCGTGTCCGGTTCGAAGGTTTTGGCCGGCTCGCTGGCCATTGCGAGCGACGCTTCGGCGATGGTGGAAAACCAGCCCACGCCCTTTGCCGCCGCCATTGCCGCGCCAAGCGAGGAGGCTTCGACGGTCGTCGAACGCTTTATGGGACGATCGAGTGCATCCGCCAGAATTTGCATCCACAGGTCGGACTTCGCTCCTCCGCCGATCGCTATGAACTGGTCGATGGTCTGGGCGGCAGCCGCAGCGGCCCGCTGACTTGTCGCGGCCTGATGCAGCGCTATGCCTTCCAGCACGGCGCGATAGATGTCGCCGCGGCGGCTCGAGCCCGAAAGCCCGGCAATCACACCACGGGCCGCACTATCCCAGTGTGGGTCCATGACGCCCTGCCAGTAGGGCAGGAGCATTATGCCGCCTGCGCCGATCGGGCTGGCAGCGGCTTCGGCCTCGAGCGTCTCCAGGGCATCATTTGCGCCATGCAGATCGACGCCAAGCATCTCGCGCGCCATCCAGTCGACAAGAAAAGTGCCGGCGCGAAGGCACGTCTCGTAGATATAGCCATCATCGGCGACCGCCGTTTCGGTGCGGAAGGCCTGGTCGTGGACGTAGTCCGTGCCGAAGCTGCCGGAGACGACCGCCGTGCCGAGGTTGATGTAAGCGCATCGCGCCTGCAACACACCAGCGCCCGTGCCGGCGCATTGACCGTCGCCGCCGCCGGCGACGATCGGCGTGCCCTCCCGCAGGCCCGTCGAAATGGCCGCTTCCGAAGTTAGTTGGCCCAGAACGGTGCCGGGCCGCGCCAGATCCAGCATCATGCGCCGGGCGACGCCCGCTGCCCCCAGTATATCGTTCGACCAGTCCATAGCTCGCATATCGAGTATGCCCATCGGGTCGGCGGATGCGGTGGACGTCACCCACCGGCCGCTCAAGCGAAAGACCAGATAGCCGTGGACTTCGGCCATCCGCTCCACCCGGGCAAAAATCTCGGGCTCTTGCTCGCGGAACCAGATCATGCGGTAAAGGCAAGGAATGACGTCCAGCGGCTTGCCGGATATTGCGTGGACCCGTGCCGCGCCGAAACTCTCGCCGAAGCGGCGTGCCTTCCGCCGGGCGCGCTCATCGAGCCAGAGCGTCGCCGGCCCGACCGCCTGGCCCTGCTCGTCGAAAAGTCCGAAGCTTTCGCGCTGGTTGGCAATGGCAAGGGCGGCAATGCGTGCCGGCGAAACTGTTGCCGCGACACCACGAAGCGCCGTGACAGTCGAGGCCCACCATTCGGCCGGATCCTGCTCGAAATAGCCCGAACGCGGGTTGGACATTGCAAGGGGTGCACGACCTTCGGCCACGGCCAGACCATTGCGGTCCCAGGCGATCGCCTTGGTTGCCGAGGTCGAGGAATCAATGCCGATGACGAGATCAGGAACCATTGCCGCCACGTTGCCAACGGGCGAGGGCGGTCGAAACCGCCTTCGCCCAAATCACCGATTACCCGCTAAAGACCGGCATCCTTGACTTTGCCGTCGACAATGCCGGCAATGGCATCCAGGCATGCCTTGGCGTCGCCGCCATAGTCTTGGCCCGTAAGCAATTTGCCGAGCTCAACCGGAATGTCGTTGTTCGACAGATCCGCCCAGATCGGCATGTCCGGCTCAGATCCCATCTGATTGTCGATAGTGTATTTGATCGCGTCGAAATGGCGCGTCGTTCCGGGGCCGACAACGGCCTTCGCCTTGACCCGAGGATCTGTAAAAGAGGAATTGCGCATCGGCGAGGCGCCGCCGCCGAGCGTCGATACCCGCGCCATCACATCCTTCGAGCAGACCCACTGCATGAACAGCCATGCGGCTTCCTTGTTCTTGGAATATTGCGACAGCGAAATCGTCGAGCCACCTTGGTGACCAACGGCCGGGATTTCGTTGAAGCCGCAATCGGCGGCGGCTCGACGGCCAGGAACCTCCTTGGGCGCGGGCAGGGCCTCGAACAGGCCTTTGACCTTGGAATCATTGGCGTCGAAGCCGGGGAAATCTTCGCCCCAGGTGATTGCCATGGCGGCTTGTCCCTGTGTCAGCGCCTGTCCCTGACCGTCCCACGTCCACGTCGTCGCCGACGGCGGCGAGTTCTTGACCAGCTCCTGATAGAATTGCAGTCCGGCCACGCCGCGTTCGTCATTGCCGACAAACTTCTTGTCTTTGTTGAAGATCGAACCGCCATGGCCCCACAATGCGAAAGTCCAGTCGCATTCCAGCGAATAGTGGCCGGACTTCGCCTGGCACGCGGTGCCGAAGATGCCGTTGCTTTTTTCCGCCTCTGTGAGCGCCTGGACGGCCTTGAGGTAGGCGTCGAGGTCTGTCGGCAGGGCAATGTTGTGTTTGTCGAAAAGATCCTTGCGGTACATCAGGATGAAGATCGGAATATCGAATGGAATTCCGCACTGTTTGCCGTTGTACATGGCGATGCCGTCGACCAGCGGCTTGGAGAAATCGTCCCAGTCGAAGTTGGGCATCGCCAGTTCTTTGTTCTGGTCATAATACTCGCGCGGATCGACGACATCCTGGGCAAACGTCGCCATCCAGGACTGGTCGAGATAGTAGACGTCGTAGGTGCCAAGCTGGCCCTGTACGTCTTGCGTCGCCTTGGCGAGAACCTGCTCCAGCGGCACGATCTCGACTTCCACCTCAATGCCGGTTGCCTTGGTGAATTCACCCGCGACAAGCTGGTTGGCAACAATCGTTGGCGGCGTCGCTTCCGAGGTGTAGCGGATTTTGGTGCCGGCATATGGTTTGCCGACGTCGGCCAGCCACTTCAGCATATCGGCGTCCTGGGCGCGGGCTTCTTCAACCCCGAGGCCCAGCATCCCCCGATTGGTGCGGCCACCACCTAGCATGGCCGATCCGAAGGCGGAAAAGCCGACACCAGCGAGCGCCATCTTCCTCATGAAGTCGCGTTTGGTTATTCGGCGCGCCGTAAAGTCATTGCAGGTATCGGCGACGAATGTCTTCTTGTCGTGTTCACTGAAGCTCATGATCGTTCCTCCATTGCGTTTTTTTGTCGTCGTTCTTCTCGTCTGCGCCTCACTCCTTCAGCGATCCGAGGGTGAGGCCGCGGACCAGATGCCGTTGAACCAGCAGGATAAAGATGAAGCTGGGTATGATCGCGGACGTGCCGAGCGCTGTGATGTAGCCCCACTCGGTCGCGGTCGAGGTGACAAAAGTCGAGATCTTCACCGGCACAGTGCGGATCGACGTTGTCAGGAACAGTGAGAGCAGGAACTCGGTCCACGAAAAGATGAAACACAGCACAGCCGTCGCAGCGATGCCGCCCTTGACCATGGGAAGGACCACGCGTCGGAACGTCTGCCAGC
Organism: Mesorhizobium sp. M0678; assembly: GCF_040320505.1. Taxonomy (NCBI): domain Bacteria; kingdom Pseudomonadati; phylum Pseudomonadota; class Alphaproteobacteria; order Hyphomicrobiales; family Phyllobacteriaceae; genus Mesorhizobium; species Mesorhizobium sp. M0678. The sequence continues at coordinate 387,344 of NZ_JAMYPT010000003.1, read as the reverse complement.
GCGTCGCGCCGTCAATCAGCGCCGCCTCATCAACCTCGCGCGGAACATCGTCGAAGAACGACTTCAAAAGCAAAACCGCCAGCGGCAGGTTGATCAGACTGTGAACGAGGATGAGCCCCGTATAAGTATCGCGCAAGCCGAGATCGCGGAACATGAAAACGATCGGAATGACGATCGCGATTGGCGGCATGAAGCGTTGCGAGAGAATCCAGAACAGGAAGGATTGCTGGCCGCTGAACTGCATTCGCGACAGGCAATAGGCGGCCAGCGTGGCCAGCAGCAGCGTCAGCGCCGTCGATCCGACGGCTATGATGGCGCTGTCGAGCAACGACTGGCGGGAATCGTAGGAACTGGCGCCACCCTTGATGACCCCGGCCGCCTCGCCGCCCTGTTCCATGCCGATGTCGACGCGTGAGACGCCAAGCAACGTCACGCGGTAATTGTCCGGCGTCGGAGTGAATCCGACGTAGACCGGTCCGCTGCGGTCGAAGATCGCCGAATAAGGTTTGATGGACGACAGGGCCCACCACGCGATCGGGAACATGAAGATCGCCACCACCAGGACTGCGAGCACGTCACGGGCGATCGTTTGGGCGCGGGACGACTCCATCAGAACCTCACCTTGAACAGCCTGACGAAGAGGTTCGACACGACGATCAAGACGACGAGCACGATCAGCGACAGGGTCGCGGCATAGGGAAAGTCTCCGGTGAAGTAGATACGGCCAGCGTAGAATGAAAGCGTCTCGGTGGCCGTGCCAGGCCCGCCGGCGGTGATGATGTAGACGTAGTCGTAGATGCGAAAGAGATCGACGCCGCGGATCAGCACCGCGACCGCTATCACCTTGCGCAGCATCGGCAATGTGAGGCGCAAGAACGTCTGGATGCCGTTGGCACCGTCGATCGCCGCGGCCTCGAAAGGTTCCTTCGGCAGCGCCCTGAGCCCTGCCAGGATGATGAGCACCATGAACGGCGTCCACTGCCATATGTCTGCCAGCAGGATCGCCGCCAATGCGGTTCCGGGCTGCGTCAGGATCGGCTGTGCCGGCGAGATCAGGTCGAGGGCATAGAGGTAGAACGACAGGACACCGAAAGAACCGTCCTGCATCAGCAGGAACATCATTCCGGTCACCGCCGGCGGCACCACCAGCGGCAGTGTCATCAGCGCCCGCAGCACCCCGTAACCTTTGCGATCGGTGTCAAGCAGAAGCGCGATGAGGATGCCGAGCGCAAGCTGAACCGCAAGCGCGACGAAGGTATAGATCAGCGTGGTTTCCAGCGAATGCCACATACGCGCATCCGAGAAGGCGCGCGTCCATTGGTGGAGCCCGGCGAAGTCGAGCTGCCGGGAGACGACATTGCGTTTGTGAAACGACAGCCAAACCGAATAGGCGAGGGGATAGATGCCGAAAACGAGAAGCATCACCGTGATCGGCGCGAGCCAGGGGAAAGGATGCTCGGCCGTCATGAACCGGGGCAGGGCCCATCTGGGCGTTTCGCGGGTCACGGTCACTGTGCTCACGCGCAAATCTCCGCTCGGTCACAGAGACGCATCGGCCTTCTCCCTATCGGCCAGATTGTGCCAACTTGAACTTTTGTAAGTTTGTTGTGCCTTTTGTTAAGAACGTGTCGGACGGCCGCCGATTTGTCAAGTGTCGGTTCCGTCAGGCTCAGGGGTTTTGGTCGTAGTCCCAGAGGATGCCGTGATCGCCGGGTACGGGGTTGTTTTTGGAGGGAGCGCCGCCGGCAGATGCCGTGTACCAGCATCAAAAGCGCTCAGGGCCGCCGTCAGCCAGCCTTGGCTGCCCAAGAAGCTACGCAACGCATTGAGGAGATCGGGAGGACAGCCCGGGGCTTTGGAACTCGCCTTAATCCGGCAATCGGATCTGAAGCTTTACGTCCGCCGGCCGGGCTTCGACTGCGCGGTCGAAGCCGGTGATGGAATCTTCGAAGGGGAAGGTCGCCGAAATGAGTGGCTTTAGGTCGACCCGGCCCGACCCCATTAGCGCGATTGCCCGCTCATATTGGTGGGCATATCGGAACACAGTCTCGATGCGGACTTCCTTGGTCGAGGCGGTGGCGACATCGAATGCGATCGGCGCCACCGGCAGGCCGACCACCACTACCGCGCCGCCGGGCCGCGGCAGATCGAGCAGGGTCTCCCATGCCTTGGACGAGCCCGAGCATTCAAACACCACGTCGGCGCCCCAGCCATCGGTCAGGCGCTTTACCTCCGCCGCCAGGTTCTTGTCGCGGACGTTGATCGGGATCACGCCTTGATAGCCGCCGGCGATGTCGAGCTTGGGTTGGGCGAGATCTGCAACAACGGCGCGGGCGCAGCCGCCGGCGAGCGCCGCGATCGCCACCATCGTGCCGATCGGCCCTGCGCCAATCACCACCGCCGTGTCGCCCGGCGCGATCTTTGCTTTCGCAGCCGCCTGCATTCCGACAGCGAAGGGCTCCACCATGGCGCCTTCGGCGAAGCTGACATTGTCGGGCAGTTTGAAAGTGTAGTTGGCGGGGTGGACGACATAGGGCGTCAGCACGCCGTGGATCGGCGGCGTTGCCCAGAACCTGACCGCTGGATCGATGTTGTAGAGGCCGAGCCGGCTCGCCCGCGAATTGGGATCGGGGATACCCGGCTCCATGCAGACGCGGTCGCCGACCTTCAGATGCTCGACGCCTTCCCCCGTTTCGACGACGGTGCCGGCGGCTTCATGGCCCAAGACCATCGGCGCTTCGACCACGAACGGGCCGATGCGGCCATGAGTGTAGTAGTGCACGTCGGAGCCGCAGATGCCCACCGTATGGATCTTGATGCGAACTTCGCCCGGGCCGACGGTCTGTGGCAGATCGATGTCACGCAGCTTGAGTTCGTGTTGGCGTTCGAGGACAAGGGCGCGCACGTTCGTCATCGACGTAGTCTCCTCTAAAGCTGATTGTAGGGGCCTTCGTGACCTTCCACGGGTATACACACCGTCCATTTCGCGGCAAGCGAAAGCGACCACCCGTCCGCAAACGAACATGTGAAGCACTGCGCTGCCCGGAGAAGATAGAGATCGGCTGCTATCCGTAGCGGGGCGGCGGGAAGTTTGAGGGAAAGGTTAGGCATCATTGTTCTCCGGGCGCCCTCGTATGCGTCCCAATCGGCCGCATCGGGGAGCGAGGGGATGGTGATCGATTCACCTTGGTCGAAACTTGTGAATGCAGCGTCGACCATTGCCTCTGCCTTCATGACGACTTCGCCGGGAAGATGGTCAAGCGACATTCCGGCTGTTTCCCAGAATCGGCAGCCGTGGCCCCCGGAAGCACGGTTGAACCCGGACGTTTCTCTCGCCGAGTTCCTTGTGAAGCGAAAGCCCAAGGGCAAGGACGAAAGCCTTTGAGGCCCCGTAGACTCCGTTCAGGATCTCGGGGTTATGGCCAGAACGAAAGCGAGGTTGATAATCGCCCCGCCACCCCTGCTCACGAGTGCTGGGGCAATGGCATAGGTCAACCGCATCAGTGCAACAACGCTCAGGGCGATGATGTCGTCCATCCGGTCCACATTTGACGCGAGCAGTGGCGCTGTGGCGCCGATAGACCCGATCGAGTGCAGACGGGTTCAGTTGGTGCTGGTTGTGGGGGTGATCCCGCACTGCTTCTGTTCCATATCGATCTGCTTCGTGATGCGGACGGCGTTCTGTGCGTAGGCCTCCGTCACGGAGCCACTATTCACGGTCTTGTCCTTCAGCGGACTCACGCCTGCGCAGAGGTGGAAAACATGCGGCTCGGCGGACTTCGCGGCTCCGTTTTCGGGCGCGATCCAGTAGACGACATCCTGACCGGCGGGGTGGCTCGCGTCCCGCGTCGCCGCCGCCACGGCGGCGGTGTCCGTCGCGATCGCCTGCGCCTGAGCGGCGACATCGGGCGAACAGGCGGTGGTAGGCTGCCCCGACTTGATCTGGGCTGCGCATGCGTTCATATCCTGGGTGTACTGTTCGACCGACGGGGGTTTGAAACTGATCCCCATGACCGTCGCGAGCACCGCCAGCGCAGCGCCGACGCCGCCGGCAACCTTCTTGGTCCGCGGATCCATGTTTTTGTCGGTGAGGATCAGGAAAACCAGCGGGAGGAACGCAATCAGTGTGATGATTGCGCCGAGCTGGTTTTGGAAGAAGAACCTGGCCGCGTCGGATGCACGAGCCGGATCGTGCCTGTTGGCCGCCTTCCATAGCAAGTTGCCGGCGATTGCGAAAATCGCGATGCCGACCAGAAGGCCGATGACCAGCGGCAGGTGTCCCTGGTCGAACTTGTTCTGGCGAAGCAGCATAATTCCGTAGATCTCGCCGCCAATGGCGACGACCCACGAGAGTGCGGCGAAAAGGCGAAGACGTGTGGCGGAGGACTTCTGGCCCTGCGTCGCTTGCCAATCCTTGGTCACGTCTGGCTTGTTGTCGGTCATTGACCAGATCCCCTGATAATCGACACTTCTGCGGGCGGCGTTAGACCAGAAGGCCAACCCGCCCGGCGCAGCGGCATTGAACGAGCGTCACCTGCCTTAGCGACGCGGCGAAAATGTGAGCGCCACGGCAGGCCTCATCTCCATTCATGATTCATATTGCGCATGAGTGAGTCCGTCCATACCCACGCAGGCAGACGCCTACGCGGCGATGGCTTCGTTCTTATTAATCTCTGGCTCGAACTTGACGCTGCCTTCCCTCGCTTCCCGGCGCCGGTCGCGCCATTCCCGACACCAGCCGAAGCGAAGTGACGAGCCATTTTGAACGAGACAGTTCTAACGAGACAAATATTGCGGCAAGATGGACGCGGATAGCGGCCGTGGTGTTGGCTTGCATGCTGACCTCCAGGTGATGTTTGGCGACTTCACTCTGGCAGAGCGCTGGTCGCGATTCAGTCGCCGCGTGGACGCCAAGCTTGGCCCCGACCATCTGCATTGATAATAATGCAGATTTGCATTATCTTATCGCGATGAACAGGAAATGTTTAATATGACAACGTTGACAGTGACGACAAGGGGACAGGTGACGTTCCGCAAGGACGTGCTGCAACATCTGGGCATCAAACCGGGCGAGAAGATCGAGCTTGATCTGCTGCCCGACGGTCGGGCGGAATTGAGGGCTGCACGGGCGAAGGGGTCGTTCCGGGACCTCCACGGCTTCCTCAGAGGCAAGACGAACGGCCGGGTGCTCAGCATCGAGGAGATCAACGAGGCGATAGCGGAAGCGGGCGCTGCGGCCGGGTCCGGCAAGGAATGAGGGTTACGGCCGACACGAATGTGCTGCTGCGCGCCTATGTCGCCGATGATGAGGGGCAGGCGGCCATTGCCGTCGACCTGCTGGCCAAAGCGGACATCGTGGCGGTGAGCTTGCAGGCCTTGTGCGAGTTCGCCTGGGTTCTGGCCCGGCAGTACCAGACAGAGCGCGAAGATATTGCCGCGGCGATCCGGGCGTTGCTGAACACCGCGAATGTTGTCGTCAGCCGGCCGGCAATTGAGGCAGGGCTGTCAGTCCTCGATGCCGGCGGCGATTTCGCGGACGGCGTGATCGCTTTTGACGGCGGCTGGCTTGGCGGGGAGACTTTCGTCTCGTTTGACCGGAAGGCCGTCAAACTGCTCTCGGCGCAGGGACAATCCGTACAGCTTCTTTTCTAGCACTCGCCTTAACGGCGCTTAGCCTAAAACTTCGACTGCACGCACAGCTTGCGGACTTGCGGAGTTGCGAAAATCTCGCCTCGGGTCACAGTTGGACCAAAGGCAACAGGCGAAAAGATGAACAAAATTGACACTTTGATCCACCGAAGAGCTGACGATCGCCGGAAGACCGCGCAAGCCTGTGTATCGCGTATTCTCCGGAACGCCAAAGCCCGCGGCGTCGATATCTCTGTTGTCGGATCCCTCGCGAAAAACCGTTTCCGCGTCCACTCGGACGTAGATCTGCTGGTGCACGGACGCACTGATCCCGCGCGCCGGGCCGTGGTGGAGCGCTTGGTCGCAGACCAGCTTCGTGGAACGAACATTCCTTATGACCTGATCTTTGCCTCAGACGTTTCGTCCGAACGAGTGCAGGAATTGCTTAATGACAGCATTTAAGCATCCGGCATTCGCAAAACTGTCGCCAAAAATCGACCGCGCTGCGAAGGAACTCCAGCAAATCGAGGGTATGTGGCGGCTCATCGGAGTGAGCTGTCACTCGGCGAATGGGGCGCGGTCGCAGCAGTTTCGCTGGGAGTCCACAATGTCTACAACGGCATCGAGGACATCCTGCTCAGCCTCTCCAACGACATAGACGGCCTCGTTCCCCAAGGACCTACGATGCACCAGGACGTGCTCGATCAGATGTCGGCGGAAATTGCAGGCATCCGGCCGGCTGTGCTCGACCCCGAGCTTTATCGGTCCTTGAGTGAGTTAAAGGGATTCCGTGACCTGGTGAGGCATCGGTACGGTTTTGACCTGAAAACAGACAAGGTGCAGGAAAGCCTCGACAGAGTAAAAGAGGCATTTCCGTCTTTCGTAGAGGCCATTGTTTACTTGGAAAGCACCCTTACTGAGGAAAACACGCACGACAGTGATGGCGGCGGCGACGGCTCAGGCGGCGGGGCATCTGGTGGTCCCTGAACCAATGGCTCAGTCGTGCGCGCCGGAAGAGGTTCTGCGGGCGTTGACCCCTGAGAATTGTCGGCTGGTGGCGCTGATCCATCGGTATCGACCGCAAAGCATCACGGAACTGTGCAGATTGGCGGCGCGTCCGCAGCCGAACGTATCCCGCTCCTTGGCGGCCCTTGAGCGCGCGGGTATTGTCTCAATGGCGGGCTCCAGGCCGAAGAGACCCGAACTCGCCGTGCAACGAGTCACGATCGACCTCGCTGAGCTTCAGAATGGCCGATGCGAGGTCGACGATTCGTGGAGACAAATCGCCGGACCATCATCTTTGCTGCGCGATGGGTGACAGGGGCAAAAGTCGATCAGTGGGTTGCTAAACCGCCGCTGACCAGGTTTGGCAAGTATTGGACGTGAAGCCGCATTTGCGCAGAGTTCGGCGTCCCGGAAGCATCGCCGATGCCTGCGCAGTGACTGCTTCCTTGTTATAACCAGCACCGCCAACAATCGCCCAGCCTGGCCCGTATGGCTTGCTGGGCAACGCTGCGCCAGCGAGTGGCCTCTCGCGCCTTGCTGCGCCAAGACGGTCGGCGAAGGCAGGCCATCCCGGCTCCGATCAAGAGCCCCGCGCGCCAGCCGGCCCACCAAGGTTGCCGCGATCACCCTTGATGTCGTAGAGCCTACGGTCGGCGGTTAAAATTGGTGGAGAAGAATATATGCCAGAGCACCTGAAACTCGTCTCGACTGCCAAGTCGCATGGCGGCGCCCAGCACGTTTACTCGCATCTCTCCACGAGCTGCTCGTGCGAAATGACGTTTGCCATTTTCGTGCCTCCGCAGGCACGGGAAAGCCGTTGCCCCGTGGTGTGGTACCTCTCCGGACTCACCTGCACCCATGCGAATGTAATGGAAAAAGGTGAATACAGACGTATTGCCGCCGAACTTGGCTTGATCGTTGTCTGTCCCGACACCAGCCCGCGTGGTGCCGACATTCCGGATGAAAAGGACAATTGGCAGTTCGGCAGCGGCGCCGGTTTCTACCTCGACGCGACGCAAGAGCCGTATGCCAAGAACTATCGCATGTATTCCTATATCGTCGAGGAGCTGCCAGCCGTGATCGGGCGCGAATTTCCCGCAGATATGGCGCGCCAGTCGATCTTCGGCCATTCGATGGGCGGGCATGGCGCGCTGACGATCGCACTGAACAATCCCGCGCGTTTCAGAAGTTGCTCGGCCTTTGCGCCGATCGTGCAGCCAAGCACAGCCGGCTGGTCGAAGCCGGCTTTCGAAAAATATCTCGGCCTGGATGAGGCCTCGTGGCGGCGCTACGATGCCACTTCGCTCATCGAGGATGGATACCGTTTCCCGGAATTCCTGGTCGATCAGGGAACGTCAGACGGTTTCCTCCAGGAGGGCCTCAGGCCTTGGCTGCTCGAAGACGCCTGCTCCAAGGCGGGCATTCCGTTGAAATTGCAGATGCAGGACGAATACGATCACTCCTATTTTTTCATTTCGACATTCATGCATGACCATATGACGTGGCATGCCGAACGGCTTTCACGAGGGTAGGCCGTAGGAATAGGTCGGCAGTCAGGCGGGCTCGGTGACGACGCCGATACGCCGGTAGACGAACGGTTCGTCCTTCGAAGGAACCGTCGCAGCGCGCTGGGCCTCGTCGATCAGCATTGCCATGCGCGCGTGGATCGGCGATTTCGCGCAAGCCGGGTCGGTCGCGGCGGCATCGCCGGCGATTGCCATCGCCTGGCAGCGACAGCCGCCCCAGTCGATCTCGCGCCGCTCACAGTTGCGGCAGGGCTCCTGCATCCAGTCCGTGCCTCGAAAGGCATTAAATGCAGGGGAATCGGTCCAGATCGCGGCCAGGCTGCGTGTTCCAAAACGCTCGAAACCGAGCGACGGGATGGTCTGGGCGGCATGGCATGGCAGTACGGTGCCGTCCGGCGTCACCATGAAGGCGTCGCGCGCCCAGCCGCCCATGCACGGCTTGGGATAGATGGCGAAATAATCCGGCGTGACGAAATCGATGTTCATGATGCCGGTGAGCCGTTCGCGCGCCGCCGCGACGATCTCCGCCTGCCGGTCGACGGCAGCACGCTCGGGCATCAGTTGATCGCGATTGGTCAGCGCCCAGCCGGCGTACTGCACGTTGGCGATCTCGAGACGCTCCGCACCCAGCGAAAGGGCCAGATCGATGAATTCCGGTACCTCCTCGATATTGTGGCGATGGATCGGCGCGTTGATGGTAAGCGGCAAGCCGGCCGCGCGAGCGCGGCGTGCCGTTTCCAGCTTCTTTTCGTGGCTGCCCCTGTGATTGCCGATGCGCTCGGTGGTCGCCGGCCGTGCGCCTTGAAAGCTCAGTTGCAGATGGTCGAGCCCGGCTTCGGCAAATGCCTCGATGCGGCCATCCGCAATGCCGACGCCGGCGGTGATCAGGTTGGTGTAGACGCCCCGCGCCGAAAGCCCGGCGATCAATTGCTCGAGATCGCGACGCAGCGTCGGTTCACCGCCGGACAGATGCACCTGGAGAACGCCAAGGTCGGCCGCCTGCGAGAACAAGTCGAGCCAGCTCTGCGTGTCGAGTTCGCGATTGGCCTTCAGCAACTCGAGCGGATTGGAGCAATAGGGGCATTGCAGCGGGCAGCGATGCGTCAGTTCCGCCAGCATGCCGATCGGGGGGAGAGGGGGCTCGCTCATAGCTTCACCAGCAGCTTGTCCGACCATTCCTGCAGAAAGGCGACGACATCGGCCGCCACAGCCTCCTGTTCGGCATCATAATCTGCGGCAAGGCCGGCAATGATGTGGCCGACCGTGGACCGCCCATCGCAGCGGCGCAATATGTCGAGGCTGATCTCGTTTGGCCAGAACACCTTTTCGGGCGACAGCACGGCGAACGCCTGGCGCACGGGGTCATACTGTATGCGCACGTGCTTCGGCAGCGATGGAACCGACTGCAGCGACACCATGGCTCTTTCGCGCAGTGCCATCATTGGGCTGCCTCCGGACGGAAGGCGCCGGGCGGGATATTGCCCGGCTCGCCATAGGCGTGTTGAAGCGCGTCGAGCATGGCCCAGAGTATATCGCATTTGAACACCAGTGCATCGATCGCCTGCTGCTGGCGCTCCGTCGTGTCGGCATGTTCGAGCACATAGGCGAGCGCGAAGTCGGCGTCGCGCGAGGCCTGTTCGGGCCGTCGGGTGAAATAGGCCAGCGTGTCCTCGGTGATATAATCGTATCTGGCCAGCATCGCGGGTACCCGCTCGCCGATGATGAGCGGCGAGAACATCTCGGTCAGCGACGACGCGACCGCCTCCAGCAGGGTCCGGTTCGTGCAAAAGGAGAGGTAAGCGCCAACCGCAAAACGTGTCGCCGGCAGGGCCAGCCTCTCGCTCTTCACCGCGTCGGCATCGAGACCGAGCGAGGTCGCCAGGTGCAACCAGCGCGCAATACCGCCGCTCCAGCCGTCCTCGCCGTCATGATCCTCGATGCGTTTGCGCCAGGCGGCGCGAAACGCCGGATCCTCGGCATGAGCGAGGATCATGGCATCCTTGCGCGGAATGACCGCCTGATAGCAATAGCGATTCAGCGCCCAGGCCTGCATCTCGGTCCTCGACAGCGCACCGCTGGTCATCCTGTGATGGAAAGGATGATGGTTGTGATAGCGCTCGGCACCGACCTGCCGCAGCACGGCTTCGAGCTCTCTCGAGGACAGGCCGTTGCTGCCTGCGTCGTGGAAATCACTCAAAGTTCCATCTCCATCCCGTCGCAGGCCACTTCCCAGCCAGCCGCTTTGACTGCTGCATGCTCGGCAGAATTCTCGTCCAGAACAGGATTGGTGTTGTTGATGTGGACGAAGACACGGCGGGCGATCCTCACATCGGCCAAGCCGGCGATCGACCCTGCGTCTCCCGACATTGCCAGATGCCCCATGCGCGCACCGGTCTTTTGGCCGACGCCGGCAGCAATCATCTCGTCGTCGGTGAAGACCGTGCCGTCGAACAGAAGGCATGCGGCATCGGCTAGACGCGTGCGCAGGGTCGCATCGATGCGGGCGCAGCCGGGGATGTAGAAGACGGAGCCGCGGTTGCCGGCACCGGCGATACGGACGCCGATCGTGTCGCCGGCATCGGAGCTGAAATTGGCATCCGGCTGGCCTCTTTCTTCGAGATAGAGGGCTATCTTCCCGGGCACGGGAAAGCTCTCGACAGCCACCCCGGTGTCGTGGCCGTCTGCGTCGCAGATCGACAGTTCTTGCGCCGGCGGCAAGATGCGTCGCGGCACGAGCGCCGGATCGAGGACATTGAAAATCGAATTCGCCTTCAGCGTCGCCAGAACCTGTGTCGTTGCATAGATAGCGAAAGGCTGCCGCTCACGCAGGCTGAGCAGGCCGGCCACATGATCGACATCGGCATTGGTCAGCACCACCGCGCGAATAGGTGTCGAGCGCAGCGGCGCATCGTGCGCGGGCTGCAATTCAGGCGTTGCCGCGATCTGCTGGCGAATGTCGGGCGAGGCGTTGAACAGAACCCAGCCGAGTCCATCCGCCGACGCGGCGACACTCGATTGGGTTCGTGAATGCACGCCAGCTACCCCGGTGCGAGCCGCACGGCTCAGACGATAATTGCAGTTCCATTGCGGAAAGCCGCCGCCGGCCGCCGATCCGATGATTCTCAAGCGCATGAAAACGCCCGCCCCGCGGCTTCTCTGACCAGCAGCCAATTTGCAGCCGCAAAAAATGGCCCGCCCGCTTTGCGCCTCAAACTCTTTCACGAAAATCCCATACGGCAAGGGGATGCGTGCCCCTGTTGCCAGGGACACGCACCTCTGCGGCCTACTTCTTGGGAGTAATTTCAGCAGGCAGATAGCGCGAAATTTCAAAGCCCGCAGCAACCTGACACATGGTCGGTTTTGTCCAGCTCTTCTTCATAACATTTCTCCTCTTCTACCAGCCCGAAGGGGCCGATCCGGTGGTTAGCCAACCATTGCAGGGCACCGAAGCAATGGCTCGTCCATCACGTTCTCAAAATGGACAAATGAACGCAAGGTTTTGAAAGACCGAAAAACAAAACTATCGAAAGTAGCTGTAGTCTTCTCTTCAATTGTTCATCGCGTAGGTTTTTCCTCCTCCTGACCCATCCCGACTATTGCGTGATCGGATTGTCGTGCTCGTCGATCAGCGGCACGTTGTAACCCAGCAGAAGCTTGGTGATCTCCGCCTGGTTTTCCCTGATCACCCGGTTGAGAGTCCGCTTCCATTCCTGGTCGGACGGGCGTACGCCCATGGTGATGCGATAAGACATGCGCGAGCCGGTTTTTTCCTTCAGTAGCGGAACGATCGTGACGTCGGCTCCGAGTTCCCTGGCATAGTAGCCCGCCATCGGGCCCCACAGGACCGCCGCGTCAATCTTGCCGGCGAGCATGTCCTTGATCATGACCTCCCCCATGGAAGGGGTGACGCGCGTATCCACCGCCAGCGGGTAGATCTTGGCGGTCCGCAGAAGCTTGTTGGCGGCCATGTTGGCGGTTGGCGGCGTGCTTTCGACGACGCCGATTCTCTTGCCGGAAAGTTTCGGATCTTCGATCGTCTCGACGCCTTCCATGCCGTTGCCTTTCGGGTATACGAGCACATAGGCGGAGCGGTAGTAGGCATTGGTGTTCTGCACCAGTTCATCACCTTGGGCGTAGCCCATGATGATGTCGCATCGGTTGGCCCCAAGCGTGTTGCGCACAAAGCCGGTGACAGTGGGAAACCACGTGTAAGCGACTGATTTCCGCCCCGTCTTCTTGGCAACCAGTTCAGCCAGCTTGTTTTCGAAGCCTTGGCCGTTCTTGTCGGTAAAGGGCATGTTCGAGGGATCGGCGCAGACGCGCAGAATGTCGGGATCGACCAGTTCGCCCGCAGCGCCAAGCCCAGCATCTTGTGCCAGAACATTCGACGGCAGCAAGGCGAGCGCGCCGAGGATCGGCAGAACGACGCGCAGCTTCGATGCAGTGCAGCCGGTCATATCATCCACCCATGCAGGATGCTTCGGCATCCTTGGCTGCCTGAGCCTTGTTTTCGTGCTTGGGCGGCCTGCCGCGGGGTGCCGCGCCATCGGCGCGCGCGCGCAGATAGACGTAGAGATCGTCCAGGTAACAATAGACGTTCTTGTTGTCGCCAAAGGCAGGCATGACGTTTTCCTTGCCGCCGCCGACATTCTTGCGGCCCTCGGCGACGATCGACAGGAACGTGGCGTAATCCATGTTCTTCAGGCTATTAGCCAGGGCAGGCGCATAGCTCGAACCTGTGGCGTCCTGTCCGTGACAGACATGGCAATCTGAGTGATACCGGCGGTACCCGCTGAAGGTGTACCAATCGACGGTTCCGTTTTCGATCTTGTAGGTCGGATTTCCGTCCGCATCTAAATATTTGCCTCCTTCTTGCTTCACCGCCTTGGCTTTCTCCATGCTGTCTTCGGCCCGTACTAGACTTGAGCTGGCCAGAGGCAGCAGGACCAGGGCGAGAGCGGAAACTGCAATGCGAACGATCATTCAGGCTCTTCCTTCGTTTGCCAGAAACCCTGGCTGCCGTCGTGCAGCGGCATTGATCGGAGTTGGGTGCGCGGCGCAATCGAGAGCCCGGTTCCCGGCTTCCCGGTGACCCGGGCTCTCGTTTTCGAACCTAGCCGTAAGGCTCTTCCCGGTTATCAGTCCGGGAGGCCGAAGACGGTGAGCTGCCCGCCCAGTGTCGTATAGTCGGCAAGTGCCGCGTAACCGCCGACGGCACCCAGACCAGCGGTTCCAACGACCGCGGTCTGGTCGCCCTGCGCACGGCCCTGATCAACGGCGCCATGCCAGGCTGCGGCGTTGTCGGGCGAAAGCAGCCCCCCTGCCAGACCGATACCGGCCCATCCACCGACGCCGGACAGAACGGCGACGTACTGCTTGCCGTCATGCTCGTAGGTCGTGATGTTGCCGATGATGCCGGACGGGGTCTTGAACTTGTAGAGTTCCTTGCCGTCCTTATCGACCGCCTTGATGTAGCCTTCGAGGGTACCGTAGAAGACGACGTCGCCATCTGTCGCCAATGCGCCCGACCACACCGAGAACTGCTCGGGCTTCGACCAGACGATCTCACCCTTGGCTGCATCCCAGGCAATGAAGTTGCCCATGTTACCGTCACCGCCAGGCGCCGCATACATCGACACGGTGGCGCCCACATAGGGCTGACCGGCGGTGTAGCTCACTTTGTAAGGCTCATAGTCCATGCAGACATGGTTGGTCGGCACGTAGAACAACCCGGTCTTCGGCGAGTAGGCGGCCGGCTGCTGGTCCTTGGTTCCAAGCGCGGCCGGGCAGATACCGGTCGAGTTGGTGTCTTCGCCGTTCTGCTGGGTCGAATACTTGGCGACGACCTGCGGGCGGCCATACTGGTCGCTCTTGGGATCCATGTTGACTTCCGTCGCCCAGTTCACTGCCGGATCGTATTTCTTGGCGACGAGAAGTTCGCCGGTGGCTCGATCCATTGTGTAGGCAAAGCCGTTGCGGTCGAAATGCACCAGCACGTCGTGCTTGGCGCCGTTGACCTCCATGCCATCGACGAGAATCATCTCGTTGATGCCGTCATAGTCCCACTCATCATGCGGGGTCATTTGGTAGAGCCATTTGGCAACACCGGTATCCGCATCGCGAGCCATGATTGTCATGGACCAGCGATTGTCGCCTGGGCGCTGGACCGGGTTCCACGTCGAGGGATTGCCGGTGCCGTAATAGACCAGGTTCAGCTTGGGATCATAGGAATACCATCCCCATGTCGTGCCGCCGCCCGTCTTCCACTGTTCGCCTTCCCAGGTGTTCGTGCCGGAATCCTTTCCGACAGGCTTGCCGAGATGGGTCGTCTTCTCGGGATCGAGAAGGGTGTCTGCATCAGGACCTTCCGAATAGGCTTTCCAGGCGAGCTTACCGTCTTTCAGATTGTAGGCGGCCAGCCAGCCGCGAACACCGAATTCAGCACCGGAGACGCCCACGAGCACCTTGTCCTTGATGACTACGGGTGCCGACGTGCCGGATTCGCCCTTTCCGCCGTCGGTCTGGTCTCCGTTCTTGACAGACCAGACGACCTTGCCGGTCTTGGCATCGAGCGCGACGACGGTGGTGTCGGCCTGGTTGAGAATGATCTTGCCGTCGCCATAGGCAACACCGCGATTGACCGTGTCGCAGCACATGATCGGAATGACGTTCGTGTCCTGCTTGGGCTCGTATTTCCACAGGATCTTGCCGTCATTCTTGAGATCCAGAGCATAGACGTTGTTTGGGAAAGGCGTGTGGACATACATCACGTCGCCGATGACCAGCGGCCCGCCTTCGTGACCGCGCAGCACGCCGGTGGAAAAGCTCCATTTGACCTGCAGGTTCTTCACATTGTCGGCAGTGATCTGGTTGAGCTTGGAATAGCGGGTGTTGGCGTAGTCACCCGTCTGCATCGCCCAGTTCTTCGCATCCGATGCGAGCTTTGCAAGGTCTTCATTGGCCGAAGCCGTATAGGCAGCGCCGAGCGATAAAAACGCCGCGGTCGTCAGAATGTAGGTAGTTTTCGCAAGTACACGCATCCAAAATCCTCCCGGGTTCGCAGTGAAGAATCGACCGTCAAGCCCCACAAGGGCTTGCCCAAGCAATTCATGTTGGGAAGTTATTTTCCGGCAGCTGTCACGACCTACCCCGAAGCAGAGGGCACCGTTACCGCCCGCCCCCCTTGGTCTTCGAAAGACTGCCGCCGCTCCCTGATGACGGTGGCGCTCTTGAAGCCGGAAACAGGAAAAAGCTATGTCATCGTAAAAGGCCAGGCAAGCAAAAACCTGCAATGGGTCGCTGCGCTGCAATATCGATTATGGTGCAATGCAATATTTAGAAACAATTAAAATAAGCACCGTGTGAAAAACTAATAAGAGGATGACCGCCAGCCGCGATATATATAGCAACCATATTGTTCCCGTATTCTCGAGGTGATACACATTTGACTTTATTTCGATATATTCTGCGGGGCACCTCCAAGTAAGTATGCGTGCGTCTCGCTGGTTGCCGATAGTGAGCGAAGCATGAAATGAACGCGTGAAGGAGGGTGCGCAGCGGGTCATGAAGCTGGCTCTTGTCGGTCGATAGGGCATTCCTCCTTTGGTCCTATACGCAGGCCATGGGAACTTGACTGGCTTTGCGGCACGTCGCCAATTGGAGCGATGATCCCGTCTGGATGCATGGTGTCCAGGCCAACTGGAGGTTGCTCATGATAAGGTCTGTTGGATCTCTCACCTTGCCGGTGGCCTTTGCGACCACGCTGGCCTTTGCGAACTCGGCCAACGCCGCGGGAGACTACCCGACGGCAACGATTGCCGACTACGTGCTCGGCTGCATGCAAACAAATGGCCAGACACGTCAGGCGCTTGAAAGCTGTTCCTGCTCGATCGATGTTATCGCCTCGATCCTTCCTTACGATCACTATGAGAGGGCGGAGACCTTCAAAAGTATGTCGTTGACGACAGGGGAGGCGGCAGGGTTGTTTCGCGAAAGCGCGCCAGCGAAGGCGGCGCGCACGGAACTGAAACGCGCGCAGGCTGAAGCCGACGTACGTTGCTTTTAGTCAGGCGGAACAGGCACGCGTGGCCGTGCGCCTCACAGTCCCGCCGTTTCCATCGGCCAATGGCCGCGAAATACCTTGCCATCCGTGTCCGTCGCCTCGACACGGATTTCGCCTTTGCCTTGCGCGGTGAAATCGAACCGGAAATTGGGATCCTCCGAAATCGATATTCCGCCCTCCATCGAGAGAATCGGCTGATCGCCTTGAGAGATCGACAGTTCGTGGATGAAGTGCGCGGGAATGAAATACTGGGTCAGCGGATCCCGCTGCAGGCCCGAATTGTTCGGGTGCCGGATCATCAACTGCAACTCCTGCACCTTCGTCATCGTCTCTTGAGGCGGGAACTGGCGCAGTTTCATCTGTCCCATCGTCGCCATGGCCTCGTCCATATTTTTGACGGCGGGAGCCGAACAGCCGCCTGACGCCTTGACGAAGGTTTGCGCCATGTGGAGTTCGCCGCCCTGCGTTTCTGCTATGGCACGCAAATAGGAATAGTCGTTGACGCGCACGCGCGTCGACAGATGTGTCACGCCTGCGTCCTTGCCGATCAGGAACGTCGCCGCCACCGGTGCCGGATTGACGTCGATGATCAAGTGACGGATTTGATGCCGTCGGGCGCCTTGACCGGGTCGAGATAGATGTCGACGGGCACGATGGCGGCATCCTGCGCCCGTTTCGGCGCCTCGACCCTGACGACGCCGGTATCGACGAGAATTGCCCGATCGCCGAATACGTCGCCTTTCAAATCCTGCCAGATCCTGTCCGAAGAAGCGGTTGTCTGCTGCGCGTGGGCCGCTCCGGAGGAGCCCAAGAGCGTGCCGACCGCCAGGATGATCGCGGCGAAGATGGCTGCGCGCGGCAAGGCGAGTTGCCGGCTTCGGTAAGCGTGGTTTTGCATTTCGATGCCTCCACCAATGTTAGAGAGGTGGTGCCCAGGCCGATGTCGAGGATAAGCCTTTGACGACGCGTTTGGCAAATCGATCCACTTGATCACGTCTGGCGCTTGTCGCTGTGATCTATTCCCATTCGAGTTCGGCAAAAGCGGCCGTTGCATTGCGCTCATTGTAGTCGTCGAACAGATGCCAATTGCCGCGTTCGCTTCGGCGGCGGTCTTGATCGCCTCGCTGAGCGGCATCCCATCGGTGATCGCCTTGCGAATATCGCGCGCCAAAACCTCGAAATAGCGCCGCTCCGCCGTCAGCGCCTCCGGCCAGTCGGCCGGCACCGGTCCGTGACCCGGCACGACGCGCGCGGCGCCGATGGCGGCGAGCGCATCCATCTGGCGGAGCCAGCCGATCAGCGATCCGTCGAGCGTCGGCAAGGAACCTATGAACACGAGATCGCCGGCAAACAGCGTACCGGTCGCGCTGTCGAAAACGGTCAAATCATTGTCGGTGTGAGCCGCCTTCCATGCCTGCAATTCGAGCGTGCGTCCTCCGAGGTCGAGCTGCAGGCGATCCTTGACCAGCATTGTCGGAGGCACGATCTCGACCTCTTTCATGAGCGCGCCGCCGATCTGTTCGCGAAAGCTTTGCAGGTAGAACGCGCCGCGAGCCTCAAGAGCACGCGGCAGATTGTGATGGCCGACGATGGTCGCGCCGATCTCCCGGAACGCAGCGTTGCCGAAGACGTGATCGGGGTGCATGTGAGTGTTGATCAGGTAGCGAACCGGCTTGGCGGTTATTTTGCCGACCGCGGCGATGAGAGCGTTTGCCTCGATCAGGCCGCCGCCGCTGTCGATGACGGCAACGGCGTCGGTCCCGACGACGACGCCCAGGTTCGAGATCGCGCCCTGGTTGGCGGCGCTCATCAATTCGTCCACGCCCTGGAAAGCAAAGACGTTGTCGGCGACTTTCCTGACCTTGAACTCAAGGCTGCCGGCAGCGGCGAGAGCGGCCCGCCCGAGGCAACAAGGCAGCATCGCGGCGCTGGCCGCGGTGCAGGCGAAGCCGTTCACAAGCCTGCGTCGTACCCTGTCGATCGGCATGTCTTCTCCGATATGCATTCCGAACGGCAAGGCGATCAGGCCACACCCGGAAATTTTTGCTGGAACGACCGCAAAAGGTCGCTCATCACCTGTGGATTGCGATGTTGTCGCGGCAATCTTACGTCGAACATGCCGAGCACGTGGGCTGGGCGCTGTGCAAGCACGATGATGCGGTCCGACAGCATCAGTGCCTCGCGCAGATTGTGCGTTACCATCAAGGCGGTCGTAGGCCGCGCCGACCAGACGGTCAAAAGCAATTGCCGAAGCCGCTCGGCGGTCTGTTCGTCGAGGGAGGCAAAGGGTTCGTCCAGGAAAAGCACCGCCGGTTCGGTGGCGAAAGCCCTGGCAAGCGCTGCCCTACGCGCAAGGCCGAGCGAAAGCTCCGCCGGATAGAGCCAGCGCATGCCGGCGAGGCCGAGAGTGTCAAACAGTTCGTCGAGACTCTTCGCTCTTAGGCTTTTCGGCAGCGCCAGCCTGACATTCTGCTCCACGGTCCGCCACGGCAGCAAAGTCGGCTCCTGGAACACGGCGGCGATGCGGTTCGAGCCGCCTTGCGGCAGTTGGAAAGAGCCGGAAAAGTCTTTGTCCAGTCCAAGCAGGATGCGCAACGTCGTGGTCTTGCCGCAGCCCGACGGCCCAAACAGACAAGCGAATTCGCCCTGCCGGACCTCGAAGGACAGACCCTGAAGCGCCGTGATCGACACGCCTTGCGCGGACCTGAAGGTCTTTTCGGCGATATCGACCCTAAGCGGGACGACGGCGCCAACGGGTTGCATGTCGTTCAATGGGCTGCACCAGGAGAAGTTCGATGACAAGCATCACCGCCACGAAAGCCAGCGTGTAGGCAAGGATGGCGGCGACGTCGAAGAGCTGGAAGTAGAGATAGATCTGGAAGCCGACACCATTGGAACGGCCGAGCAGTTCGACCACCAGGACGATCTTCCAGATGAGGGCGATGCCGGACCGCGAGGCCGCGGCAAAATAGGGCTGCAGTTGCGGCAGCAGGACATGGCGGACGCGCTCGAGTGGGGCGAAGCGGTAGACGGTGGCCATTTCGGCATAACGCGGATCAAACGCCCTGGCGCCTTCGCGCATCGTCACCACGACATTCGGGATATTGTTCACGGCAACCGCGCCAATCGCCGCCGCCTCGTTGAGGCCGAACCAGATATAGGCGAGCACGATGACCACCAGCGCGGGAATGTTGAGAAACAGGACCACCCATGGACTGAAGAACCGGTTCGCACCGCGGTAGCTGCCGAGGATGACGCCGATGACCGAGCCGATAATCATTGCGACGACGTACGCGGCAGCAACCCGTCCGAGCGTGGCGCCAAGGTGATAAAACAGGTCGCCGCTCGCCGCTTCCCTGAGCAGCACCTGCCAGACCTGCCCTGGTGAGGGGAAAGCTCGGCTTTGCCACAGATTGGCCGCGAGGCTCCACAGCAGGCAAAGTCCAATCAGGGAAACCGTTACCGTCAGCGCTGGCGTCAGCGCCGTCGCAAAGCCGGATCGACCCGACTTGTCTTCCGTTGCGGTCATTTCGCGAGTTCCGGCCAGAACGTGCCGGGCGCCATCTCGGGCGCCCCGCCAACCAGCTTCTCGCCGCCTATCGCGGCCAGCACGTGATAGAGTTTGCCCGCATCGACCGCTTCTTCGGCGACCGGCCGTCTGGGGATGCCCTGGCGATAGCGGTCGCGCAGTTTTTCCAGCTCCTTGCCTTCTGCTCGAATGAGCGGCGCCAGGCGCAGCCATTCATCATCGGATTTGGCCAGCAAGTCCTTGGCCTGCTTGGATGCCTTCAAGAAGCCCCGGGCGGCATCCGGATTGTCGCTCGCCCATTGGTCGTGGAAGACGTAGCCGAGCGCCGACACGGGGCCCGAGGCACCAAGCGCTTTCGTCGCGTCATCCGCACCGATCAACCGGCGAAAGCCATTGGCCTCGAGCCGGGCGCAGAAATGCCAGAAATTGAGCACGGCATCGAGTTCGCCTTGCACCGCCTTTTCAGAAATCAGCGGCGGCGCGCCAAAGACGACGTCACAGGCTGTCGGCAGGTCGAGGCCGTGATCGCGTCTGGCCAGCGCCTGGACCAGCAGCCAGCTCTTGTCGAGCGGGCCGCCGGCGACACCGATTTTCTTTCCCTTGAGGTCGGCGAGCGTCCGGATCGGCGATTCCTCCTTCACCATGATTGCCCCCACGGCGGTCGAATAAGGGGCCAATGTAAGGTCGCCGCCCTCGGAGCGCTGGCGCGAGACCCACAGCCAGTCGGTCACGATCATGTCGATCGCGCCGGCCAGCAGCGCGACGTTGGTCGCATCCTCCCCGGCGAAGTAGACAATTTCCAGATCGATCCTGTTGGCCTCGTCGAGCTTGTGGCGTTTCAACGTATCGAGTTCCCAGCTCACGGTGCCGAACTTCAGGACACCAATTCGGACCTTAGCGGCCGCAAAGACGGCAACCGGCTTTGAGGCGAGAATGGCTCCCAGAGCCGCCAAGCGCAGCGTCGTGCGCCGCGAAATCATCATGGCGTCTCCTCTTTCAGGGTCGTCGACGAACCAGGAATGCCGATCAAATCGCTCGTTCCTTGCTCGGAACGGCACATTTCCAGCGCACGACCTTGAGACTCGGATGTTCCTGAGACCATTTTGCGATCTCGGCGGGCGCCAGGAACATGCATTGGAACAGAGAGCCGCGGCTCTCGAAATAGAGATGTTCATCTCGGCAATTGCCCGGGTTGGCGCTAAGGCACACCGTTAATATGAGATCGACCATGTCCATTTGGCACTTATCGTCGCCTGCGCGGCGAACTCTCCAGAGTTCGTGCTTTGGAGTTGCGCGGATTCCTGAAGGTGCCCAAACAGCAAGCCGGTTGGAGTGAGGCTACGCGTTCGGCCAACAGGCGTCAATGATATGGACCGCGTGTCGCTACGATGTGGACCGCGTGTCGCTACACACTTCCCGTCGCGCAGTCGGGAAACGAAACAGGACCTTTGTACGATTGACTTCCTTCATCGGCGGTCTAGCTTTTCGAGGCGTGCAGGTGCTGCCAGTCCGGGGAGGAAGGACGAATAGTTCGCTCTCCCGCTTTAAAACGAATGCCGGCGATCAAGGCATCGACACGCGTAAAGTGTCCCGGGCACTCACACGATCAATGAGGAAATGCCATGCGCGCAGTCGCATTTTTCGCCGCCGTGTCCGTCGCCACCTTTGTCACTACCCAGTCTCAGGCACAGGATGCCGCGGCGGGTGAGAAGGTGTTTGCCAAATGCAAGGTCTGCCACGTCGCAGACAAGGACCAGAACAAGGTCGGTCCGTCCTTGAACGGCGTTATCGGCCGAACGGCCGGGACGCATCCGGGGTTCAGCTATTCCAAGGCCATGACCGAGGCCGGCAAGTCCGGCGTCAAATGGGATGAGGCCACGCTGACGACCTACCTTCGCGATCCCAAGGCGATGGTCAAAGGAACCAAGATGGCGTTTGTCGGCCTCAAGAAGGACGAGGACATCGCCAACATCATTGCTTATCTGAAGCAATTCTCCAAATAACGCGGTACCGCCGGCCGTTGGACCGCGCTCGGCCGGCGTTGGCTGGGCTGCGCTTGGGGGTCACGCAGCGTCTTGCAGCCTCTGCATCGCGGA
Organism: Mesorhizobium sp. M0678; assembly: GCF_040320505.1. Classification (NCBI taxonomy): domain Bacteria; kingdom Pseudomonadati; phylum Pseudomonadota; class Alphaproteobacteria; order Hyphomicrobiales; family Phyllobacteriaceae; genus Mesorhizobium; species Mesorhizobium sp. M0678. The sequence continues at coordinate 365,498 of NZ_JAMYPT010000003.1, read as the reverse complement.
AGGCAGATCGAACAGGCTGTCGCAAACGAGGTCGGCGCCAAGCTCTTCAACGGGAATTTGGCTGTATCCGCCACGCAGCAGAATGACGGCCATGCCGGCGGCGCGGGCGGCGGCCACGTCGGCGCTGCTGTCTCCGACCATCAGCGTGTCACGAGGTTCGACCTGAAGCAGGTCGAGCGCCAGCAACAGCGCGTCTGGCGCCGGTTTCAAGTATGTCACCGCGTCTCCGCCGACGATCGCGCCGAGATATTCCGTCAGCCGAAAATGCAGCAGGATTTCGCGAGCCGCCAGCTGCGGCTTGTTGGTCACCACGGCCATGGCTATTCCGCTCAAATGCAAGTGCGTGAGAACCTCCCTGACGCCAGGCATTAGCCTCGTGCGGCCGGTCAGATGCCTGCGATAGATCGGCGCCATGACGCGGTTGGCCTCATCGAGCGCAGTGCCGAGGAGCGGCGTGCCGGAAGCCGCGAAGGCTCGGTCGACCAGTTTCCTGATGCCGCCGCCGATCATGGCCTTGACCTGATCCAGCCGCAGCGGCGGCAGATCGCGTCCGGCCAGCAATTCGTTGACGGCGGCCGCTATATCAGGCGCCGAATCGACCAGTGTGCCGTCGAGATCGAACAGGATCGCCTTGGGCGAGCGAAACGGCCTGCCTGCGCCGACGTTCATGCAGCATCCTTCCACTTGATCGAACAGCCGATCGAAGCGATCTGGTCAAGCGGTCCGTCGCCGGTTCGGGCAACCTGCTTCATCGCCTCGAACAGGTCGCGCCTCAGCCCGAGCAATTCGGCGTCGCGTCGCGACGCGTCCAGCCGGCCGCGATATTGCAGCGTCAACTCGCTGTTGAGCCCGAAGAAATCCGGGGTGCAAACGGCTCCGTAGGCACGCGCCACCGTCTGGTGCTCGTCATGGAGATAGGGGAAAGTGAAGCCGTTCGTCCTGGCAAAGAGCTTCATGTTGTCGAAGGAATCATCTGGATAGGCGTCGCTATCGTTGGAGTTGATCGCGACAAAGCCGATGCCTTCGGCCTTGAGGTCATTGGCGTCGCGCACCATCCGTGAAATCACCGCCTTCACATAGGGGCAGTGGTTGCAGATGAAGGCCACCACCAGCCCGTTCGGGCCGGCGTGGCTTAAGATCGAATGCGATGTGCCGTCGACGCCGGGCAAAACGGCGTCGATGGCTCGCCAGCCGAAATCGCAGACAGGTGGGATTGCCGCCAAGATTTCCTCCGATGAAATGGTTTACGCCGCTTTCCGGATCGCCCCGTCGGCCGCCTGCCTGATGGTGCCGATATTGGCGCGATAGGCAGCCTCGGTGCCGCCCTTAAAGATGGCCGAGCCGGCGACCAGCACATTGGCACCGGCCGCGGTGACCAGCGGAGCGGTTTCGGGCGTGACGCCGCCGTCGATCTCTATGTCGATCGGACGATGGCCGACCAGCGCCTTGACCCGCCTGACCTTGTCGACGACCGCCGCAATGAAGGCCTGGCCGCCGAAGCCCGGATTGACCGTCATCAGAAGCACCAGATCGAGCCGGTCAAGTACATATTCGATGACGCTTTCCGGCGTTGACGGGTTCAGCGACACGCCGGCCTTCTTGCCGAGATTTCTGATTGCCTGCAGCGAACGGTCGAGATGCGGTCCGGCCTCGGCATGCACCGTAATGATGTCGCAGCCGGCATCGGCGAAGGCGCCGAGATAGGCGTCGGCCGGCGCGATCATCAGGTGGCAGTCGAAGACCTTGTCCGTTCGATTACGGATCGCCTTGACCACCGGCGGACCGAAGGTGATGTTGGGCACGAAATGGCCATCCATCACATCGAGATGGATCCAATCGGCACCCGCCCGGACGACCGCTTCGACCTCGTCGCCGAGCCGCGAGAAGTCCGCGGAAAGCACCGAGGGCGCGATGATTGTCTTGGTATCCATGGTCGTCGGCTCCCATTCTGTCGTCCGTTTCCGGTCGCTGCACACCAACCGCCGTCATCTTGTCAGCGCGCCTTCGTCTCCGGTTCGCCTTCGAGCTTACCTTCCGCGAACACGCGGCTGCCGCGAATATCGGATTCCTCGATGGTGATAAGATCGATTTTCGTCAACGCCCGGTCGCGCGATGCGAAAAGCCGGCTGGCCTGGCGAAGCCGCGCCCGGTCGAGGCTATTGCGAACGGAGCGGGCGTTGGAGAAATGCGGCAGCCGCATGCGGATCGGGAGATACTCTTCGAGCGCCTTGGCCGCCGCTTCGCTGAGACGGTAATTCTGTTCCGCCAGCATGATCTCGGCGATCGATTTGAGTTCGCTGACGCCGTAGTCCGGAAAATCGAGGTGATGGGCGATGCGCGAGCGCATGCCGGGATTGCTGTCGAAGAAGCGGTCCATCTTGTCCTTGTAGCCGGCAAGAATCACAACCAGATCGTCACGGTTGTTTTCCATGCATTGCAGCAGGATTTCGATCGATTCCTGGCCGTAGTCGCGTTCGTTCTCGGGCTTGTAGAGATAGTAGGCCTCGTCGATGAAAAGCACCCCGCCCATGGCGCGCTTGATCACTTCGCGGGTTTTGGGCGCGGTGTGGCCCACATACTGGCCGACGAGATCGTCGCGCGTCACCGCGACCATGTGCCCTTCGCGGATATAGCCAAGACGATGCAGGATTTCGGCCATTCTGAGCGCCACGGTGGTCTTTCCGGTACCGGGATTTCCCGTAAAGTTCATGTGCAGCGTTGGTGCGCCAGAGATCAGCCCGAACTTGCGGCGAAGCCGGTCGACCAGGAGCAGCGCAGCGATCTCGCGGATGCGGTTCTTGATGGGCTTCAGGCCGACGAGTTCGCGGTCGAGCTTGTCCATCACCTCGTCGATGTTGGACGCCTCGAACTCGGCCTGCAGATCAACCGATTCGCCCTGCGCGGCAGCGCTCTTTGCTATCGCGTCCAGCATGGTTCGCCTAGCTCCGTTCGCCTTCGGGCCTGTCGGTCGCATAAGGCACGATCGAATAGCCCTGACTGCGGCCGTCACGCTCTTGGCGCAGCAGCCGGAACCCGGGTTCATTGGGTGGCCGGTTGACGATGAATGACATGCGCGGTGCTTCCCAGCCCTTGGTCGAATCGAAGGCGGTGACCCGGACATACATGTTGGGCATAGCTTTCCGGCAATTGTTGACTTCAAGCAGGATGCCCGCCGGGTCCCTCAGGTCGAACATCGGGTTGCCGTACATTTCCCAATAGGTGTTTCGCGGATGTGGATCGTCCGTGTACTCGACGCTGACCGCCCAGTGGTTTTTCAGTGCGTATTTGATCTGCGCCGAAATCTGCTCATCGGTTAGCTCGGGCAGGAACGAAAACTGTCCCTGCGTGACCTTGTTTCCGGGATTGGTCATCATGGCGACGGTTCCTTTCGTCTAGAAGCTCGGCGTTGCGGTTGGCACAAAGTCGGCCGTGTCGGTCGATTCGTAGTTGAAGGTGACGTCCTTCCACGTCTCCAGGGCCGCCTTGAGCGGCGTGCACCATCTGGCCGCCTGTTCGAGGATTTTGGTCCCTTCGCGCAGATAGTCGCGGCCCTCGTTGCGGGCGAGGATCATCGCCTCCAACGCGACGCGATTGGCCGTCGCGCCGGCCTGGATGCCGTCCGGATGGCCGATCGTGCCGCCGCCGAACTGCAGGATGACGTCCTCGCCGAGATAATGGATCAACTGGTGCATCTGGCCGGCATGGATGCCACCGGAGGCGACGGGCATCACCTTGTTGAGCGAGGCCCAGTCCTGATCGAAGAACAGCCCGGTTTCGAGGTTCTGCGGCGTGCGCTCCTCGCGCAGCGTGTCATAAAACCCCTTGATCATAAGCGGGTCGCCTTCCAGCTTGCCGACCACCGTGCCGGCATGGATGTGATCGACGCCGGCCATCCGCATCCATTTGCAGATGACGCGAAAATTCATGCCGTGGTTCTTCTGGCGCGAATAGGTCGAGTTGCCGGCCCGGTGGAGGTGCAGGATCATGTCGTTGCGGCGTGCCCACTTGGCCATCGACTGGATCGCCGTGTAGCCAATGACGAGGTCGATCATGACGATGCAGGAGCCAAGCTGTTTTGCAAATTCGGCGCGCTCGTACATGTCCTCCATCGTGCCGGCGGTGACGTTGAGATAATGGCCCTTGACTTCGCCGGTGGCGGCCGACGCCTTGTTCACTGCCTCCATGCAGTAGAGGAAACGGTCGCGCCAATGCATGAAGGGCTGTGAGTTGATGTTCTCGTCGTCCTTGACGAAGTCGAGGCCACCCTTCAGCGCCTCGTAGACGACGCGGCCGTAGTTGCGGCCGGACAGGCCAAGCTTCGGCTTCGTCGTCGCGCCGAGCAGCGGCCGGCCGAACTTGTCGAGCCGCTCGCGTTCCACCACGATGCCGGTCGCCGGGCCCTGGAAGGTCTTGAGGTAAGCCACCGGGATGCGCATGTCCTCGAGCCGCAAGGCCTTGACGGCCTTGAAGCCGAACACGTTGCCGATGATCGATGCAGTCAGGTTGGCGATGGAGCCGGGCTCGAACAGGTCGAGGTCGTAGGCGATATAGGCGAAGTACTGTTGCTCGATCCTGGTGCCTGGACCTGTGTTCGGCACCGGCTCGGATTTGAACGCCTTGGCGCGGTAGAGCTCGCAGGCGGTCAGCCTGTCGGTCCACACCACGGTCCATGTCGCGGTAGAGGATTCACCGGCGATGGCGGCGGCCGCCTCCTCGTGGTCGACGCCGGGCTGCGGCGTGATCCGAAACATGGCGATCAGGTCGGTCTCCTTGGGCCGGTAGTCCGGCTCCCAGTAGCCCATCTTCTTGTAGGGGATGACGCCCGACCTGTAGCGTCCCTTGCCTTCCTTGAGCGTGCCTGCTGAGGGCATGTCGATCTTGTTCATGGCAGGTCTCCTGTTTGCCGCTCAGGCGGCTTTCGCGGTTGCGATTTGGGGGTCGAGCTTTCCTGCGGCGTAACGTTTCGCCATCTCATCCATGGCGATCACCCTGATCTTCGACGCGTGGCCTGCGGTGCCGAAGCGTTCGAAGCGATCGCGGCAAAGGTCGCGCAGGGCGTCCATGGCGGGTTTCAGGAATTTACGCGGATCGAATTCGCGCGGGTCCTCCGTCGCAACGCGGCGGAACTGCCCGGCCATGGCCATTCGGCAATCGGTGTCGATGTTGACCTTGCGCACGCCGTAGCGGATGCCGCGCTCGATTTCCTCGACCGGGACGCCAAAGGTCTGGGGCATCTCGCCGCCATAGTTGTTGATGATGTCCTGCAGTTCCTGCGGCACGGAGGAAGACCCGTGCATGACCAGATGCGTATTGGGCAGCTTTTCGTGAATCGCCTCGATCACCTGCATGGCCAGGATGCCGCCGTCAGGCTTGCGGCTGAATTTATAGGCGCCGTGGGAGGTACCGCAGGCGATCGCCAGTGCGTCGACCCGGGTGGCGGTCACGAAGTCGACCGCCTGATCGGGATCGGTCAAAAGCTGGTCATGGGAAAGCGCACCTTCGGCGCCGTGCCCGTCCTCGGCCTCGCCCTGGCCGGTCTCCAGCGAGCCGAGCACGCCGAGCTCGCCTTCGACCGAAGCGCCGACCCAATGCGCCATGCGTACGACACGTTCGGTGATGGCGACGTTGTAATCGTAGCTCGCCGGTGTCTTGGCATCCGCCATCAATGATCCGTCCATCATCACCGAGGTGAAGCCGTGGCGGATCGCCGACAGGCAGGTGGCTTCGTTGTTGCCGTGATCCTGATGGATGCAGAGCGGAATGGCCGGATGGATTTCGGTCAACGCCTCCATCATTTTGGCCAGCATGATGTCATTGGCATAGGAACGGGCGCCGCGTGAGGCCTGGATGATAACCGGCGCATCGCAGGCCCTGGCGGCCTCCATGATGGCGAGGCCCTGTTCCATGTTGTTGATGTTGAATGCCGGCACCCCGTAGCCGTGCTCGGCGGCATGGTCGAGAAGTTGGCGAAGGGTGATGCGGGCCATTGTCGGTTTCTCCTAGATGATGAGCTTCAGCGCCGCTGCCGCGACGGCTTCGGGCGTGATGTCGAAATGCCGGTAAAGGTCCGGGGCAGGGGCGCTGGCGCCGAAACCGGCCATGCCGACGAAAGTGCCGGTGTCGCCGATCCAGCGGTCCCAGCCGAGCCGTGCTGCGGCTTCGATGGCGATGCGCGGCGCCGAGCCGAGGACGGCCTTGCGGGTGCCGGCGTCCTGCTCCTCGAAAAGCTCCCAGCACGGCATCGAGACAACCGCGGCGGCGACGCCGTGCTCGGTCTCCAGCCGTTCGGCGGCGGCAACCGCGATCTCGACCTCCGAGCCGGTGGCGATCAGCGTCACCGCGCGGTGCCCGGCTGGCTGGCGCAGGATGTAGGCGCCCCGGCTCGACCGGTTCTCGTCGCTGTGTGGCTCGCCGCTAGGTGCTTGGCGCAGCATCGGCAGGTTCTGGCGCGAGAGCACCAGCACGCTCGGCCGCTTCTCGCTTCTCAGCGCCAGTTCCCAGCACTCCGCCGTTTCGATGATGTCGGCCGGACGGAAGACGTTGAGGTTTGGCGTCGCCCGCAGCATCGCCAGGTGCTCGACCGGCTGGTGGGTCGGGCCGTCCTCGCCGAGACCAATGGAATCATGCGTCATCACATAGATGACGCGCTGGCCCATGAGCGCCGAGAGCCGCATCGCGCCGCGCGCGTAGTCGGCGAAGCACAGGAAGGTGCCGCCATAAGGCACGAAGCCGCCATGCAGTGCGATGCCGTTCATGGCTGCGGCCATGCCGTGCTCGCGGATTCCATAGTGGATGTAGCGGCCGGCGTAGTCGCCCGGCGCGATGCGGTTCATACCCTTGGTGATCGTCAGGTTCGAATGCGTCAGATCGGCGGAGCCGCCGACGGTCAGTTCGGTTGCGCCATTGATCGCAGCGAGTGCCATTTCCGAGGCTTTTCGCGTTGCAACCTTGGTCGCCTTCCCGACATGCTCCTTGCGGAAAGCGCCGAGTGCTTCGAAGACCGCGTCGGGCAGGGCGCCGGCGACCGCGCTCTCGAAGGCCTGCCGCCGTGGTGAGGCGGCAAGCCGCTGCTCCCAGGCGCGGCGTGCCGCTTGACCGCGGCCGGCAATCTCGCGCCAGGCGAAAAGGATATCGTCCGGCACCTCGAACGGCGCGAAGGCCCAGCCGATGTTTTCGCGCGTCGCGGCGATCTCCGCATCGCCCAGCGGCGCGCCATGCGTCTTTTCCGAACCGCCCAGATTGGGCGCTCCCTTGCCGATCACCGTGCGGCAGGCGATCAGAGACGGCCGGTCCGATTGCTGCGCCGCTTCGATTGCCGCCGCAACGTTTTCGGTGTCGTGGCCGTCCACCGACTGGACATGCCATCCGGCGGCTTTGAACCGTGCCGGCTGGTCCATCGATGTCGACAGGGAAGTCGGTCCGTCGATCGAGATCGCATTGTCGTCCCAGAAGACGATCAGCCGGGAGAGCTTCAGGTGACCGGCAAGATCGATCGCCTCGTGGCTGATGCCTTCCTGCAGGCAGCCGTCGCCGGCGATCGCGTAGGTGAAATGGTCGACGAGATCGGCGCCGTGGCGGGCCGCAAGCATGCGCTCCGCCAGCGCCATGCCGACAGCGGTCGAAATGCCTTGTCCAAGCGGGCCGGTCGTCGTCTCGATGCCAAGCGCATGGCCATATTCCGGATGTCCGGCGGTGCGGCTGCCCAGCTGGCGAAACCGCTGCAATTCTTCGATAGGCATGTCTTCAAAGCCTAGCAGGTAATGCAGCGCATACTGCAGCATCGAGCCGTGCCCGGCCGACAGCACGAAGCGGTCACGATCGGGCCAGTTGGGGGCCGACGGATCGATATTGATGAAGCGGCTGAACAGCACCGTTGCGACATCGGCCATGCCCATCGGCATGCCGGGATGACCGGAATTGGCCTTTTGGACGCTGTCCATCGCCAGTGCGCGAATGGCGTTGGCCATGTCGCGTTCCGAGACGGCGGCGACGGGCTTCAGTGCTGCTGCTTGGCTGTTCATGGCGTCCTCCTCACGACACACGGTTCTTGCGTTCGATCAATTGCAGGATGAGCGGCGTCAGGATCAGCTGCATGGCAAGGTCGAGCTTGTTGCCGGGCACCACTATGGAATTCGGCCGCGACATGAACGAGTCGTGGATCATCGAAAGCAGGTAGGGGAAATCGATGCCGCGGGGATTGGCGAAGCGGATGACCAGCATCGATTCGTCGGGCGTCGGAATCCAGCGCGCGATGAATGGATTGGACGTGTCGACGATCGGCACGCGCTGGAAGTTGATGGCGGTCTGCGAAAACTGCGGGACGATGTAGCGGACATAGTCCGGCATGCGACGCAGGATCACGTCCATCACTGCCTCGGTGGAATAGCCGCGCGTTGCGCGGTCGCGATGGATCTTCTGGATCCATTCGAGATTTATGACCGGCACCACGCCGATCTTGAGATCCGCGTGCCTGGCCAGGTTGATCTTGTCGGTGACGACGCAGCCATGCAGGCCCTCGTAGAAGAGCAGGTCGCTCGGGGGAAATTCGCGCCATTCGGTGAAATGTCCCGGCGGCGTGCCGTACTGCTTCTCCTCATCCTCATCATGGATGTATGTGCGGGTCTTTCCGGTTCCCCGGCGGCCATATTCCTCGAATACCTCTTCGAGGATTGTCAGTTCATTGGCCTCGGCGTGGAAGTGGGTGAAGTTCGGATTGCCCGCCTTTTCCTCCTCGGCCACTTTCGTCTTCATCGTGGCGCGGTCGTAGCGATGGAAAGCATCGCCTTCGATGAAGGCGGCCCCGATGTTCTCGCGCCGGAAGATCAGCTCGAAGATGCGCTTGACAGAGGTAGTGCCTGCGCCCGACGACCCGGTGATGGTAATGATGGGGTGCTTTGCCGACATGGTCTTCAGGCCCTGAAAAGGCCGCGGCGGCTGAACAGCGGCGCGCGCTCGCCGATGGCGCTCGGCTCGGTGTGGTAGCGGGTGATGCGCGCGACTTCCCGCGCCGATCCGAAAACCATGGGCACGCGCTGGTGAAGGTTCTCTGGTTCGATTTCGAGGATGCGGGTGATCGTATCGGTGGCGGCACCGCCCGCCTGTTCGACGAGATAGGCGATCGGGTTTGCCTCATAGACGAGGCGCAGTCGCCCCTGGCGGTAAGTCTTGCGCTTGTCGCCTGGATACAGGAATACGCCGCCGCGCATCAATATGCGGTAGCAGTCCGCAACCAGGGAGGCGATCCAGCGCATGTTGAAGTCCTTCTCACGTGGGCCTTCGGTACCTTCGAGGCAGTCGTCGATGTAGAGCCGCACCGCCTCGTCCCAATGCCGGTAGTTGGCGGCGTTGATGGCGAACTCCTGGGTTCGCTGGGGGATGATCCGGCTCTCGTAGGCCTGGACGAAGGTGCCGAGCCTGGTCGAGAGAACGAAGACATGGGTGCCGCTGCCGAGCGACAGAACCAGCGCCAGCTGCGGCCCGTAGATGAAGAAGCCGGCGCCCAGCTGGTTCACCCCTGCCTGCAAAAACGAGGCGGCCGGATTTCCATCCGGCGCACCAATTGCAGGGAGGAGCGAGAAGACCGTTCCGATCGACACGTTGGTGTCGATGTTGGAAGAGCCGTCGAGTGGGTCGATGGCGATGGCAAGAGGCGCTTGCCTGTCGAGCAGCACCGGCTGCTCCAGTTCCTCGGAAGCGTAGAGCGCGACCGGAGCGTGGCGCATGGCGTCGAGGAAGATGTCATCGGCGAAGACATCGAGATCCTTCTGGATGTCGCCGTCAGCATTGGCGCCGCGGGTTCCGGCAAAGGCCGTGCCGAGCACCCCTTGATTGATGGTGTTGCGGATCGTGGTGGCCGCCTGCGTCAGCTGACGGATGGTCGCTACGACCGCGGAGCGCAGTTCGTCCGGCTCGCCAAGATAGGAGTTCAGAAAAGCGTCGAGCGTTGCCGCTGGCATCGTAACCTCCCGATCCAGCCGCCTCTCCTCGGGTCGGCTGGATTGGGAAAGGAGAACAAACGACGCTGGATAAGTAAAATTCAATAACTTTACTCAGGCAATAAAAAAATTTTAGTATGCCATATGAGAAACCTCACGCTTAAGCAATTCAAGACCGTTCAGGCAATCATCAGCCACGGAAAAATCGTCAGCGCGGCCAAGGTGTTAGGCCTGTCTCCTCCAGCGGTGACGATCCAGCTGCGGCAGGTGGAGGAGGAGTTCCAACTGGCCTTGTTCGACCGGACGTCGGACGGCATGCGTCCCACTGCCGCAGGTCTGGCCTTCGTCGAGACGGCACAGGCCATCGAGGAGCGGCTTCGTCTGCTCGAAGACAAGATGGATGCAATCAAGGGCGTGCGCGCCGGCAGCTTGCGGCTCGGCGTCGTTTCCACGGCCAAATATTTCGCGCCGCGGCTGATGGCCGCCTTCATGAAGGAACACCCCGATATCGATATGCGCCTTGCCATCGGCAACCGCGCCGAGACGATCGACAATCTGAAGAACCACGACATCGATATCGCGCTGATGGGACGCCCGGCGAAGGAAGTCCCGGTGCGTGCTTCGGTCTTCGGCGATCACCCGCTGGTCATCATCGCACCGCCCGACCACCCGCTGGCGTCGGCACGCGACATTTCCAAGGAGCGGATCGCCGAGGAGCATTTCCTCATTCGCGAGCCCGGCTCCGGAACGCGCATCTCGCTGGAAATATTTTTGAGCGACGTGCCCGGCCGTATCGACGATCTCGGCGTCGAGATGGACTCGAACGAGACCATCAAGCAGGCGGTGATGGCCGGGCTCGGCATCGCGTTCATCTCTGCCCACACCATCGCTGCCGAAACCGAAGCCGGCCGGCTGGTTATCCTCGACGTTGTCGGCATGCCGATCCGCCGGCAATGGTTTTCGGTGATGCGCAGCGATCACGCGATTTCGCCGGCGATGGCGACCTTCCACGATTTTCTGATGCGCAAGGGCGCGATGTACCTGCCACTGTTCGGCAAGCTCTATCCGCACGAGGAACTGAACAGTAGAGGTCGCGCGAGTTAGCCTAGTTCAACAAGTTTCGGTCGTAGTAGGGACGTGGCGTGCAAATACAGGAGAACGGCGGTGGCGCTGAGCGGCAGCTTCGACTCGACTAACCCCTAAGGCTCGAATCATTTAGGATGGAAGTCCGAATGGAGCGACGCAACCGCTTGTCCGTATGGCTTAGCTGCGCGTGAGCGGTCGCTAAAGCGATCAAGGCCGAGCGGCCGGAGTCGACCCCTAAGCCGACCGTCGGAAGGCGGGCTGCAAGGTCCGCATCCGGCTGGTCAGCGGGCATCGCCCGAAATGGCTGCCTTTGGAGAGCTGTCTCGGACGAGGGACGGCTTTGCACCTCTTCCGGCACATGGTTCGGCAACCGTTGCTGTTCGTGTGTCAAGTTCCTCCGTCGAGTCCTCGTGGATGTCATCAGCGGCGGCTTGATCCTGCATACGGCAGGCTGGTCAATCCGACTTGCCGAGAGCTTTCAGGATGAATCGGATCTGCTCGCGCAGGCCCGCTTCGGTGTCTTCGCCGTATTGGACGCAGTGCTCGATCAGGATCGGATGGAGGAACGGCGTGAACGCGGTGTGGACGGCACGCGCCGCCGTAGCGGAATCGTCGACATTGAATTCGCCCGATTCGATGCCCTCGCGGATAATGACCCCTAAGGTAGTTACCACGTGCTCGATATGCGCCTTGATGGTCGCCCAGTTCTCCTGCATGGCGGCGACAATCAGGTCGTGCATGCGCCTTTCCTTGACCAGCGTCATCTTCTTGTGATGGTGAACGGCGGTCAGTAGCTGACCCAATTTCTCCCCGGCCGACGCGTTCGTGCGCGCGATTGCGAGGGCGATGTCAGCTACCTCGTTCAAAGCTTTCCCGCAGATGGATTCTTTGATTGCGTCCCTTGAGGGGAAGAAGCGGTAGATGTTTGCCGTGCTCATGCTGAGTTCGGAGGCGATGTCGGCCACCGACGTTTTGTTGTAGCCGATGCGGCGAAAGTGCCCCTCCGCCACCTCCAGGATGCGCGCGCGCACCTCGTCGGGATCAGTTCGCATTCGGAGCGGACGATTCATGGATGTCTCCAGGACTGATGAAACGGATCTGCCGGGCTCGCCCTGGGCGATCATCTGTAAGCGGCAAGATCGTCCGGCTGGCCCTGCATATGTTCAGGCAAAACCGGCGGGCGAGAACTTGAACCGTCTTTTCCGACAACAGTGCCCTATTCGGCAGCCATCGCTGTTTGCAATTCCGGTTCCTCGGTCGAAGCCTCATGGGCCACATCTGCGGTCGGCTTGATCCGGAACCACGCGGCATAGAGAGCGGGAAGGAAGAGCAGGATCAGCACCGTGCCGGCCGCCGTGCCGCCGATCAGCGTATAGGCCATCGATCCCCAGAACACGGAGTGCGTAAGGGGGATGAAAGCCAGCACGGCGGCAAGCGCCGTCAGGATCACCGGCCTCGTGCGTTGCACGGTGGCCTCAATGACGGCGTGATAGTCGTCAAGGCCGGCAGCACGGTTCTCCTTGATTTGTTCGGTCAGGATCAGGGTGTTGCGCATCAGGATGCCGGCCAGCCCTATCAGGCCCAGAATGGCGTTGAACCCGAAGGGCTGGTTGAAGGTGAGCAACATCGGCACGACGCCGACGAGCCCAAGCGGTGCGGTCAGCACGACCATGGCCATCGTCGAGAAGGATCGTACCTGCAGCATGATGACGATCAGCATGGCGGCGATCATGGCCGGGAAGATCTTGCCCAAAGCAGTGTTGGCCTTCTCAGCCTCCTCGATCGATCCCCCCATTTCAATGTTATAGCCGGCCGGAAGGGACGCGATCAGCGGCTGAAGGGCTTTCATGATCTGCTTTGAGACCTCCGGAGGCTGAGTCGCTTCGTTGATATCCGACCGGATCGTGACGACGGGCGTCCGGTCGCGGCGCTTCAGGATCGGCTCTTCAAGACGGATCTCCGAATGACCGATCTGGTCGAGCGGAATCTGGCGGCCGTCCCGGCTCATCAGCGAGAAATCCGCCAGACGCGCCGGATCCAGCCGCTCAGCCCCAGCGCTGCGCGCCACGATGGGGACATTGCGAATGTCCTCGCGGACCTGCGTGACAGGGATGCCGGTGAGGAGGAACTGGAGCTGCTGGCCTACTTCCGCCGGCGAGAGGCCGATGAGGTTCAGTCGATCCTGGTCAGGGATGAAGCGCAGTACGGGCGTGCGGTTGCCCCAGTCGCGGTTGGCCTGCCGCACGTCCGGGACGCCCCGCATGATATCGAGGGCCTTCTCGGAAATGCTATAGAGTTGCGCGGGATCAGGCCCCGTGACCCGGAACTCGACAGGGAACGGCGTATAGGGTCCGAACACAAGCTGCGTGACGCGGACATCGGCTTCCGGCGCGAGCCCCTGCGATACCGCCTCCCGGAGCCGGTGCTTCAGCGCCTCGCGCGCCTCCGCGTCCGGTGTCAGCACGACGATCTTGGCAAAGGCAGGATCAGGCAGTTCCGGTGCCATCGCGAAGAAGAAGCGCGGAGCGCCCTGACCGACGTAGCTCGTCACGATCTTGGCTTCGGGCTGGCCGTCCAGCCAGTGCTCCAGCTTCTCCACTGTGGCGGTCGTCGTCTCGATGCTGGTGCCTTCCGGCAGACGAACCTCGACCAGCACTTCGGGGTGATCGGATGTCGGGAAGAACTGCTGTTTCAGGCTGCCCATGCCGACAACCGAAAGTGCGAAGACGATGCCGACGACACCGCAGGTTACGAACTTGTGGCGCACGGCAAAGATGATGAGCCGGCGAAGGCGCCGATAGTTCGGTGTGTCGTATATGGCGTGAACGCCGCCTTCGACCGGTTTGATCGCGGGCAGCATCTTGACGCCAAGGTAGGGCGTGAAGACCACGGCGACGATCCAGGAGACGATGAGAGCGAACCCTACGACCCAGAAGATATTGCCAGCGTACTCGCCGGCCGTCGAGCGTGCGAAGCCCACGGGCAGGAACCCAGCGATCGTCACGAGCGTTCCCGACAGCATCGGCGCCGCGGTATGGCTCCAGGCATAGGCCGCCGCCTTGATGCGATCCATGCCCTCTTCCATCTTCACCACCATCACCTCGATGGCGATGATGGCGTCGTCCACGAGAAGACCGAGCGCCAGGATGAGGGCGCCGAGCGTGATGCGATCGAAGAACCGGCCGGTCTCCAGCATGATGAGGAACACGGCGGCAAGCGTCAGCGGGACGGCGGCCGCCACGACGATGCCGACGCGCCAGCCCATGCTGAGCAGGCTGATCAGCAGCACGACACCGAGCGCCATCGCGAACTTCAACATGAACTCGTCGACCGCCGAGGTGATGTTGACGGCCTGGTCGGACACCTTGTCGAGCGTTATCCCAAGCGGCAATGTTCGTGCGATGGCCGCCGTCCGGTCCTCCAGCGCCTTGCCGAGCGCGCGACCGTCCCAACCCTCCTGCATAACGGCCGCGAGCATGATGGTGGGCTCGCCCTGGCGTCGGATGAGATAGGTGGGAGGGTCCTCGTAGCCGCGGCGGACCTCGGCAACGTCGGAAAGCTTCAGCGTCCGCCCCCCGGCAACGATCGGCGTGTCGGCGATAGCCTGGACACTGTCATAAGCGCCGTTGAGCCTGATGAAGACCTGCGGCCCCTGAGTATCGATCGAGCCCGCCGGTGTGACGGTGTTCTGCCGCTGCAATGCGACGATGATATCCTGTGCCGACACGCCCAGCGTTGCCAGCTTGGCATAGGAGAACTCGACGAATATCTGTTCGGGGCGCTCACCGAGGATGTTGATCTTCTTGACGCCGGGCACGTGCAGGAGGTCCTGTCGAATTGCCTCGGCCTGCCTGGCCAGCTCACGCATCGGCATGCCTCTGGCCTTCAGCGCATAAAGGGCGAAGCTCACATCCGAATATTCGTCGTTGACGAAGGGGCCGTAGACGCCGGGCGGCAGGTTGCGGGCTTCATCCCCCAGCTTCTTGCGGGCCTGGTAAAACTCTTCCTGCACGACGGATGGCGGCGTGCTGTCCTTCAGCGTAACCATCATATACGCATAACCTGGCCGTGTGGTCGTCTCCACCCGGTCGTACCAGGTGAGCTCCTGAAGCCGCTTCTCCAACGGCTCGGCGACAAGGTCCTGCATCTCGCGGGCCGTCGCGCCCGGCCATGCCGTCGTGACCGTCAGGTCTTAATGGTGAAGTTGGGATCCTCCGCCCGCCCGAGCATAAGGAACGCGTAGGCGCCAGCCGCCACGAGCAGGAGGATGAAGAACAGGGTGACGGCCCGTTCGCGAACGGCGATCGCTGAAAAATTGAGGTTCATCGTCAGTTGCTCCCGCTTTCGGAAGCAGACCTGACGCGAGCGCCCTCCTGCAGAAGATGAGCGCCGAGCGAAACGACCGGATCTCCCATGTTCAGCCCGGAGACCACGGCGCTTTCGCTTGTCACACGAACAAGGCCGACAGGTTGGAAGTGTACGGTCGAGGTAGCGCGATCCAGGGCCCAAACGCCTGTCTTGCCGCCATCATCGAGCACGGCTCCGAGCGGCACCTGGACTTCCGGCTGGCTCGCCTGGCTTGTGATCCGGATAGTCACGGTCGCGCCAAGCGGTGCTGCCGCGGCCTCCCCGTCGAGCACATAGCGGGCCTCATAGGTACGGGTCTGGGGATCGGCGGCATCCGACAACTGCCGCAGATGCGCCGTATGGCGCCCATCGGCCGCATAAACGGCGGCCTCGGCCACAGAGCCGATCGCCGGCCGGATCGTTTCGGGAAGCGCGACCACCGCTTCACGAGGGCCGGCCTGGGCGATCCGAACCACTGTCTGACCGGCGGAGACGACCTGTCCCGGCTCGCCGATGGTTTCGACCACAGTTCCATCCGCGTCCGCCACCAGGACGGAATAGGCCGCTTCGTTTTCCGCGACTTTCGCTTCCGCTTCGGCGGCGGCGAGTTGTGCGGTCGCGGTATCCAACGCGGCCTTCGCCTGCTCGTAGCGCTGCGGAGTTGCTGCCAATTCCTTCTTGACCAGAACGGCATAGCGCTTTTCGTCCGCGCTCGCCTGAACCAGCACAGCGCGTGCCGCGGCGACCGCATTGCGCTTGGCGGTGAGCGCGAGAGCCAGATCGGTGTCGTCGATCCGCAGAAGCGGTTGGCCCGCCTTGACCCGTTCACCGACGTTCACCAGGCGCTCGATGATCTTGCCGGGTACGCGAAAACCAAGATTGCTCTGCACCCGCGCGGCAATCGTGCCCGTGAAACCGCGTTCGGATCCAGCCACTGGCGCCGCCGTCACCAATCTGACGATCGGCGCTTCCTGCCTCGGATCCGCCACTGCGGTTGCCTGCGTGCGAATGGGCAGCGTGACGAATGCGGCCACCCCTAACCCCGCGGCCAGGACGCTGCCCAGCCCAATGACAAGTCGCTTTTTCATGCCCATCGCCTCATGCCGAAATAGATTGCGTTCATTCTCTATGCTGTGTCGACCGGCAGCGGCCGGCTGCGACCTGCGCGGCGAGTCAGTCCGGTAGCGCGTCGGCGCGCGGATGCTTGTCGGTCCCAGTCGCGACTGTCACCTCCTCGCCGGACCTCGAGAACGCGTAGAGAGAGCCCCGGTAGCCCGGCATGGAGAAGGCAACGGAGTCGCGGTCGGCGAGGCCCATGACGACGCGCAGCGGATCGCCTCCGCCCTTGGGCGCGAAGGTGGCGGTGACCTCCAGGAGGTCGCCGTCGATTGGGACGTAATAGACCACCATGTCGAGGCGTCCGTTGTGCAGGCTGCCGGCTTCGATTGGGCGTCCGACGGTAGCTTCCTCGGCAAACGCTGGGGTCGCCAGAAACAGCGCGGTCAGGAGCGAAGCGCTCAGGATCTTGCGGATCATTTCGTGTCTCCTTTTTTAGATTGCATTCGCCATCTATATAGCAGATAGATTACGAATGCAATCTAAAAAAAGAGATCGACGATGCGTGTGAGTCGCATACAGGCCGCGGAAAACCGCGAAACCGCAATCAACGTGGCAAGCCGCCTTTTGCGGAAGCGTGGCTTTGACGGCATCGGCCTCAAGGATCTGATGAAGGGTGCCGGGCTGACCCAAGGCGCCTTTTACAAGCATCGCCTCAAAGGAGGACCTTGCGGCGCAGGCGTCCAGACGGGCAATTTAGAGCGCCACCCTCCGAGGGTCGGCCGCGACCGGGGCAAAACCCGAGGACCCGCTTGGCGCGGTGATCGCGTTCTACCGGGTCGATTCTGATAATCGAGGATCGGGAGGCATCGCTGGTGGAGAAATACGCATTTGCCGAGCCGACCGTACTGGGCGACCACCAGCTAAGCGATGAGGCCGGATAGCGCACCCGCGGTCAACGCGACGGGCCTCTCACCGCGCTGCTGCTAACTTATAATCTGTTCGGCGACAGCTTCTTCGAGGCCAGCTGTCGCTTGGGCGGCAAGACCGCGGGCCGCTGCTTGTGAATCGTAAAATTCCTCAAGTGCATGGACTCTGCCCCACCGCAAGGTGAACACGTGGAGACCACGGTTGACGTACGACGTGTCGCCGTTGAACAGCGTTGCGGTGCCGTCCCACTGGGCAAACACGGTAGTGTGCCACGGCCAGCCCTTCACCCAGATGTGGTTAACCGTGAGATGGAGATTGGGGAGCACACGGCCGAGGCGCTCAAACCAGCGGCGCAGGGCTTCCTTGTCGTGGCGCTCACCACCGAGCGCGTGGGCGCCGGAAACGCGGTGATGGACATTCGGCGCGACTGCTTTCACCGCCTCATCCCAGCGATGATTGTTTACGTGGTCGAAGCTCTGTCGGATCGATTTCTCGACAAAATAGCTGTATAGCATTTGACCTCTCCTGATCCGGTGGAACCTTAGTGGTTTTCTGTCCGCTGGCCGGATCCGTGGCGCTGTCGGGAAGACCACCGAACGGGACGCCCGCCAGCACGATGGCGGGTCTCGTTTTCATGCCCATCTCAGTGCGGCCAAGAGCGGAGCGGTCGGGATTTTGCGGATCATCTCGCATCTTCTCTTGATAGATTGCGTTCGCCCTCTATATAAGATATAGATTACGAACACAAGCTAAAAGGGAGATTACCGATGCGCGTAAGTCGCATTCAGGCTGCGGAAAACCGTGAAACCGTTATCAATGTGGCAAGCCGCCTTTTTCGGGAGCGCGGTTTTGACGGCATTGGCCTTAAGGATCTGATGAAGGGTGCCGGGCTGACCCAAGGCGCTTTTTACAAGCAGTTCGCGTCAAAGGAGGACCTGGCGGCGCAGGCGTCCAAACGGGCGATGGAGAGCGCCACCCACCGATGGTCGGCCGCGACTACGGCAAAACCCGAGGATCCGCTTGGCGCGGTGATCGCGTTCTACCTCAGCATGGACCATCGCGAAGAAAGGATGGACGGCTGCCCGATCGTGGCGCTCGGTTCGGATGCCGCCAGACAGGGCGTGGACGTGAGAGCGTCGTTCGAAGCCGGGATCAGGGAATATCTTGAGATGTTTGGTAGTTGGGTTGGCGAGGCCGACGGCGAGCGGCCCGGCGACAAGGCCATGGCCATTCTCTCGACAATGGTCGGTGCGGTGCTCCTTTCGCGCGTCGTCAACGACCCCGACCTCGCGCAGGCATTTCTGGATGCGGCGACAGAACAGGTTCGCGAAGCAGCCGGCGCTTGAATGGCGTGCGCAGCGCCTGCGGCGCGCCCAAACTGACAGGAAAATAGATGCGACGGATTGTTGTTACGGGCATGGGAGCGGTTACGCCCCTTGCTGCCGATGTTGAAACGTCCTGGTCGCGTCTCCTGGCCGGCCGCTCGGGCATCCGGAGGCTTGCGGATGATGTGGTGTGCGACCTGCCGGCGAAGGTCGGCGGGGTGGTGCCCTCCACAGAAGAAGATCCGGACGCTGGTTTCGATCCGGAAGCCATCCTTCCGCCGAAGGATCAGCGCAAGGTAGACCGGTTCATTCTCTTTGCGCTGGCCGCGGCACAAGAGGCGCTCGCCCAAGCAAGATGGGCCCCCGTCTCGGAAGCGGATCGCTTGCGCACGGCCACGATCATCGCCTCGGGCGTCGGCGGGTTCCCGGCCATAACCGAGGCGGTGCGCACGGTCGACCGGCGCGGCGTCCGCCGTCTATC
This sequence comes from Mesorhizobium sp. M0678, assembly GCF_040320505.1. Taxonomy (NCBI): domain Bacteria; kingdom Pseudomonadati; phylum Pseudomonadota; class Alphaproteobacteria; order Hyphomicrobiales; family Phyllobacteriaceae; genus Mesorhizobium; species Mesorhizobium sp. M0678. Next base: position 346,338 of record NZ_JAMYPT010000003.1, on the reverse strand, counting down.
ACCTTTTACGGTGCCGTCCTTCCTGGTGAACCTCGCGGCAGGCCACGTCTCGATCCGCTATGGCTTCAAAGGTCCGCTCGGTGCACCCGTGACGGCGTGCGCGGCCGGCATTCAGGCGATCGGCGATGCGGCTCGCCTAATCCGCGCCAACGAGGCCGATATTGCCGTGTGCGGCGGGACGGAAGCATGCATGAATCTTGTCAGCCTCGGTGGGTTTGCCGCGGCACGCTCTCTTTCGACGTCCTTTAATCACCGTCCTGATGAGGCCTCCCGACCGTTCGACAAGTCGCGGGACGGCTTCGTCATGGGCGAAGGAGCCGGCATGCTGGTCATCGAGGACTTGAGCCACGCGCTGGCGCGCGGCGCAAGACCGCTGGCCGAGCTTGTCGGCTACGGCACGACGGCGGATGCTCATCACGTCACCTCCGGTCCCGAGGACGGCGACGGTGCGCGCCGGGCCATGGAGATCGCAATCGCCCAAGCAGGGATTTCGCCCCGCGAGGTTCGTCATCTCAATGCCCATGCGACCTCCACGCCGGTGGGCGACCTGGGTGAGATCGAAGCGATCAAGAGCGTGTTCGGGCGCGATTTCGCGATAGCTGTCAGTGCAACGAAATCGGCGACCGGACACCTGCTCGGAGCCGCCGGCGGGCTCGGAGCAATCTTCGCAATCCTGGCACTCAGGGATCAGATGGCACCGCCGACCCTCAATCTGAGCGCTCCCGATCCGGCCGGCGACGGGATCGACTTCGTCGCAAACCGGGCCCGGCCGATGGCGATGGGCTATGCAATCTCCAATGGCTTCGGCTTCGGAGGCGTTAATGCCAGCGCGCTGTTCCGGCGCTGGACGGATGATCTGGCCGGCGCGAGTACCGGAGGCGCTCATGATTGACGCCTTTCGCTCCGACCTGTCGTGCTTCTCCCACGCCAATCCAAAACGAAGAAAGAAGTGACCTCCATGAACAAGACCAATCTAGGCGTCGCCCTGGTGACGGGGGCATCCAGCGGTATCGGGCACACAACGGCCAAAGCCCTGCAGAACGCGGGCTTTCGCGTGTTCGGAACCAGCCGTCGCGCCGTCGTCGACCGATCCGATGGGGTTACCATGCTGGCCTGTGACGTGACCGATGACACGTCCGTGGCGAAACTTGTCCAGGACGTGCTGGCCGAGACCGGGCGCATCGACCTGCTTGTCAATAATGCCGGCGTTGGCCTGCTTGGTGGCGCGGAGGAGTCCTCGATGGCCCAGGCCAAGTCGTTGTTTGACGTGAACGTCTTTGGCGTTATGCGAGTAACCAAAGCGGTGTTGCCGACAATGCGCCGCCAAGGCAAGGGCAGAATCGTCAATTTGAGCTCGGTGCAGGGGTTCATTCCAGCTCCCTATTTCGCGCTTTATTCGTCGACCAAGCATGCCGTGGAGGGCTACTCCGAATCGCTCGACCACGAACTGCGTACTTTCGGAATTCGCGTCGTGTTGGTGGAGCCCGCCTATCCCGCACCTCATTTGAAGAAAATCTCGCCAGGCCGGATCAGTTGCTTGACATCTATGACTCTGCGCGCGCCGGCATGAATGCAGCTGTGCGGAAAGCGATGGAAAAAGGCGATGCGCCGGAAGTGGTGGCCAGGACCGTTTTGGCGGCTGCGACCGATCCCGCTCCGAAGAGGCGGTATGCGGCTGGAAAAATGGCGCGCCAGGTCAGTTTCCTGCGCCGTTTCGTCCCCGCATCCGCTTTCGACAAGAGCCTGCGAAAGCAGAACGGACTGCCGGTCTGAGGTCGACAACAATGATATTCCTGTTTCGGTCGAGCCCATGCGAGAGCGCGTTCCAGGAGTTCACATTTTTTGGCACTGGCACAGCCGGACGCGCTTTTTCGTTGCGGGCCCGGCCGCGACCGAGCCCTGCGGTCATTGGCGTTAGATTAGCGCCATGTTATATTGCGGCGCGAAAGAGCGGGGGCCACGTTCCTTTCACACCCGTAAGTGATCCGTATGTGCGATCCCTGCAGACTGGTCGGTATCACGGAAACTCCCGGGCATGGGGTTCGGGAATCGAAGGGGACAAGGGGTAATGCTCTACACGCTCGTTATGATGGTCTGCCTGACGGATGTGCCGCAGACCTGTGAACAACGCGAACAGATGGTGGACGGCCTGGCGATGAATCCCGGGACCGCCTTCATGCAGGCGCAATCGCTGGTAGCCCAGTGGATCGAGACGCATCCCCGTTATTTCGTTCAGCGCTGGCGCGTGCTGCCCGGCCGTGGATCGTGATATCCGCCGCGAAGATCGAATGAGGTTCTATTTCTTCGCGGCGAGCGTTTCCGAGACGGCCTTGGACAATTGATAAAGCCGCTGCTCGATTATCGTCGGCACTTCACAGACGTAGGTCAGTGATTGGACGCGTTCATTGAAAATTCGCGTTGCGAATTTCAGCTGTTCGGTTCGCCGATCGATCTCTTCGGGATCTGCATCCGGCTTTGCCCGCAACGCATCGACATCGGACCCTTCCTTGCGCAACGCGGCGGCCATTTCGAGCTGCTTGTGGGCGTAGCGGGAAATGCCGGAGATCACCTGCGAGCGCTCGGCGTCCAGGTGGTCGAACATGCCTTGCACCATCATCGCCATTTTGGGTGCAAGTTGCTCGGCCGGCAAGGAGGCCGCGAAATCCCTGATCTTCTTTTGAGCTTCCGCAATCGGCATCCGGCGAGCTGCCACTTCCTCGATCAGGGCGGAGATGGTGGGGTCCTTCGACCAGTCCTTCGCCGCTGAAGGAAGGTCCGGTCCGCTCCAGATCTGGCCGAGCGAGAGTTGCGGCACCTTGCGCTGCATGCAGGGCCAGTCTGGATCGGGGTTGGCCGCCATGGCGTTGACGCCCGGCGCGAGCATGGCGACCAGAGCCAGACCGCGAACATGGATCATTCGCGCCATCAGGCATTTCCTCCCGTGTCCTGTTTGCGGGTCATCAGGCCGCGCGAAGGGTCGTAGGCGATGATGGCGGCGGCAAGGAACAGCAGCGTGCAGCCGGCAACGACGCCCAGCGACAGCCAGTCAACCTGGCCGTAGAAGGCGAAGCGGATCAGTTCGACGGCGTAAGTAAATGGATTGGCGAGGCAGATTTTGTAGAGCAGGGGGCTAGCCTCCTGGATACGCCACAAGGGATAGAGTGCCGGAGAAGCGAAATAGCCGGGAAAGATGACGAAGTTCATGATGCCAGCGAAGTTTTCGAGCTGCTTGATCATTGAGGACAGAAGCATGCCGAGCGCGCACAGCATCATGCCTGACAGGAACAGCGCCGGCAGCACGGTGAGATAGCCAAGCGGCGGCGCCTTGACGCCCCAGAACCAGGCAACGATCAGGAACGCGTAAACCTGCGCGATCGACACGGCGACACCGGCGAGCATCTTCGAGATCAGTAAAAACCAACGCGGGAAGGGGCTGACCAGCAGGGTGCGCATGTTGCCCATTTCGCGATCATAGACCATCGACAGCGAAGACTGCATGCCCGAAAACAGCAGAATCATGCCGCACAGGCCCGGCGTGATGTAGACCTCGTAGAGCACGTAGGTCTTGTAGGGCGGGATGATCGATACGCCGAGCACCTGCCGGAATCCGGCGGCAAAAATGAACAGCCAGACGAGCGGCCGAACCAGCGAGGATATAAAGCGCTCGCGCTGATGCAGGAAGCGCAGGCACTCCCGCACGACGATCCCTTTGAGGCAAACGAGGTAGTGGTGGAGCCCAAACTGTTCGAACTTCACCGGCGTGAGGGTGGCGACTTTTGCCGGCATTGCGGGAGCGCTCATGGCGACATCTCCGCGATGCCGCTTGTTTCGATGCGGTTGAGCCTGGAAAAGGCGTCGCGGATCGAACTGGCACCGCTCGTCGCAACGACATCGGCCACCTTACCCTTGGCAACCAGGTCGCCCTGCCGCAGCACGACGACATGGTCGCCGTCTTCGACCTCATCGATCAGATGCGTCGCCCACAGCACACCGATGCCCTCGGTTTCGACGAGTTTGCGGATGGTGGCCAAAATGCCCGCACGCGACTGGATGTCGAGACCGACCGTCGCCTCGTCGAGCAGCAGCAGGGAAGGGCGGTGGAGCAGCGCCCGCGCGATCTCGATGCGCCGCATTTGGCCGCCGGAAAGACTGCGTGCCTTGTCATGCTGACGGCCCTGCATGTTGACTGTATCGAGCAGCGCGGCAATGCGCTGCCGGGCTTGGTGTCCGCCAATGCCATGCAGCGAGGCGTGGTAGGAGAGGTTCTGGTGGACGCTGAGGTCGAGGTCGAGCGTGCGTGCCTGGAATACGATGCCGACACGCCTGAGCGCTTCGCCCGAAGCGCGGCTGACGTCATGGCCGAAGATGCGGATCGATCCGCGGCGGGTGCCGTAAAGATGGCTGATCAGTGAGAACAAAGTTGTCTTGCCGGCCCCATTGAGGCCGAGCAGAACGGTGAAAGTTCCCGGCGCGATCGAGAACGAGACGTCCTGGAGCACTCGCTTCGGACCATAGGAATGGCTGATGCCGGCAACATCGAGCGCTGCCACCTCCTCTCCAGCTCCGCTTGTCCTCACATGCTGCATGCCGCTGGCTCCTTCGGGGCGCGCTGGTCATCTAGTGCACTTGCAACATCCCCGCGGCAAATATTCATCACGTCGGCCTCCCTGATCATTGCTGCGGTCTAGTGGGGCGATATGGCCACGCCCCAAGGCTGCTGGCCCACCGTAACCGATTGAACCGGCTCGTCCGTCGCCGTGTCGATGAAGGTGATGTCGTTGGAATTGCCGTTGGTGGTGATCAGCGTCTTCTGATCGGGGGTGAAGTCGAGATGCCAGACGCGCTGGCCGACCAGGATGTATTTTTCCACCTCGTAGGTTTCGGTGTTGATGACGGCGACGTGGTTCGCTGGGCCGAGCGCGACATAGGCTTTCTTGCCGTCCGCGCTGATTGCGATGCCGACCGGCTGGATGGTTTCGGGCCGCAGTCCCGCAATCGCGAACTGGATCTTCTTCACCACCTCGCGTTTGAGACTGTCGATGACGCTGACGGTACCGCCGATTTCGGCACTGACCCAGATCTGTGATCCGTCGGGCTTGAATTGCGCAAAGCGCGGACGCGTGTCGACCAGGACGTTGTCGGTCACCTCATGGCTGTCGGTGTCGATGAAATGCGCCATGCTGGTGGTTTCGGAGGTGTTGACCATGGTTTTGCCATCGGGACTGACGGCCATGCCTTCAGGCTCCACCCCAACGGGAATCTCGGTCATGACCTGCTTGCTCTCGACGTTGATCGCGGTGACGAGATTGTCGTCCTCGTTGGCGACGTAGAGCGTCTTGCCGTCGGGCGAAAGCACGAACAGTTCGGGATCGGGGCCTGATGGCAGCGTGCCAACGATCTGCAGCGTCGCGGTATCGATGATTTCGATCGTATCGTCATCGCTGGCGCACAAATAGATGAACTTGCCGTCATGCGAGATGGTGATACCGCGCGGCCTCTGGCCGACTTCGACGGTCTTCACCACTTGCATCGTCGCCGTGTCGACGACCGTTATCGTATTGTCTTTCTCGTTGGAGACATAAACGGTGTAAGCCCACGCCGGATTGGCCATGAAGCCGAGAATGGCGAGTGCGCAAGCTCGTCTCTGCACGAAAATTCCTCCCGATTGGTTCTACTTAAGGACGCATCTCGTTTCCGGCTGATCGACGCCGAGCGTATCGAGCTCGGAGATTTGGTGAAGATAACCCTCCTGTGGCGATGTCGAGACCACGGATTTGGTGTCGCCGAGCAGGATTGGCTGGCGAAGCTGATGGTTCCACTTGCGGAAGGTCAGCTTCTGTCCTTTGAAGGCGGCGACCGAGAAATCGTCCGAGCGGATGTAGTCGCTGATCTTCTTCGGATCGTCGCCATTGGTCCGTGTGCTGGCTTCGCCCACCGCCCGCACCGCCGTCCAGGCCGACATATCCTTGGACAGCATTCGCCGGCCGGTCGTCTTCAGGAAACGGCTTTGCATTTGAATGCCACCCCATTGCTCGCTCGCGGGATGCCAGGACGATGCGACAAGACCGGCCGTGCCAGCGACCAGCCGCGGTGTCCAGGTGCGGTAGGGCACATAGGTTCCGAACACCTCGCTCTCATCGGCGACAAGCACCACGTCGTGCTCCGGCAGATCCTGCGTGAACACGGAAATCTGCTGCTGTATCTGCGTGGCGCCGGTGTCGGTGCGGCGCGCCGTGCCAGTGTCTTTGAACTCCTTCTCGGCGACGATCTGACCGCCGAAGCGAGCCGCCGCGCGGCGCAACGCGGCCGCATAGAGATGATCCCGCTCATGCGAACCATAGAGCAGCACCCAATTCGGCCATTTCTTTGTCACGAGATACTGCGCCAGCGCGTCAGCCAGCATGCTTCGTGTCGGCGCCACATGGAAAATGTTTATGCGGCAGTCTTCCTCGCGCAGGCTGTCGTCTGTGGCACCGACATTGAAGACCAGAACGCCCTTGTCGCGGGCGATGTCGGCGATCGACAGCAATTGCCTGGCCGAGAGGTCAGCGACAATATAGCGGTCACCTTTGGCAATCAGATCGTTGAACGCCTGAACCGCGTCGCCGTCCGGCTTGACCTCGGCTATGTCGAGGCTGAATTTCTGGCTGAGGAACTTTCCTGTCGTGTTGTTATCGCCGATCGCCACATTGGCGCCGGCGACACCTTCGTCGCGTGGCGGCAGGTCCAGCAGGGAAAGCGCCAGTTGCGGCGCGTAGGCCCGCAAATAACCTATTCTGATTTCGGTTATCTTTCTTTCCGGCCTGTCGGCTGCGACCGGTTGCTTGCCCGTCACTTCCTGGGCCATCACGCCTGTAACGTTGGCGGTCTGGAAAAAAAAGCACAAAAAGGCCACGAGAGTGCCTGGCACCGCGCTCGTCATCGATAAAACTGCCCATTCTTGCACTAAAGTCCGATTGTTCCCGGACCAGCGCGAATTCAAGGTGCCCACAATGAGCTTAGCGGACGCCACAAGATTTATCAAAGCCCTGCAAGTGAACTTACGTGTCTGCTTTAGTCCTATTCCTTTTCGCGGGGATACGGCGATGAATGAGCGTGTTGCGGTCTCATCCGCAGCAATGGCGGAATGTGAAACTCTATGGTTCGTCTTGGGAGAACTGCCTGATGAAAACGCGCGCCGCTGTCGCCGTCGCCGCCGGAAAGCCGCTGGAGATCATGGAGGTCGACCTCGAAGGTCCGCGTGATGGCGAGGTGCTGGTCGAGATCAAGGCAACCGGCATCTGCCACACCGACGAGTTCACGCTGTCGGGCGCCGACCCGGAAGGCCTGTTTCCGGCGATCCTCGGCCATGAGGGCGCCGGCATCGTCGTCGACGTCGGCAAGGGCGTCTCCTCGGTCAAGAAGGGTGACCATGTCATCCCGCTCTATACGCCGGAATGCCGGCAGTGCCCGTCCTGCCTGTCGCGCAAGACCAATCTGTGCACCGCCATCCGCGCCACGCAGGGACAGGGCTTGATGCCTGACGGCACCTCGCGCTTCTCGATCGGCAAGGACAAGCTGTTCCACTATATGGGCTGCTCGACCTTTTCCAACTTCACCGTGCTGCCCGAGATCGCGGTGGCCAAGGTCAATGCCGACGCCCCGTTCGACAAGATCTGCTACATCGGCTGCGGCGTCACCACCGGCATCGGTGCGGTGATCAACACCGCCAAGGTCGAGCAAGGCGCGACGGCGGTCGTGTTCGGCCTCGGCGGCATCGGCCTCAACGTCATCCAGGGCCTGCGCCTTGCCGGCGCCGACATGATCATCGGCGTCGACCTGAACAACGACAAGAAGGAATGGGGCGAGAAATTCGGCATGACGCATTTCGTCAATCCGAAGGAGATCGACGGCGATGTCGTGGCTCATCTCGTCAACATGACCAAGCGCGGCGCCGACCAGATCGGCGGCGCCGACTACACGTTCGACTGCACCGGCAACACCAAAGTCATGCGGCAGGCGCTAGAAGCGTCGCATCGCGGCTGGGGCAAGTCGGTCGTCATCGGCGTTGCCGGCGCCGGCCAGGAGATCTCGACGCGGCCGTTCCAGCTGGTCACCGGCCGCACCTGGATGGGCACCGCCTTCGGCGGCGCGCGCGGCCGCACCGACGTGCCGAAAATCGTCGACTGGTACATGGCCGGCAAGATCGAGATCGATCCGATGATCACCCACACGCTGAAGCTCGAGGACATCAACAAGGGCTTTGACCTGATGCATGAAGGCAAGTCGATCAGGAGCGTGGTGGTTTACTGAGGACGAGAAAGCCGCCGGCTAACCAGCCAGCGGCCGAAAAATGCAGATGTTCAACACGGGAGGAGACAAAAATGCCGGAAAAACTGCATCCTAAAATCGACAATGGACTGCCCAGGCAAAAGGCCGACTTTGCCGGCGGCACGCTGGTCTGCGCCTGCACCAGCAACCCGGTGAAGGTGAAGGTCAAGGGCCAGATCGCCCACAACCATGCCTGCGGCTGCACCAAATGCTGGAAGCCGGAAGGCGCGCTGTTCTCGGTCGTGGCGGTTGCCGGTACAAACGACGTGACGGTGACCGAAAACGGCGACAAGCTGAAGATCGTCGATCCGGGCGCGCTGATCCTGCGCCATGCCTGCACCGGCTGCGGCGTCCACATGCACGGCCCGGTCGAGCGCGACCACGCTTTCAAGGGGCTGTCGTTCATCCATCCCGAACGCTTCCAGGAAGACGGCTGGGCGCCGCCGGGCTTCACCGCCTTTGTCTCCTCGATCATCGAGTCCGGTGTCGATCCGAGCCGCATGGACGGCATAAGGTCACAGCTGAAGTCGATCGGGCTCGAACCTTATGATTGCCTCAATCCAGGACTGATGGACTATATCGCCACCTGGACGGCCAAGAGATCCGGCGCGTTGCCGGCCTAACGACTGATCAGACACTATCCTTGGGGGCCGGACGAAATCGCCCGGTCCCACGCGTTGGAACGAACGCAGGCGAGCGCGTAGACGGACACGATTCGTAAGTCATTGCCGACGTGCTGTCAGCCTCGGGGGGCGTTGGGCTCAACGGGAATACGCTGAAATTGGTCCAACCGGATCGTATAGCTTCAAGATCAGCGACTGCGATCAGTTGGTTCTGGCTTGGCGCGGCCCAGATCGTGGACTACAGCTTGGATATCGCGGGCAAATTCGCGCCCAAAGCGCGATGGCGGCAAGGTGGTGCTCCTTACCAGTACGGCATCGAGCGCCTAGCGGGGCTTGAACGGCAACACCATCAGCTTGCTGCGTTTTGTCCAGGAAACCAGCCCGTATACCAGCGCGACCCCAGGCCAGCCGATACCATCGGTGCGGCCGCGAACAAGGCGGGCGTCGGGGAAGCGTCGTGTGGCGGCCGGCAACAGTGCGAAAGCCGGCGGTCACTGGCTGTCACGCGAAGTCGGAAGTCGGTCACGACCTGTCTCTGTTTCAATGGATCTGTCGCCGGCACATTCGGCCGATTTGGCCCACCGGGCAAGGCATTGCATTTCAGAACGGCCATATCTGCCGCGTGGCGCCGCGGAAATCATGGGCACATTCTGCTTTAGCCGGCCAAGATGGCAATGTACTATTTGCCAATAAGCTGGCCATGGTTGCAGGACTATTCTAGGCCAGACCAAACCGAAATGAAGCTGATGACCGATCGCGCCAGGTTCCTGATCATTGACGACCATCCGCTGTTTCGCGAGGCGCTGCATAGTGCCGTGCAGATGGCCTATCCGGAAGTCGACACGGTCGAGGCACGCTCGATTGCCGAGGCGCTCGAGCTTCTGACGGATGCCAAGCCGTTCGACCTGGCGCTGCTCGATCTCAGTATGCCCGACGTGCATGGGTTTGACGGGCTGCTGCAGCTCAGGACGCGTTATCCGCGCCTGCCGGTGGTCATCGTCTCCGGCTATGAGGAACCGAAGATCATTTCAGAGGCGCTGTCGTACGGTGCGGCCGGCTTCATCCCGAAATCGGCGCGCAAGAGCGACCTTGCGGCCGCCATTCGCTCGGTGATGGAAGGCGCGATCTATGTTCCCGAGACTTATGAAGGCCGGCCGCGCGACGCCGACAGCACCGACCGCGCCGAGATGGTGCAGCGCCTGGCTACGCTGACGCCGCAGCAGCTCAAAGTGCTGCAGATGCTGCGCCAGGGCCTGCTCAACAAGCAGATCGCCTATGAACTGCAGGTCGGCGAGACCACAGTCAAGGCGCATGTCTCCGAAATCCTGCGCAAGCTCAACGTCTACAGCCGCACACAGGCGGTGATCGAGGTCTCGAAGCTCGACAATGCCGAGCTTTTTCGCGATCCGGCGGGGTTTTGAGAGGGCTCGCTAAAAAGCGCACTGTCACCGTAGTCGCGCACTCGTGTCACCGCAATCGGACTAGACTAGCCACGGCTCTCACGTTCCCGACACCAGCTAAGCAACCCGCGCCTCTCTAGTCAGATCAAATTCACGCGGCGATTGCTCTGCAGCAGTTAGCCGCTTTCCCGCGTCTAGTAAAATGGCGGCCACCGGTCCAACGTAGAATGCTTTGATTTTACTAAATTGCTTTTTGAATGCTCTATTAAAAGTCTTCATTAGCTCCTGAGCGAGCGGCGTGTCGGAGACCGTAGCCACGCGGCCATTTATCACAACATCTTCAGCCCATCGCCCACCAGGGGAAAAAGTTACTGTGTCCGGATTGCTAAGCTGATCTAGCGAATACCGGATGCCGGAAGGTGTTTTTATCGGCCTCACCTCAATGGGCACAGCGTGGCCAGTGACAAGAAATGATCGACCGTTAGAAGCCGATTCAGTGGTTGATTGCCCTTTAGCGCGAAGAAGTGAATCTGCTTCATATGAATTACCGCCTAGGCACAAGTAATGGCTGGAATACGGTGACCCGTATGCTGGGAAGATACGACCAGTTCAAGCCAGCAGATGTGCCAGCAGCGCCCTCAGTTGGGCCGGCTTCAGCGGCTTGCGCATCAGCTCGATGCCGGCGGCGCGGGCGGCCTTGGCGACACTTTCCGAGCCGTCGGCGGTGACGATGAGCGCCGGCACGGCGCGACCGAGATAATCACGGACCTCGGCGATTGTGGTGGTGCCGAGGTCGCCGCCGTCGAGATGCTGGTCGGCTATGACAATATCTGGCAACCAGTCGGTATCGCCAAGCAAATCGAGCGCGTCACCGGTCGAGGTGGCGGGGCGCACCAGGCATTGCCAGCGCTCGAGCAGGGAGGTCATCGCCTGCAGCACGTCGATGTCGTTCTCGACCAGCAGCACCCTTGTGCCGAACAGACCGTAGCCGCGCGGCCGCTCCATGTCGACGGTGCTGGCGATTGGATCGGCCGTGTCGCCGATCCCGACCGGAACGTCGATATGGAAAATCGTGCCATGTCCGACCTTCGACGAAAACGTGACGGGATGGCCGAGGGCCGCGGCGATGCGGCGCACGATGGCCAGCCCCAACCCCAGCCCGCCGGCGGCAAGCCCGGCATCCGTCGGGATCACGCCGCGATGGAATTCCTCGAACACCGCCTCGCGCTGGTCGTCGGGGATGCCGCAGCCGGTATCGGCGACGTCGATGCGGATCGTGTCGCCGCGATGTCTGGTGCCGACCAACACGCCGCCCGAACGGGTATAGCGCAGTGCATTGGACAGGATGTTCTGCAGGATGCGGCGCAGCAAGGTTCGGTCCGAACGAACGAGCGCATTGACCGGCCGGAACTTCAGCGTCAGCCCCTTCATCTCCGCAACCGGCTGAAAATCCGAGCGCAGAGACGAAAACAGCGTCTCCAGGCTGACATCGGTGATGTCGGGCTGCACGACGCCGGCATCGAGCTTGGAAATGTCGAGCAAAGTGCGGAGCAGGTCCTCCATCGTCTCCAGCGATCGCTCGACCTGGCGGACCAGGTTTCTGCCTTCCTCGCTGGTCTGTACTTCGGCAAGCGCCGAGACCGACAGATGCGCGGCGTTCAGCGGCTGCAGCACGTCATGGCTGGCGGCCGCCAGGAACCTGGTCTTGGATAGGTTCGCCAGCTCGGCGTTTTCCTTGGCCGCGTTCAAGTCGATGTTCGACTGCTCCAGCCGGCGCAAGGTCGAATGCAGCTCTTCGGTGCGGCTGCGCACCCGGCTCTCGAGCGAAATGGCGGTCTGGAACAGCGAAAACGCATTGCCTTGCTGGTCCATGGAACGCTCTACGCGGCTGATCAGCGCGGCGTTGATCTTCTTCAGCTTTTCCAGGTCGTCGATGTTCCTGAGCGGCATCCCGGATTTCCTACTCCGCCGCTTCGGCCGCATTGCGTTCACCGAAGGCGATGCCGGTGAAGGTCTGGTTCAGATGCATCGAACGGTACTGTTCGCCATAGGTGCCGAAGCCGAGGACGTTGTTGACCTTGTAGAGTTCCGAAATCTCGCGATAGACTTGGCGGTTGCGCGCGTCGAGCCGGCGCAGCACGCAGTCGAAACCGAGGATCAGGTCGATGCCGCCAAGCCTTTTGCTGACGTCGCTGAGAGCGGCGCGGGTCGCCTCGACCATGTCCTTAGGCTGGGCGACGGCAAGCACGACACCATCGTCGATGGCGCAGAAGAACGACAGCGAGCCGTCCGCATGCATCTTCTGGATTGAACGGCAGTAAAATTCGCCGCCGACTTTCACCACCACCGGGTGCGAGGCAAAACTCAGTGGCGTCAGCATCTGCGCGACGACGCCGACCGAGGCGGCATATTCCTCGGCGGCAATGGTGGCGTTGAATTCGCGCACGATGCGGTGGTCGGGATCGGATGCCGTCACCACCAGCTTCTCTTCGGTGGGAACGAAATTGTCGGTCTTGAACACGTGGAAAGGAATTTCCGTGGTGATCAGCACGATGATGGCGCTGTCGGAGGTCACTTTGCCGTTCGAGATCAGCCGCGTTGTCTCGAATTTCAAATCATCGCCAGCCGACCCGCCGATCAGTGGGATGTCGTCGAGCCCCCAATGGATGGCGGAGGTCACCGCTTCTTCGGCATAAGACAGGCCGTCGATCAAGCAGAGCGCGAAAGTGGTGTCGGCTCGCTCGTGCCCGAGGCGCTCGTGTAACGAACGCCTCAGCGCCTCGACTTCGCCGGTAATCCCGTCCATGCCCGATGAGGACAGATTTTCGACCATGGTGCTGGCTGCCGAAAACGATGCGGAGGGAAGCAGCATAGCCAGGATCTGGCCTTCCTCCAGCCCTTTGGGCGTTATCTCACCGGCCGTCGAGCAGCCGGCATAGTGGAGCGCCGGCGCGTGGGTCTTCAGCGCTTCCGACAGGGCGACGGCCTCTATGAGGCTCTGCGAGAAAAACAGGAGGGCAAACCCGGCGTCAATGGCCGCTGCTTCCGCTGCCACCGCCCGGGCGAACGCATCCGCGTCAGATTCGTCGGTCGTGAGCACCGAAAGGCCGCATGCATAGCGCGTCCGTGACTTGGCCAGCGGCTTCCTCCTCCATTTCCTCCGACGCCTTTTTTTGTGCGCGTCTGGCGCGCCGGCGTCGAGGTCATTGTTGTCTTGAAGCGGTGCTTTGGCAATGAGCCAACATGATGGATTTGAAGTTTCTGCCGTTTGACGGCGTCCGCGCAGCCACTCACAGACGAAAGGCCGCATCGCACCGCCATCCGTGCAACGAAGGCCCAGCTGAATTTGCCGCAGGCGAATGTCCACGGATCACGGCTGGCAGGCTCGACGTGCCAAGAATGGGGCAGGATATCGCGCTTAGCGGTTGCCGCTTTGGACAGGGTGCCAGTCTAGCCTGGCGGTTGTCGTGGTCAATCCGGGGCAGGTGACAGCCTACGCCAATGCGCTCGGCAAGCGGGCCAGGACCGACACCACCGATGCTGCTGTAACGCTGCCTTCGTTGGGTCGAGCAAGCGGCAAGTGCCCGTTGCGCGGCACCGAAGCCGAGGCCCTGGCCGGGCTCGTCGCTCGCCGCCGTCAGATTGTGCGGATGATCGCAGCCGAGAGAGCTATGCCCGCACCGCCATGGCAACGCAGGCACCAAAGAGCATCCAGCCAAAAGGAAAAAGACCGGCTGGAGAAGGTGTTGTTTCGCGGTTATTTCCGATCGCTTAGGCTCAATTAGGCGACTTTGAGATCTTTCATCGCCTTTTCAACGACATCCTTGATCGGCCTCGATACATCTTCGGCAGCCTTGGTCGTCACGGCCTGAAATTCCTTGGCCTGCTCGACGGTCTTTTCGAGCTGTGTGCGCAAGAAGGCAGTCTGGAGTTCGATGAACTCGGACGGCGACTTCACGGCAACCAGGGCTTCGAGGTGCGAGAAGCCGGCTTCGGCATTGGCGCGCAGAGCAGCAATTGTCTTCAGCGACAACTCGTTGCCGACGGTCTTGGCGGTTTCGAAGCTCGACTGCAGAGCCTTCTGGGTCGTCTCGGTGCCTGACGCAAATTTCGCATAGGCTTCTTTCGACTGCTCGACGCCCTTTTCGGCGACAGCGCGGACCTGGTCGGCAGCCTTCGACGCTTCGAAGGTGGGGAATGAGGTATTTTCAACGGTGTCAGCGGTCTTGGCCATAGTTTCCATCCTTTCCGGTGGACGGCCTTTCACAAAAGCCGTCTCGTTCATTTACGAAACTGACGTTACGGCATTTATAGTGCATTGCAATATTTTTGTGCGACGCACCATCCCTCTTCCAGCGTTCCGAGGGGGCATGCGGAGGGTCGGTGGCATCTCGAGATCGCCGGTTCTGCAGGAAGAACTCTTCTGGACGGACCACCTGATCCAGCATAGCCTCGCAACAGAGCACGACGTTTTGCCACCTGGGTATCTACTTCAGCCGCTATTCGGCAACCGTCCAAGTCTACGTCAACGAAAGCGTTAAATTCGTGCGCCGCAAACTTTCAGTCGGCGTACCCGCTGGGCACAAGGCGATCGCTTTCCTTAGCGCGCCATCGAGAAGTTGCCTCGATATGGCGGTGGTTGACGCGAAGGCGCGCCTCTACCGCTTCCAGTGCGCCGTGAAGTGACCACCCCTGGTGGTCTATCGGTTAGCCAAGTTCCGGATCAGTGCGGATGCCTGAAGAAGACAACCGCTTTCTATCATCCAGGCATACAGTCCCACATGATCCAACGGGCTGAGGCCGGTGGGCAAATGCACGATAGGCATTCGAACCGACTCATCGTCGATCACCAACTCAACGGATCGAAGATCCGGTGGCACGTTTCCGGGAATTGCCAAAATTGGGGTGTCCTTGTCCCAGACCAAGCTTGTCGCCAGCGACTCTTCATTATAGGCAACCGAAACATCCGCCCTGTGCCCCGGTGGGCGCCAAAGCTCCAGTTTGAGGTCATAAACGCAGCCTGTCAGACGATTTTCGACCGGCACCATCCAAGGTTCCAAGGTGGCGGCCGTCGTGTCGGAAACGCCACGAGACCCACCTATGGTTTGGAGCTGACCAGCGGCATTCCCCAATAGATCCGAAATCGCAGTCAAACTCGAAGAAGCGCCCGCCGCCCCGTTAGAGGTTGATCCAGAACCCGATGCGTCGTCAGTCACCACAACATCCGCAGGTCCCGGCAACGCAGTGACCGAGCCATCGTCACCCATCAAAGTGACAGTCGATCCACCCTCGATATGCACGAGGTCGCCCAGTCTGAACAGTTTGCCGAGCTGAGGGCTGTCCGCGGGAGGATCGACAGCGACAACGACATACTCGCTGGCCGCAAGAGCGCTCGAGCAAGAACCAACTGCTGCGATGGCCGCAGCCAGTAGGAAAATGATTTTGGGTTGCCGATACATGACGCACGTTCAACCATACGCTTGTTTTACTTGCCTTCAAGATAGATCCTATCGCCAGCCTCACCCTGCTTCAGTCTTCCAAGGTGATAAGCAACGAGGCCATCGTTGGGATATTGAATGGCCAGCGATGCAAAGGCAGCAGCGGCAGTCTTGTCACGCGCGGACATCAGCAAATAAGCTTGCGAGTAAGCCTCCACCATCTCGCGATTCATACGCCCGTCCTCCAGCAACTCGAAGGCTGAGATCCACTCAGTCTTGCCTTTCAGACACAACACACCGGATGGCCGAAGCAGGTAGTCATCGGAAGAGTTCGCCACCTCCTCGCTGATGCAGTTCATGGTACCTAGAAACTTGTTCGCGCCTTCGAGCCTGGCAGCGGTGTTCACCGTATCGCCCATGGCCGTGTAGTTGAAGAATCGATTGCCCCCAAAATTTCCGACAACTGCAGGTCCTCGATGGACGCCGATACGAGTGACGCCAACGTCGTGGCCTCTAGACTTTACATCTGTCCGAAATCTTCGAGACATCGCGACGGTAGCGAGCGTTAGTTTTAGGGCCCTTTCGGCTTGGTCCTCCTGCACACCCGGTGCACCAAAAAAACCAATGACTCCATCGCCTATCAGTTTGTCTATCGTGGCTCCATGTTCAATGAAGAGACCACAAACCGCATCGAGGTATTCATTCAGAACCGCAGCAAATACCTCTGGTTCCGTCCGTTCGCCCAAACTGGTGAACCCCTCAAGGTCGGTGAACACGCACGTTATCAAGCGTTCGGATCCGCCGAGGCGCAGTGACGCCGGCTTGCTGACTAGCTCTGCCACGACTGCCGGGCTGAGATACTGAGAGAACGCGTTCTGGACGAAACGCCTTTCTTTCGAGTCCCGGTGCCATGCCAGAATTGCGACGAATCCGGAGAGCCCTAGCAGCAGCATCGACGGCGCGACCATTGGTAACAGAATCCCGGCCTTGGCAAACGCGGTTGCTTCTAAGATCAAAACCGAAACGACTGCGCCGATGATGACCATAGGTTTCACCAGCACTGATATGCGGAGCCAAGCGACCCAGATGCAGAGCGCCGTCGCGAGAACGAAGGGCCCAAACGCCGCCACCGCCCCTGGCGTAATGATTTTGTCGCCCTTGATCAATCTCGCCAGCGCATTGGCATGAATAACGACACCCGGCAGCGCTCCGGCAACAGAGCCGTTCAGCACGGCAAAGGGGGTTGCATGACGATCCTGCAGCGGGAGGTCGACGCCGATCAAAACGAACTTCCCGGCGAACCAGGCCGGGGGCGCGAAAGCGGCGGCGTGTGCCGGATATATTGTCCATCGTGCCGGATGAATGCCTGTAGCCCGATAGTAGACCATCTTCTCCGCAGCTTGCGATGCCGATATGCCGGCGGTCTGCGCGAGCGCTGATGCAAAGCTAGGTTGCCAGTTGCCATTCACCACGCGCCCTGGAAATTCTTCCCGCACAACCGCGTCGACCCTATCATGAGACAGGGCGGCCAGTCCGCGGATGGCGCTTGGCGCGAAGCGACTAAGATACGACAGTTGCTTGTCGGTAAGGTCGTCGTCGTGTGATGCAGATGCGACAATTACCGGACTTTCGGCCGCCTCGATAACCTCAGCTAGGCGCCGATCCTTTTCTGCCTCGGTTGGCTGATCGAAAAGCAAGTCAATGCCTATTGTTCTCGGATGAGCCTTATCGATTCTCTGCACAAGGTCGGCCAAGGCACCCCTATCCAGCGGCGATCTATAGGGAAACCTTTCCAATGTCTGCTCTGTGATCGTTACGATCACGATGTCTGTCGGGGGCGCGACGAAGGGCGAGATGGTCGTCATCAAGACGTCGCGCAGCAGTTTCTCGCCTGAGGGAGAGAATGTGGCAATGCAGGCGCCCAGAATGAAAAAGAATCCGAGCGACGCGAGAAGGCGCCCTTTTTGAACCATTCCGATCGGCGTGAAGACGGCCAAGCTGCGTGCAATTCGTTTCGGTGTCTATCGGCGTGAATCTACACAGCATAGACCGCTGACGAACTGTGGGCTAGCGGTGGGCCCTTCGCTAGATCCGCTGGACTTGACACTGCGAAGCACCGGGCTCAGTCTCGCAAGACTGCTCCGGTTTTATCCTGTCCATCGACTGGTGAATCCGCTGCATGAGCTGAGACTAAGGATATACAGCCATGATGGCGCTTCGCTTCGCCATTGCGCTTCTTCTAGTTTCGCTGAGCGCCCAAGCGTGGGCAGAACGGCGCGTCGCGCTCGTCATCGGTAATTCTGCCTATAGATACGCGGTTCCACTTTCCAATCCAAAAAATGATGCGGTGGATATGACCGCAAAACTGCAGGCGTTGGGCTTTGAGGTGGTTGCAGGCGAGGACCTCGATCTAAGCGGGATGCGCGGCACGGTTCGAGATTTCATCGGCAAGCTGGATGGTGCCGACATGGCGCTTCTCTTCTATGCCGGCCATGGCGTCCAGGTGAACGGCACCAACTACATGGCTCCCGTTGATGCGCGGCTATCCACATATAACGACCTCGACTTCGAAGCCGTGCCCATGGACCTCGTCTTGTCGGCCATGGAGCGAACCACGAAGGTCAACCTGGTATTTTTGGATGCTTGCCGGGACAGTCCTTTCTCACAGAACCTTGGGCGCTCGATGGGTACGCGATCAGGGTCGGTCGGTCGGGGCTTGGCAAAGCTAGGCACGGGCGTTGGATCGCTCATAGCCTTTGCAACGCAGCCCGGGAACGTTGCGCTGGACGGCGAGGGAAGGAACTCGCCGTTCACATCTGCGCTGCTGAAGAATCTTGGTACGCCTGGCCAGGACATCTCCCGCGACCTCATCAACGTCCGTAGGGATGTGCTTGAAGCAACCGACGGCAAGCAAGTGCCATGGGACAACTCCTCGCTGACGGGCGACGTCATTTTGCAACCGTTGTCCGGAAACACTGCTGTCACGGCGGGTGCGAAAGGAGGGGACGTAGAAGTCGCCTATTGGGAGACCATCAAGGAAAAAACGGACAAGCGCTTCTTTGAGGCCTATCTCAGACAGTATCCAAGCGGCGCCTTTGCGGCGTTAGCCAGCTTGAAGATCGACGAGATCGAACAGGCAGCAACAGATCGTGGCAAAGCCCCCTCGATTTCCATCGAGGGCGTGGAGGTTGCAGAAGCTCATCCTGATTTAGATGTGACGCAAGCTTTGGCTGATCCGCGCGCGTTGACAAAGGCAACGCAAACAGAGCTAACGCGAGTCGGCTGCCTTGTCGGACAGGCAGACGGCAAATGGGGACCGGGAAGTCGGAAAGCTCTTCAAGCCTTTGCCGAGCAGCGGGGATTGAAGCTTGCCAGCCTGGAGCCGACGAAAGAGGTGTTGCGCGCAATCAAGAATATCCCAGAACGTGTCTGCGCTCCGGTCAAGGTAAAGGCTTTTGATGGCGCGTGGGCACTGACGCGGCGCGCAGGTAATTCCGCCTGCGATTACACTGAACAGTCAACGACAATCTTTATCGATGGAACGGAAATTTCCGCGATGGTGCCTTTGGCCGGAACAATCACCGCCGACGGGGCATTCGACATCTATTTAAGTTTCGTCGATGACGATGGTGCGCCAAGGCAAAACCATATCATCGGCAGGCTTCAAGGTGCGAAAGGCAGCGGTGAGTTTTCTCGAGTCGGAGGCGAGTGTGCAGGTGTCGTAAGACTTGACAAGCGTACTGAATAGGGCCGGCATTTGCGGGTCCGTGCAAACGCCGACCAAACCATTCGGACGTGGTCCGTCTCATTGAACCAACGTCGAAGTCGCGTGGACTTTGCCGTCGTCGCGCACCTCGTAAAATTTGTCGTTGTCAATGTAGATAAGATGACAAACTGGTTTACCTTGGTCTTGTGAACAGGCCTTGTCACCGTCGAAAGTCAAGGGAACTTTGACCTTTATCTTAGTTTTGTTGTTCACCAAAGCTTCGCCAATGATCTGTTTTTTCTTCCAGTTCCAGACAAGGGTGGCAGTTATGGCAGCTCCAGCGTCGTATATAATTACATTTACCTTTTTCCCATTAGCAAAAGTCTTAAATTCTTCCATCGATGCTTTCTTCGCGCTACTTGGTAGATCCTCGGCCCAAGCGGACATAGCAAGTGAAAACGTAGCTGCGACAACAAGCGATAACAGTTTCATCCTATCCTCCCCATCCCCCGCCGGTTTGACTGACATGTCTATATATTCTTAAGCGAGGAGACTGAAAATTATCATGATAACAAGCTTTCAAGAAGCGGAAATCAGCGCGTCCTAGATGTCGTTGGGGACATTTGCTCAAGTTGAGCGAAGCCGCACATTCTAGCATGTTCCCTAGGATTTGCGCTTAAGCCAACGCGTTCTCAGTGTTTACAATGCGCAGGCCGCCCGAGCGTGTGATGTGCGGTGTTTGGATTGCGAGCCTCATTGCACTTACCGCCGCCTATCTTGCCGACCAAGCGGGCCTTGAGGGCATCGTCTCGAAGCGCGCCGACAGCCCGTATCGAAGCGGCCCGACGACGAATTGGCTGAAGACGAAGAGCTTCACAGTCCAGGAATACGAACTATTGGGCGTCGAGCGCGAGCCGGGCAAGGCGGCATTCGCCTTGCTGGCGAAGCCCGGTACCGGAAAATATGCCGGTTCGGCCTTCATCACCTTGAACCAGGAGATGCGCGAACGGCTGTGGAAGCGTGTCCAAGAGCACGCCGGGCCACCGCCGAAGGGCATAAAGCGGCCGGCGACCATGGGTCAGGCCGGGGTGAAAGCCCACGTCAAGCATCTACGGGGCGAGTTCGGATTTCGCCACGCCTCACTGCAGGATTCAGAGAGGAGTGATACCTCCAGCGATCACGGCACGAATTAGCCGGCCTCGCCTCGGACCTTCGACGCCAGTGTGCCAGCATGATTGTTTGTCGAGGAGCATTACTCAACGCGCTTTCCAGAATGGCGGGACGTCCATGGCCCGGGTCATTCTCGCACTCGACTTTTTACTGATTACATGAGCGGATGGCCCCGTTGGGAGAGCCGCAGACGCGCTCGGCCGAAAGTGTCTAGCATTTGGTCTGAGATCGATCGGGTCGAAGCCAATTTCCGCCTACTGCGCTTCACGCTATTGCAAGACATTCAAATTTGAGCTTCCGCACTCATGCTTTGTCGAGAGTATCTCCGTAGGTTTTAGCCGTTCTGAATCGCCGTCGGCGACGATGACGACGAAATAGGAGAACGCAATGGCTCGCAATCACGTTGAACGTCTTGGAGAGTTTAGGGAAATCTTGGTCGCGACTCGACGCGAAGGAGTCCGTAACGTGCACCATACTCGCGACGCAATGCGGGCAAGTGGCTTTCAGATCGGGGACAGCGACGGCTCCAGCTACGGAGCCGAGCTGAAGGTGCTCCAAGAGGAAATTGAGGCAGTCGATCGCGCCATCGAAGACGAGAAGCGGTTGGCCTTGGCCCTCGAGAGCGCGGCTCAATCCCGCCGACCGACTAAACCGAGAATCGTGAAGGGAACATAGAGTCCGGCAAGGCCCTTGGCGCCGTCGCGTCGATCGCCTTTGGTACAGTGTAGGGCTCGTCGCCGCCGTGGTGCAGCGCCCTAAAAGCGGACGTTTCGCTTTCGGCCCCTAGTACGACGTAGAGCATCTGCTCGGCAAAAATCGCTCCTGTGAACTCCGACCTCGTATGGCGGACCAACAGGTTCGGCCAACATCAGGTGAGATGTAGTCCCAACAAACATGCAGTTCAGACAATCGATTACGCGTCTTTGTTGAAGTCGTGCCCTGCGGCCGATCCGAAAGGATCAGCCGCATCCGGCATCCATCACCTTCACTGACTGAAACACGCTTGAAAAAATCGGGCCCGTGTAGACTAAGTTGCATGGACTAAGTCAGAGGCCCGCAATGCGCACCCGTCAATATCCACGAGGCCAAGACGCATCTGTCTCGTCTTGTCGACAGGGCGGCCAAAGGCGAATCCTTCATTATCGCCAAATCCGGCAAGCCGATGGTCAAGGTCGTTGCCATAGACGCACCTGCGGCCGGCGAAATGCGTCGGGTGGGGTTTATGGCCGGGCGGTTTTCAGTTCCGGACGATTTTGATCGCATGGCCGATGACGAAATCGAGAAGCTGTTTGGCGGCCATGCATGAAACTTCTTCTCGATACCCATCTTCTGCTCTGGGCGGCGGGCGAACCCGAAAAGCTTCCGCCCGCAGCCCTCGCTGAGATCGAGAATGCGTATAACCACTTGACGTTCAGCGCCGCAAGTCTCTTGGAGATTGCCTTTAAACGCGGTCTGGGCCGCCCTGACTTCAGGGTCGATGCGCGTCTTTTACGTCGGGGCCTGATAGACAATGGCTATGATAAGCTGCCAATCACCGGCGAGCATGCCATTGCAGTGGACGGGCTTCCACCCATCCACAAGGACCCCTTCGATCGGATCCTCATTGCGATTGTGGAAGGCATTACTTTGCTGACCGTCGACGATCTGGTCGCGCAGTATCCTGGGCCCGTCCGTCGTCTCTGATCAAGCGGACCCCAAGCCCCTCGGTAGGGTAGTCCAGTTATCGCTTCAGACCACCCATGAAAGCCTTTACTCGAGCAGAGTCGACTTGGTTCCACCAGACGCCGTCGTGCTTCAGCGCGCTGGCGATGATGACCCCGTCGACAATGGCGAGGATATCCTTGGCATTGTCCGGCGTGACACCGCTGCCGACCAGCGTCGGCAGGCCGGCGGCCTGCTTGATCATACTTATGTAACCCAAATCCGCGGCGTGGCCGGTGCGCTGGCCAGTGGCGATGATGGCGTCGGCGTCGAAGAAGACCAGGTCCTTGACCAGTTCCTCCACCGGGCGGTCGGCGACGATGGCGTGTGCGCCGTGCTTGACATGGGCATCGGCGAAAATGCGGATGCCGTTGGCGCGCAGCCTGGCGCGGTAGCGTGCCGCGCGGCCCGATTCGCCTTCGACAAAGCCCTCATTTGCGACGTAGGCATTTGCCCATTGATTGACTCGGACGAAGCCGGCGCCGGCTGCGCTGGCGATCGCCAAGGCCGGGATCGCGGCATTGGCCAGCACATTGATGCCGATCGGCCTGCCGAGTTCGCGGCGGATGCGGTCGGAAACCACCGCCATGTAGGCCGCCGTCTCCGGGCCGATATCATCAGGCTTGGCGAAGGGGATGTCGCCATGGTTCTCGACGATGACGCCGTCGCAGCCGCCGTCGAGATAGGCCTTGGCGTCGTCGAGCCCGCGCTGGTAGATCGCCTCGATAGCCTCGCCGTCATAGCGCGGCGCGCCGGGCAGCGGCGCCAGATGAACGACGCCGATCACCACCTTGGTGCGGCCGAAAAGGTCCACGAGCGCGTCGCCGCCAGATTGGCCGAGCTGGGTCATGAGAGCTCCATTTGATCGATGAGCGCCGCCATCTCGGAGGCGGAAGGACAGGATGCCAGCGTGCCCGGCCGTGTCACGGCGATTGCGGCGGCGGCGAGCGCCAGCTTCAGCGCCGAGATGACCGGCATGCCCCGGGCAAGCCCACCGGCCAGACAGCCGCAGAACACATCGCCCGCGCCGCTGGTGTCGAGCGCTTCGACTCGCGGCGCGGGCAAGCGAAGCGGTTCCGTCCGGTCCGTGCCAAGCACGATACAGCCTGCGGCGCCGAGGGTGATGACGACGGTGCCGGCGCCTTTGGCCGCCAGCGCGCCAGCGGCTGCTGTCATGTCATCCCGGCCGGTCAAGATTTGCGCTTCGGATTGGTTGACCACCAGAACCTCCGCCAGGCCGAGATCGGGCAGCGAGGCCGTGTCGATCGGGCTGGCGTTGAGAACGGTGCGCGCACCGTTTCCCTTTGCTGCTCTGAGGCAGGCATTGGTCACGGCAGTCCGCAAATTTCCCTGGCAGACGAGGATGTCGCCGGGAGCGATCCAGCGGACAAGTGCTGTTTGCGCCACCGGATCGAAGGCTTCGCTGCAGGCGACGCCGCTGACGATGAAATTCTCTCCGCCTTTATCGACGACGATGGTCGAGCGGTCGCTCGGCAGCTCGAATTCGCTCACCTCAAGGTCTGACAGCTCGCTGTCGAGGCGGCTCCTCATCCACGCGCCAGCGGGGTCCTTGCCGAGCGCCGTCCAGAACGTCACCTCTGCACCAGTCCGTGCTGCTGCGACTGCCTGGTTGGCGCCCTTGCCGCCGAGCCCGTCGGCATGGCTCACGGCATTCAAAGTCTCGCCCGCGGCAGGGAAGCGGCCGACGCGAAACACGGTATCGACGCAGGCATTGCCGACGACGTGGACATGCATGGCTCAGCTCTCACCGGTCGCCCAGCCCAGCATCTGTTCGAACAGGGTCTTGTAGCCTGGCCAGGCGATGAATTGCGGCGGCAGCCAATGTGGCCCGACATCGGATGTCCAGGCCACGGTGCGGCCCTTGCCGTAATGGCCGGTGACAAGCAGCGGCAGCGAGCCATAGTCCGACGACACGCTGGCCAGGACCTCGGCCCCATCCTTCAGCGTCACCTCGTTAAAACCGAGCAGGATCGGCCAGTCCGAGCCGAGGCCCCTGAGGATGGGATGGCTCGACCCTGGTTTCGGCACGGGCGCAAAACCTTCGGGAACCTCGACGCGGTCGTCGTAGGCCAGGCAGTTCACCGGCAGCACGTCCTCGACCGGGGTCTTGTGGTAGCGCGCGCCGCCATTGATGCCCTGGAAGCTGTAGTAACCGCCGAACATCAATAGACCGCCGCCGCCGCTGACGTAATCGCGGAGCAGGCGCAGGCGGTTCGGCGTCGGCTTGGAGTGGACCCAGGTGTCGGGATGCAGCAGCAGCGTGTTGGCGCCGATGTCGGAGAGCACGACCGCGTCATAGGCCGACAGCGCCTCCATGGTCTGTGGAAAGCCGCGCTGCGCCTCATGCGCCGGCATGAACGTGACGTCGAAGTCGGTCGCCTTCAGCGCGCCCAGCAACTCGTCTGCGCCAGTGTGGTAGGTAACGGTCGGAAACTGGTCGAAACCCTTGATATGGGTCGCGGTCGACACCCAGGATTCGCCGGCAAGCAGGATCTTCTTCTTGGACATTTGAACTCCAGTGTAATTCCAGGCCGCTTAGAGCCGCGCGAATACGCTTTTCGGATTGGCGATCAGCATGCGGTCGATGGCCGGCTGCTCGACGCCGTGGCGTTTTAGGCGCGGTATGAAATGCTTCAGGATATAGCCATAGCCGAAGCCGCCGAAGCGCGTCAGCATGATCTTGAGGAACACATCCTGCGACAACAGCAGGCGGTCGCCGAAGCCCGCCTCGACAAGGGCGGCGATGGCGCGTGCATTCTCCTCGTCGGAGGGCGATTGCGCGTCCTGGTCGGCGTAATAATAGTCCATGCCGATCATGTCGTATTCGAGGAACGCGCCGCGCCGAGCGAGGCTTTTCTGGTAGTCGGGATCGTCGTGGCTCGGGTTCATGTGGCAGAGCACGGTGTGGCGAAGATCGGCGCCTTCGGCCTCGACGATATCGAGCACGTCGTGCGCCAGCCGCTCCCAGCCAGGCAGATGGATCGACAGCGGCACGCCGGTTATGCGCGAGGCGCGCGCCGAAGCTCGCAGCGACTTGCGTTCCTCGGCGGTGAAATCCTTGCTGACGCCGACCTCGCCGATCAGCCCGGCCATGATCGGCGGCTGCGTCTCGCCGCCGCCGACATCGTTGACGATGAACTCGGTCACGGCGTCCACATCCATCGCCTTCAGCCATTCGGGATGGGTGTGCTCGAGATAGAAGCCGGTGCCCATGACGATCTTCAGGCCGGACATGCGGCTGATGCGAGCGAGCTTTTCGGGGGCGCGGCCGATGCCGATATTGGTGGCATCGACGACGGTGTGGCCGCCCAGCGCGCGATAGCGCTGCAGCTCAGACAGCGCCAGGTCGGCGTCGTCGAGCGAGACGTTGTCGCGGTTGACGTATGGGTTCATGCGCAACTCGCCGATGATCTCGATGTTCACCGGCTGCTCGGCGATCGCCATGTCATCGGGATGGCAGGGGCATTTCCAGCTGCGCGCCCCATCGAGCAAGATGTGCTCGTGCATCAGCGTAATGCCCATCTCCTCGACCGGAACCGGGCCGAGCACGGTCATCACAAGGCCGGTTTCGACCCCGATTGGCAGCCGCCGCCTGGGCACCGCGTCATCGAACAGATCGCTCATCGGCTCAACGGCTCCGCACGGCGCCGCGGAACAGGCGGAAGTTCAACCAGATGGCGATCAGGATGATCGTTCCGGTGACGATCGGCGTCAGGAAAGGCGACAGATGCGCCAGGATCAGGCCGTTGCCGATGACGGCCACCGTCAGCGCGCCGAGCACCGTGCCGATAATCGTTCCACGGCCGCCGAACAGGCTGGTGCCGCCGAGCACGACGGCGGCGATGACTTCCAGCTCGAAACCCTGGCCGGCATTCGAAGATCCCGATCCAAGCCGGGCAGCAATAATGATCCCGGCAAGGGCTGCCGCGGTGGCGGAAATCACATAGACGAAGAGCGTCGTCTGCCGCGTGTTGACGCCGGCGCGCCGCACCGCCTCGGCATTGGCGCCGATGCCGGTGACATAGCGGCCGAATGGCGTCTCGTTGAAGGCGAGATAGGCGATGGCCAGGATCGCCAGCGCGATCAGCGCCGGCACCGGCACGCCAAGAAACCAGGCGCGGCCCAGCACGGTGAAAGCGCTTCCGGGCTCGATGGGGATGGAATAGCCGCCGGTGATCAGCAGCGCCACGCCACGGATCACCGAAAGCCCGGCAAGCGTGACGATGAAGGACGGGATGCCCTCATAGGCAATGAAATAGCCCTGTACCGCCCCAAGCAGGGCACCGAGCGCCAACATCGCGAGGATAACGACTGGCCACGGCAGGCCAAACTGCAAAAGCGTCGCCGACAGCGTCGCCACCAGCGCTAGCACGGAGCCGACCGAAAGATCGATGCCGCCAGTGGTGATGACGAAAGTCATTGCCGCGGCGACGATCAGCAGCGGCGCCGACTGCCGCAGGATGTTCAACAGATTGGGCGATGTCAGAAACGCGTCGGTCGCAACCGAGAAGATGATGCAGACGACCAGAAAGAACAGCGCGATCGAGACGACGCTGCCATTGGCGAGCAGCGCATCGCGCCAGGTGCCCTTGCGTACTCGTGAGGGCTGGGCGGTGTGGATCGCGTCGCTCATGCCGGCGCTCCACCGCGATAGCCATTGGTGGCGGAACGCGCACTGAACTTGCGGCCGACGATCAGATTGACCACGTCTTCGATATTGGTGTCGCCGATCAGCCGCTCGGCGACATTGCGCCCTTCATACATGACCTGGATGCGATCGCAGACGAGGAAGAGATCCTGCAGCCGGTGGGTGATCAGGATGACGCTGACACCGCGCGCACTGACCGCGCGGATCAGTTCGAGCACCGCCTCGACTTCGGCCACGGCAAGCGCTGCCGTCGGCTCGTCCATGATCAGCACGGCCGGCTCGAACGAGGCGGCGCGGCCGATCGCGATCGACTGGCGCTGCCCGCCGGAGAGGTTTTCGACCTTGAGCCGCGTGTCGGCAATGACGATGCCGAGCCGATCGAGCATCTGGCGCGTCTCGTCATGCATGCGCTTCTTGTCGAGAAAGGAAATGCCTGCGATGCGGCGGCGCGGCTCGCGGCCGAGAAACAGATTGCCGGCGACATCGACCGTATCGCACAGCGACAGGTCCTGGTAGACCATTTCGACGCGCGCCGCACGTGCGTCCGCCGGCGAGCTGAAGATCACCGGCTTGCCATCGATTTCGATGGTGCCGGCGTCGGGAACCACTGCCCCCGACAGCACCTTGCTCAATGTCGACTTGCCGGCGCCATTGTCGCCGACCAGCCCCAGCACCTCGCCCGGCTTCAGCGTCAGCGACACGTCATCGAGCGTCTGGATGGCGTTGTAGCGCTTTGAGATGCCGCTCATCCGCACCCGATAGGTCTGGCCACTGCTCATCTGAAATTCCACGCGATTGCAAGGGATCCGCGGCGCAGCCTCGGGCGGCGCCGCGGCTCGGTCGCCGACGCAGTTTACTTGAACATCGCGCGATATTGGTCGACATTCTTCTTGGTCACGATCGTTACCGGGATATTGATGATCGGGTCGATTTTCTCGCCCTTCTTGATCTTGCCCAGCGCTTCGACCGCAGCCTTGCCTTCGCCGGCCGGATCCTGCTGCACGACCGCCACCACCCAGCCGTCATCGATGCCCTGAACGGCCTGCTTGGTCAGATCCCAGCCGAACACCTTGACGTCGCCGGTGCGGCCCTGGCTGGTCACAGCCGAAACGGCGCCGAGCAAGGCTGGTTCGCCGGTCGCATAGAGCGAGTTCATGTCCGGATTGGCCGTCATCAGGTTTTCCGAAGCGCTCAACGCGGTCTCCTGAACGTTCTGGCCGTCGACTGTGTCGAGGAAGGTGACGGCCTGGCCGCTTTCGGTCACCGCCTTCTTGAAGCCGTCGAGGCGCTGGTTCTGGATGAATGAATTGAGTGCGCCGACGATACCGATCTTGGCCTTGCCGGCCATATCGGTCTTCACATAGTCGGCGTAGAATTTGCCGATGTCCTCGCCGGCCTTGGTGTTGTCGACGCCGATGAACGAAATATTGTCGCCGTCGGGGATCTGCGCGTCGATGGCTATGACGGGAATGCCGGCCGCCTTGGCTGCAGTGATCGCAGGCTTGACGCCGTTGACGTCGATGGCGACCAGAATGATGCCGTCGACTTTCTGCGTGATGTAGTTCTCGATCGCGTCGTTCTGCGCGCTCGGCACATTGTTGGCGTTGAAAATGACCAGCTTGGCGCCAGCGGCGTCGGCTGCCTTTTGCGCGCCCTCGTTGATCTGGTTGAAGAACAGGGCCTGCTGGTTGATGTTGACGAGAGCGAACGTATCGGCAAGCGCCGATCCCATGGCTGCCGAGCCCATGGCAATGGCGGCGGCACAGCCGGCGAGAAGTTTGAACAGACGCATTTCGGTTCCCCTTGCTTGCGGACCAGACCTCGGCTGGTCCCGTTGGTGCTACAGGCACGAGGCAAGCATTCAAGAGACTTGAATATTTGTCAATCCAAATGAACACAGAGCGTTGCTCAGAAAGTCGCCGGCGTGTTGACCCAGAAAATGCTAGCGCGTTCCTCGCCGATGTTGCGGTAATGATGCGGCAGCTCCGACCTGAACACGAAGGCATCACCCGTGGCGAGAGCATGGCTCTTGCCGTCGACGATCAGTTCGATCCGCCCGGCGAGCACGTAGCCGACTTCCTCGCCGGCATGCTGGATCGGACCTTCGCTCGAGCCCTCTGCCTCGATGTGATGGATGTTGCATTGTAAGAGGTGGCCAGGCGAATACGGGATGATGCGTTCGAGCGAAATTCCCTCGCCACGCCGTAGCGCGTCGAGCGCGATCAAAGGCCTTGCGCCCGCCCGGAATACGATCGCCTCGTCGTCGTCGACTTGCTCGAACATCCAGCCGATGTTGGTGTCGAGAACCTCGACCAGACGGTGAAGCATGGGCAGGGACGGCGAAGCCTTGCCGTTCTCGATCTTGGACAGCAGGCTTTCCGAGCAATTCGCAGCCGCGGCCAGCGTCTTCAGCGTCATGCCGCGTGTCTGGCGGGCGAGGCGCAGCCGAGTTCCAAGTCTTGCGGCATTTACGGTGGCGTCCGTTTCTGATTCTGGCCGCCGTCGATCGATTTTGTTCATCTGTTCGCCAACCATTCAACGGTCAAGGGCAACTATCGCGCGAGCAAAAGACCTCGGCTGACGATTTGCAAGTGCTGATGCGTCAAATTCGAGACTGCAGCCGCAGCTATCTCATCCGGCGAATACCGCTCCCGCATGAACCGTGCTGATCCCGCGCCAGTTATCCCCTATCGCTTGGCTGTCCATCGTGGTCGAAATCGCCAGCCGCTACCGCGTTTGCGTCACGTGGCGAGTGGACTTGGAACGACAATGCGGGCAAGGCGGGCCACGCAGCCAATCTACACAACCACGGCCGCGCCGACACGATAAAATCTGGACTGTCACCGAATTGCGGAGCGCGCCCAGAAGTCACCCGCGGCAGCGCCCCATGGCGTTACGCCCAGGGCGCGCAGGCTCTCGATAGCCGCGACGTATCCAATGAAATCCCTGGGGCAGTCGCGCACCGCTTGAGCTTCGGCAATTTTGAAGAAAGTCCAACAGAATTAATGGACTAGCACCTTGCTGATGTAAGTTGCGGAAGCGACGCGCGGTTAATGCTTTAGAAGTATAGACACATCGACACGAGGTGCGAAGAAGCAACGCCAATACAACTGGTTGGTTACAACATATTTATTTTCGCAGATATGGTATTGCCCGTCCGGGGATTCCTGCACACGGTCACGTGGGATGGTGAAATTATGCGGCAAATAAGTGTACCCGCCGTCTACCCTGGACCGCACCGAAGACCGAGGTATGGCGCGGCAATCTGAACCGCCGCAGCACTTGAATTTGGTCTGTGGGTCAATCTTATCTTCGTACCAATCATGGGCGTTAGCGGCTGTTGCGGCGGCGATACATATCGCCGTGAAGATGAGCCTTCGCATGGCATTCCTCAAGTATCTGGCAGGCGCTGCTCGTTGGGGTTTCCATGTATATTAGCGTTCCATTGAAAATACCATTGGCCTCCGACCGACTTAACGCAGCTCCAGCAAGCGACGCTCGCAACGAAAGACCGCATTGGGTCACGTCAGGACGACACTTGCGCCGACCAAAGGTCAGCTCTTGTCGCTCCGGGTTGGAAACCCGACCGTCTGCTCTGCGCCTAAACTCAGACGTAGAGCGGGCCATTGCGACATCCCATAAGCGGACACCGGCTGCCGTGATGACAGTCAGCGTGTGATGGATCGGACAGACAACTAAACAAAATCAAAGAGTTATGGGCGCGCGCATGCAAAGCCTGCACACGAAAGTTCTGCTTTCTTTTCCACTTTCGTTCCTGCGACGGCGTCACCGTTTGGCCTTTTCAAACGCTTCTTTGCTGGCGGCCATCGCCGATCCCGCGAGTCTCCGCTCCGGGATATCCACGTTTCGTAGAATGCCAGCACCATGGCCGTCGAAGGAAACGGCAGGTCAGCGGCTTACGAGGAGTGCACTCCGGAGGCGTTAGCTATTCGGCTCATCCGCCAGCCGCCGAGAGCGGTGGAGTTCCCGATTGCATGGGGCGGGTACAGATCACCGCGAGCGGTAAATGCCAAGCACACAGGCTCGGAGAAGGCCGGACCCGCTTGGGGACGTGGAGTAAGAACGCCTGCGGACGGTCCTGACGGCCGCATCCACATCCGTTTTGCTGTCCCCGAGTTCTTGAAGGACAGCTGCACCCAGGAGAAGGCTGGATTCCGTCGTTTCGGGCATTACGGTTGTCGCGCCTTTCTCAAGCAGCTCTTGCACATGCATGTGGTGACGCGCCCGGACAATCACCGGGAGGTCGGGCAGTTGCGTCTCAGCGCCGCAAGAACCGATTTGGCTGCCTCGGGGTCGTCCAGAGTGATCCCCAGGGCCTTTGCGCTGTCAATTTTCGCGGCGGCCACCATCTCCTCCTGCGAAGCGTTGCCGAAAAAGACCGGTAGACGTTCTTCCCGGGACCGCTCTACATTTTTGGCGTCGAGGTCGACTGCAACCCACCTGTATCCACGCTCGTCGAGCAATCTGCCGATCACCCGGCCTACCCGCCCGAACCCGGCAATGACGAATGTCCGGACACGGCGGACTGAAGCAACGCAGCATTTTCCACTTTGAGGCGAAGTAATTCTCAACTATGGTCCGCCAAGCTTTTGGCATGAGGGGGAATATTGCCGATGGTTTTATCACGCAGGGGTGTCGTGCTCGGCGGCCTGGCGCTGGTCGCGGTGGGTGCAACCAGCAACATTGCTCAAGCAGCGGCGGCAAAATCCTTTTTCGCCGGTACCGCCAGCGACAACAATTTTGTGTATCGCAAGACCAACTTCGCCAAGATCGACAAGAGATGGCATCGCCAGATCGTCAAGTATTTCAGCAGCGAGCCGGTCGGCACCGTCGTGGTCGATACCCGCCACCATTTCCTTTACGTCATCATGGAAAACAAGACCGCCATCCGCTACGGCGTCGGCGTCGGCAAGGACGGCTTCAAATGGTACGGCCGCGCGACGATCGACCGCCGCGCGCTGTGGCCGCAATGGGTCCCGCCCCCCGAAATGCGGAAGCGCAGGCCGGACCTACCGCCCATGGTCGCAGGCGGCGCGTCCAACAATCCGCTCGGGCCGCGCGCGCTCTATCTGCACCGCAACGGCGCCGATACCGGCTACCGCCTGCATGGCACGCTGGAGCCGTGGAGCATCGGCACCGACGCTTCCAGCGGCTGCATCCGCATGTTCCCGGAAGACATCATCGACCTCTACCAGCGCTGCCCGATCGGCACCGCGGTGCAGGTACTGCCGCACATCGCCGACCAGGCGCCCGCTTCCACCACTGTCGAATGATTGGCGCCTCATGAACCGCATGATTGAAAACACGCGCCGGCTGCTCGCCGCGGGCCTGCTGGTGCTGGCCGCAGCCTGCTCGACCAGCAACACGCTGGCCCCTTCCACGCCCGACGTCACCAACACCGAGGTTGCCGGCTTCCAGAACGTGCAGCCGGGCAGCGAGGAGGATT
The DNA here is from genome assembly GCF_040320505.1 of Mesorhizobium sp. M0678. Lineage (NCBI taxonomy): Bacteria > Pseudomonadati > Pseudomonadota > Alphaproteobacteria > Hyphomicrobiales > Phyllobacteriaceae > Mesorhizobium > Mesorhizobium sp. M0678. Next base: position 313,854 of record NZ_JAMYPT010000003.1, on the reverse strand, counting down.
TTATCCTCAATGTCGGCCGCCGCACCTATTTCACGCAAGGTTCGGCCGCGCTCGATTCTGTCGCCAAGGCCACCCTCGACACCCAGATCGCCTGGCTAGCAAAGCATCCGCGCTGGCTGCTCAAGCTGCAGGGTTTCGCCGACGATCCCGGCGCAAGTGAAATGGCGCTGTCGCAGCAGCGCGCCGATGCGGTGATGGACTACCTCGCCGCCGGCGGCATAGACCGCAACCGCATGTGGGCTAAGGGCTACGGCAAGGACAGGCTCGTCCGCGAGTGCCCCGACACCGCCTGCAGGTCGCAGAACCGCCGCGTTGTGTCTAATTTGCGCGATGAGAGGGACTAGCCGTAGGGGGCTGCTGTTCTGCTTGTGACCCGAAGCAGAGTCTCACACGCGACGGCGGCATGGCTGCTTTGCGCCTAATGTCGGTCATCGAGCACGCCATAGCCGCATCCCAAAAGCGGACATCCGAGTGAACAGGCTTTATTTGCGTAGGCTGCCATTGGGTTGTTACTCGCGGAGCGACCGCTTTCCCCCGTTGCGGCGAACTGGAGATCGGTCGATGGCTGGGGCTGCTTTGTGCCGACGGTTCGACGGGCCGTATCGTCCGAAAGAGACCGGAGTGCGCCCAACGCTAGCTTGGCCGACCGATCCACCGCACGATTTCATAGGCAGGCATCGGGCGGCGAAAACCCTTCAGCGTCAGTTCGCCAACGGCGACGGACTCAACCAGTGATTCGACGGCACCAACGACCCGCTGGCTCACGAGAATCTGGCGCGGCCCGGCTTCCTCGCACAATCGGGCGGCATGGTTCGACACTGTGCCTATCACTGCATAGTCGGCGCGCTGATCGAAACCGATCCGCCCGATGGTTGCATGGCCTCGGGCGATGCCGATTCCGAAGCCGAGCAAGTGGTCGCGCTTGCGCCATTGCTCCGAATGCTCGTCAATCGCATCACGCATCGCCGTAGCCATGCAGACGGCTCTCTCGGTATGGTCGGCGCAGGGCAGTGGATCGTTGAAAACCACGACGATACCGTCACCCACGAACCGCTCGAGAGTCCCCTCGTGGCGGACAATTTGTTCACCAAGACAGGAATGATACTCGGCAAGAACGGTCATGACTTCTTCGGGTTCGGCGGTCTCTGCGAAGGCAGTAAAGCCGCGCAAATCGCAAAAGACAACGGTCACCTCGCGACGGTGGCTCTGCAAGAGCGCATCTCCATTGCCCGCCGCAACGATGAGGTCGGCGACCTGTTCGGGCAGGAACCGCCTAAGCCGCGCCATTCGCTCGAGCTCCGTCACCTGGTCGGCCACGGTTTGCTCGAGCGAGCGGTTCCAGTCGGAAAGTTGCGCGGCTTGGTCCTCAAGGCGTTTGGCTTGGCTCGCGACAGTGTCGTGAAGCGCCTTCTGACGCAGCATCGAGCGCACCCGCGCTAACAGCGCCCTGTGCTCGAAGGGCTTTGTCAGATAGTCGTCGCCACCGGCGTCCAGCCCATCGACCACGTCGCGCGTGTCGGCTTTCGCGGTGACCAGAATAACGGGGATCGACCGCAGCGATTGATCGTGCTTGAGCATGCGTACCACACTGATGCCGTCGAGCTTCGGCATCATGATGTCGAGGAGGATCAGATCCGGTGTGAGATCGCGGGCCGTCGCAAGCCCCTCTTCACCATCCGCGGCAGTCACCACTTCGTAGCCATTCGCCTCGAGCCGCATGCGCAGGATCTCGAGATTTTCCGGGGTATCGTCGACCGCGAGAATGCGAGGCGGATTGTGCAAGGCACTGTCTCCCCTCAGGAAAGGAACTGGCGAATCTCGGCGAGCAGCTGGCGCGGACTGAATGGCTTGGCAATGTAACCATCGCACCCTGCAGCAAGGGCTTTCGCCTCGTCGCCCGACAGTGCGTAGGAGGTGACCGCGATGATCGGAATGTGCCGGAGCGCCGGGTCGGCCTTGATGCGGCGGGCCGCTTCATACCCGTCGATCACCGGGAGCTGAATGTCCATAAGGATCAGGTCCGGCCTGTGCGCTCCGGCTGCAGCGATGCCGGCGGCGCCGTCCGCTGCCTCGATCAGTTGGTATTCGGTGGTGGCGATGAGGTCGCGGATGATCTGGCGGTTGTCCTCGGTGTCTTCCACCATCAGGATTCGTTTGCTCATGCGGCCCTCACGTCCTCTTGCACCCGGATCGGTATCTTCAGGCGGAATGTCGACCCTGACCCGATCACGGACTCGACGTCTATGGTTCCGCCATGCATTTCGACGATGCGCTTCGAGATCGCCAGGCCAAGACCTGTGCCACCCTTCTGCCTGGTGCTGCTGTTGTCGACCTGCTGGAATTCTTCGAAGATGAGAGCCTGGTCCTTGGACGCGATGCCGGGACCTGTATCCCGGACGGTGATCTCGAAATGTCCGTCGGCCGCGCCGGCAAGAATGTCGACCGCACCCGTTTCGGTGAACTTGACGGCATTGCCTGCAAGATTGAGCAGGACCTGCATCAAACGGCGTTCGTCCCCGCGGCCGATTGGAAGGTTCTCGCCAACAGTCGTTGAAAGCTCAAGACCCTTCGCTCGTGCCAGCGGCTCGACAGCCGTAACGGTCAATCGAACAATCTGCGCGACGGAGTAGTCCTCGATCGCCAGCGTGAGCTGGCCGGCTTCGATCTTGGAAAGGTCGAGTACGTCGTTGATGAGCCCGAGAAGGTGACGGCCGTTTGCCTGCACGCGCGCGACGGTCGTCTTCGCCTTGTCCGGGAGTTCGCCGTAGATGCCGTCGACCAGCAGTTCTGTGAAGCCCAAGACTGAATTGAGCGGTGTCCTGAGCTCGTGGCTCATATTCGCGAGGAACTGGGACTTGTGGCGGCTAGCTGCCTCCAGCTCCCGGCCTTTCTCCTCGATCTCGCGGAACAGCTTGGCATTCTGGATCGCGAGCACCGATTGGGCTGCGAAGGTCTCCAGCAGATGGACAACTTGCTCATGGAAGGCACCTGGCTTGTGGCGCCTGACGACCAGTGCACCTACGATCTTGTTGGGCATCAGCAGCGGAACGATCAGGATACCGCGATATCCGGCTTCGACGATCGTCTTTCTTACGAGGAAGGCCGAGGCCTCCTGGCTCAGGTCGGGAAACTGCACCGGCATGCAGCGCCCGGGTGCGTCGCCGATCCCCATGTCGGCCAGCCCGATCGTCTGGTGTGAGACTGCGGCGATAAGCTCATCGCTCATACCGAAGTTTGCGCGCGGACGGAATTGCTGCCGCGTGCTGCTGAACACGTAGATGGTGCCAGCATCCGTCTCCGACAACTGGACCGCTTTGGCGACGATCGTTTTCAGCACTGTGTCGAGATCCAGCGTCGAATTGACCGCCTTGCTCACCTCACCAAGCGCCTCGAGCTCACCAACAGACGCGGCAAGCTCGCGCGTCCGTGACTGCACCGCCTCGAAGAGCCGCGCATTCTCGATGGCGATCACCGCCTGGTCGGCGAATGTCTCGACGAGCGCGATCTCCTTGGGATTGAAAGATTGCGGCTCAACCCTCGTCATGACGAATACGCCAACGAGATCACCTTCCCGCAACAGCGGGGCAGCGAGGACGGTGCGGAATCCGCCTGCCTCAGCGATCAGGGTAACGCGGTAGTCCGGATCGGCGGTCACGTCTTCGATTTGCACGATCCGCCGTTCTTCGATTACGCGCCCTACGGCGGAGCCCCGGCCTGCGGCAAGCGCTGGAAGTGGATTGGCGTCGACATAAGCGCGGAAACTGGGCGGGTAGCCATGCGTCGACACATAGCGGAATACGCCGTCCAGCAACTGCACGATACCACCCTTGTCGGCACGGCAGAGCCTGACAGCCGATTCCACCAACGTATCGAGCACAACCTGCAGATCGAAGGTAGAGCGGCTGATAACCTTCAGAACGTCTGCAGTGGCTGTCTGCTGCTGAAGGGCCTCGTCGAGCTGCTGGGTGCGCGTCTCAATCTCCTGATACAGGCGCCCCAGCTGGTCGGAGGTCTGGTTGACGTTAGCGGCGAGCACTCCAAGTTCGTCGCGATTGGCCACGGCAACCTGGTGGGCGAAGTCGCCGGCCGCTATCTGACTGAGACGCGTCTCGATCTTCTTGACCGGTTCGATCAACGACCAGGAGATGATGTAGCCAAGCGCAAGCGCGAGCAGGATGCTGCCCACAGCAAAAGCGACCACGATCATTCGAGAGGTGCCGTACGCCCCCTCGCTCGCTTCGATGGCCGCGACCATGTCGGCTTCGGCCATGTTGACCAGCTGGTTCGTCAGCCGCTCGAGGCGGTCGGCCGACGGCATGATCTCATCCAGCTGAACCTTGCGCGCCTCCGCCGTGCGACCGGCGCGGAAGAGCTCCGCGACATGCATCACGCCGGCCGCAAGCCGTTCGTACTCCTGTCGGACCTGGCCCAGCACCTCCGCCTCAGTTTCAGCGACGAACTCCATGCGGTCGAGGTCGTAGCCAAACTGGTTGAGCTGGCGCAACGCCCCATCCAGCATCCGGTCGTCCTGAAGCAACAGGGCGGTGGAGATGCCGTAGAGCTGGGTTGTCGTATCGTGCTGCACCTGGCGATAGGCCGCGATCCTGCGCTGCAGCTTGATCAGCTCGTTTGTTTGATCATTGACCCCACTCAGCACCTGCAACCCGACGGCCCCGAGCACGATCAACAGGCCGACGATCGACAGGAACGCGATCAAGAGCTTGGTCTGGACGCGCGCCGGCAGCCGGGCAACCCAGCCGACTAGCCGGTTCGTTATGTTACTTGGATTCGTCCAAGAGGCTGAGAAGGTCACCCCGGAACTCCTCTAGGTCGAACCGAACGCCAAGATACTGTACGCGCAACATGCCCCTAGGGTCTATGAGCGACGTCAGCAACGTGTGGTCGACGTCACCATCCGCCGTTTTCTTCGCGATGACGCCGTATTTCCGTCCAACCTCATGGACAACCGCCGGATCACCGGTAAGGAACGACCAGCCTTTCAGATCGGCGCCAAAATTCTGCGCATATTCTTTCAACACCTCAGCCGTGTCGCGCTCCGGGTCGACGGTTATCGAAATGAAGGCGATCTTCGATCCGAACGCAGAGCCTAGCTTCTCCTGCACACTGGCCATATGGGCGGTCAGCATCGGGCAGACGTCGGTGCAGTACGTATAGATGAATGCAACGGCGACCACCTTGCCGCGAAAGTCGCGCAGCGACACGCGTACACCGTCCTGCGAGGTCAGGGTAAAGTCCGGCGCTGCTCCGATCGTCGGCAGGCGCAGGTCGTGCGCCGCGTCATGCGCAAGTGCCGGCCAAGGGGCAAGAAATGCCAGTGCCAATGCGCATGCCGGCCAGCCCGTCACGTCTTCAACTCGCGCTTGACCTCGTTGAAGAACTGCCAATCGGTGCCATTCGCGATGATCTCGTTTGGGCTCGACTTGACAATCCCGGCTTCATGCAGCCGCAGCGAGAAGAACCTCATCGTGTCCTCGGGATCGAAGTCGCGCCAATTAGAGTATGGGAGCTCGCGGAGCGACTGCACGGCGTAGTCGTATTGTTCGGTGTGTCCGCCATCCACCAAGAGGCGTGCCACCCGTTCCGGTTCGGCCGCGCAGATATCGGCCGATTTGATGATGGCCCGGATGACGCGCTTGGTGGCAACTGGATTTTTCTCGGCATACGCGGCGTTGACCGCCAGCATGCAGCAGTAATATTGCGACCACGGCCGGTCCTTGGAACTGTCGAGGATGACGTGGCCGACTTTGCGGGTGCGCAGGTCCTGAGCCTCAGGCGGAAAAGCCAGGAAGGCGTCGACCTTGCCCTCGGCGAAGAGCTCCGCCGGCTTTGCCTCGCCGACGATCCATTCGATGTCGCGTTGCGGATCGAGGCCGACATAGGTCGCCATGGCACTGACGAAGATATGCGGATCCGACGATAGATTGCCGCCGACGCCGACTTTGCGGCCCTTGAGATCTGTGATGCTCTTGATGTTCTCGCGTCCGAACAACTCGTAGCAGCCGACATGGACTCCGGAGATCACCTTGATCGGGGCGCCAGTGTCGACCGGAATGATTAGGGCCGTGGCAAAGTCAATGCCGAAGTCGATGTCGCCGCGCGCCAGCATCTCGGTCTGGGCGATACCGGCCTCGGCGGCCACGAAGCCGAAATCTGAGAACCCCTCTGCGCGGATCAGATCCTCTGCGACGTACTGCGGAGCGATGCAGATACCAGGCGCTGCCGCAAAGCGGGCGATCGTGGTTTCAGGTGCCGCTTCGGCTGCTACCGCATTGCGGCCGTTGGCAAGGCCTGCTGCAGCGAGCGCAGACAAGCCTGTGAGGAAACGGCGACGGTTCTGGACAATCTGCATAAGCCTTTCCTTCCCTGATGGGACACGACGTTCGGCGATTGCCTACGTCTTCAACTCCTGCTTTAGTTGATAGAGAAAGCGCCAATCCGTTCCGGTGGCGATTATCTCTTGCGGGCTCGACTTGATCATGCCCGTTTCGTACATGCGCAGCGCGTAGAAGCGCATCGAGGCTTCGGCATCGAAATCCCGCCATCTGTCGTACCGGAGGTCGCCAAGCGTTTGCAGCGCGAGTTCGTAGCTGGGGACGAAACCTCGATCGACCAGCTGCCCTGCAGTCCATGACGGATCTGAGACACAGAGGTCGGCGCCCTTGAGGATGGACCGCAGGACGCGCTTTGTCGCCGCCGGGTATCTGTCTACATAATCCGCAGTCGCGGAAATCATGCAGCAGAAGTGCTGCGACCACGGCGGGTCGGTGGTCGAGTTGAGGATTGTGTGGCCTACTTTCCTGGAGCGAAGTTCCTGCGTGCGGGGCGGTTGGCCGAGCACTGCATCGTACTTTCCTTCGACGAAGCCTTCCGCAAAATTGTGCTCTTCGATAACCCATTCGATGTCGTTGACGGGATCGAGCCCAACATAGGCGGCCATCAGAGAAACCAACACGTGTTGCGGCGAATCAAGCGTAAAGACCCCAACCCGCTTTCCCCGCAGGTCCGAGACGCCTTTGACGCTGTCGTTGGCGATCAGTTCGAGGCACCCGGAGTGCAGTCCGCTTAGTACCCTGATCGGCACTCCTGCATCGATCGACGCCAGATGAATCGGCACATAGTTCACACTGAAATCCGTCTCGCCGTTTGCGATCCACGCGGAATGATCAACCTTCTTGTCACCTTGCACATAGCGGACATCGGTGAATCCCTCGGCGCGCAGCATCTCTCCGGCGAGGTACAGGCCCGCCCAGCAATAGGCGCCGCCGATGTACCGCGGCAGGCGGACGGTGGTCGTTTCCGGAGGCGGCTCCCCTGCGGCGTTGGATGCGCGAATGTTGAATATCGCCGCACTGCCGGCCGCCGCAACGCCGGCCAGGAAATGACGGCGACTCTGGATGATTTGCATCTCCACGTCTCCCCTTGAGACAAATGGGATCAGGTTTTCAGCTCACGCTTCAACTCGTCGAGGAAGCGCCAGTCCGTTCCGTCGGCGATGATCTGTTGCGGGCTCGATTTGATCATGCCCGTCTCCTGCATGCGGAGTGTGTAGAACCGCAGGGAGTCTTCAGGATCGAATTCCCGCCACCGGTCGTACCGGATATCCTTCAGCGTTTGGAGCGCGTAGTCATACGATGGGACGAAATCGCGATCGACCATCTGCCGGGCCACCCTCTGCGGATTCGACACACAGAGGTCAGCCGCCTTGAGGATGGATCGCAAGACCCGCTTGGTCGCCACCGGGTACCTGTTCACGTAGTCCGTTGTCGCGGAGATCATGCAGCAGAAATACTGTGACCATGGGCGGTCGACGGCATTGTTGAGTATCGTGTGGCCGATCTTCTTGGCGCGCAGCTCCTGCGGCTGGGGCGGCGTGCCGAGGAATGCATCGATCTTTCCTTGGACGAAGAGCTCCGTCGGGGTGGCATCTTCAGTCAGGACCCATTGGATATCGTTCACGGGATCGAGCCCGACATAAGCGGACATGAGAGTCAGCCACACGTGTCGCGAGTTATTGAAACCATCCACGCCCACCCTCTTGCCCCGCAGATCCGCGACGCTGCGGATGCTCTCCTTGGCGATCAGTTCGAGGCATCCCGAGTGCAACCCGGTTAGCACCTTGATCGGCACGCCGGCATCGATCGACGCGATCTGATTCGGCGGAAAATTCACAGAGAAATCGGTCTCACCGCGTGCGATCCATTCCGATTGGTCGACGCTTCTGTCGGCTTCCACGTAGCGAACGTCGGTGAAGCCATCTGCGCGCATCAGTTCTCCGGCGATGTACGCGCCGGCCCAGCAGTAGGAACCACCAACCCACCGCGGCAGACGAACCGTCGTTGTTTCCAGCGACGGCTCCGCGTGGAGTGACTCCGGAAGACCGACGATGCCGGCAGCGCCCGCCATTGCAGCGCCGGCCAGGAATCGGCGGCGGGTTTGCATGATCTGCATCCGAACGCTCCTCTTCCGAATCGCAAACGACAATTCTGGCCGGAACCGAGCAAAAGAGGTTCCGGCAGAGGCAGATGGTCTCGTGGGCGCGACGAGTAGTTGTGGATTCTAGCGCGCCCAGTCCGCTGCGGGAGTCTTGCGCTCTCAGTCGCCGGCTCATTTATTAGCAACCGACGATATGCCACGATACGCCCAATTTGTGTTGGCTGCGAGCGCAAAACTTACTCGCGCCAAACGTCACGCCAGCGCCTCGCTGTCAGGGAGACCGCTTCCGCGGTTGCGAATGCCACTTCGAGTCTAATGCGGCCTGCATCGGCCCAAAATTGAACGAGCGGCAAGCGGCTCTGTCTGTTGGTGAGCGGATTGTCCGCCTCGCGTCCCGGCCCCTCGGCCATTAGGACCCCTAGGTACAGGCCATTTGCCTCGCGATGGGCCATATAGCTGGCTTCGATGACTTTCTGGTTGGCCGCCAGCCCGTTGGCGAACAACTCGTGATCGGATGCCATTTGCCGCTCGGGCTTGGAAAGTTGACGTTCTCCCGCCCAATCCCATCCAATTGCCGGGCACGTAGGTAACACGGATACTTCACCACTCCGAAATCACATCACACGCAGCCGCCGTCTCTGTCTGATCTTTGAACTTAAACATTTCATTGGAAAATAGCCGCAACCATCTTTCATCTTGCCGCGTATGGTCCGATCATCTGCCGGTGCAAGTTTGAGGACATGCAATGAAGAAGGTCGCTGCTCTCCTGGTACTTTCCCTCGTTACCATGCTGCCCGCCGTGGCAGCCGCGCAGTCCTGCCTGCCGGAGCTTGGGCCATCGCCGCCGCAGGATGCTATGCAGCTGTATCCCGGCGGTGTCGAGAAGGCGCTGGCCGCGCTGCCGGACATCGTCAAGAAAGTCAAGGAAGCATCCGACGTCCCCGGCTTCGCCGTGGCGGTGGTGCATGGCGGCAAAATGATCTTTGACGAGGGCTATGGCCTTCGCGACAACCGGGACGACACTTCTAAGGTCAGCAGCACCACCATTTTCCAGGTCGCCTCGGTGTCGAAGTCGATCTCCGCCACGGTGGCCGCGATCGCCATGACGAAGGACCACAGCTTCGACTGGGATACCCCGGTCGGCAAGGTCTGGGACGGCTTTCGCCTCAATCTCGACTATGTCTCGGGCAACGCCACCATCGGCGATTTCTTCGCCCATCGCTCGGGCCTGCCGATGGCGGCGGGCGACGAACTCGAGGATCTCGGCTTCCAGCGCAAGCAGATCGTCGGGAGCCTGTGGATGGTGCCGCTCGATCCCTTCCGCATCTCCTATCACTACGCCAATTTCGGCACGACGGTCGGCGCCGAGGCAGTGGCCCACGCCGAGAAACAGCCTTGGGAGCCGCTGGCCAAGAGCCTGTTGTTCGATCCGCTCGGCATGCGCTCGAGCAGCTATCGGCACGAGGACTTCATTGCCGCCGGCAAGAACCGCGCCCTGCTGCATGCGCGCGTGGCGGAGAATGTGTTCGAGCCGCTCTATGACCGCGACCCCGACCAGCAGGCGCCGGCGGGCGGCGTCTCCTCCAGCGTCCAGGATCTTGCCAAGTGGATGATCCTGCTGCTTGGCGACGGCACCTATAACGGCCAGCCCATGATCGACCCGAAGATCCTGCAGCCCGCCATCACACCGCAGAGCGTGACCTACCGCGGCGAGACGCCCGATACGCGGGCCAGCTCCTATGGCTATGGCTTCAATGTGGGGGTGAACGCCAATGGGCGCACCACCATGGGCCATTCCGGCGCCTTCCTGCTCGGCGCCGGCACCACCTTCCAGATCTTGCCCTCGGCCGATGTCGGCATCGTCGTGCTCACCAACGGCTCCCCCGTCGGCGCCGCCGAGGCGGTCGCCGCCAGCTTCATGGACATCGTGCAATATGGCCAGGTCACTCGCGACTGGTATCCCTACATCAAGCCGCGGTTCATGGCCTACTACAAGCCGGTGGGCGACCTCGCCGGCAAGGACAAGCCGACGAACCCCGCCAAGGCGCGCAGTCCATCCTTCTACGAGGGCCAATATACGAGCAACTATTTCGACACCGCCACCGTGCGGGCCGATGGCGACAAGCTGATGCTCGAACTCGGCCCCAAGCCCATGCAGTTCACGCTCGAGCACTGGGACGGCGACACCTACGCCCTCACGCCCCGCGGAGAGAACGCGCCGACCGGCTCGCTGTCATCGGTGAAGTTCGTCGGTTCCCCCGACGGCATTCGAGCGCGGGTGATGACGGTGGACTATCTCAATGAGAACGGGTTGGGGCGTTTTCAGAGGTAGGGGGTGGAGGCGTCGGGTGCTTCATACACCGCATGCCGTCGAAAAGGCGAACCGGCCGTCTGCAAGGTGACGCCTGAGATGGCGGATTTGTGACGGTTCGCTTCCGGGCGTAGAAGTTAGGAAGCCGGCATTTGCTCGGGAGCTTCCGACAAGCTTGTCGGCTTTGGCCAGCCGCTGATCCGAAGCAGACCGACGGCTCCAGGCCCCGAAACGGTCATTCTGGATGCCAATTTGCGAGAATCAGTCCGCGTGGTGCCGGGTGGGGCAAGAAGGATGGTTCAGTCGAAGAAGCCTGCATCCTCTTCCCGGAGATACTTCCTGGCTGCTTCGGAGTCGATATCGAGGCCCAGCCCCGGCGCTTCCAGCAAGTCCACCATGCTGTTCTTCACGATCTGCGACGGCAGGCCGATTACGAGGTCCTCCCACCAGGGGTCGGAGGCGCTCGGGTATTCGAACGCGATGTAGTTGGCGGGCAGGGTGGCGCAGACATTGATCAGCGCGCCGAGGCCGAGAAGGCCGTTCGCGGTGCCGTGCGGTGCCATCAGGATCGAGTGCATACAGGCGTGCTCGGCGACCCATTTGAGCTCGGCAATGCCGCCAATATCGGCCGGATCGGGGCCGATGACGCGCACCGCCTGCGTTTCGATCAGCTCCTTGAAATTGTGCCGCAGGTATATCTGCTCGCCGGTATGAATTGGCGTCGAGGTGGCGGTGGTCAGCTCCCGATAGGCCTGCGGATTGACCCACGGCACATAGTCGCCGGTCAGCATGTCCTCGAGCCACATCAAATTGTACTTCTCGACCGCGCGAGCGAACTTGATTGCATCGGGCAGCATCCAGCCCGGGCCGCAGTCGAGCGCCAGGCTGACCTTGTCGCCCAGCACTTCCTTCATCGCGATCACGCAGTCGAGCATGTGGTTGAAACCGCGCTCGCTGATGACGCCCTGATCCATGGCACCGTGGTAGCCGGCCTTATTCTGCGTCACGCCGTAATGGAAGTCCTCGATGGTGTCCTTCATGTTGGAGTGGAACGAGATCCCTTGCTTGATCATGAAGAAATTCTGCGGCTGCTCCATCATCCATTTCACGTCAGCGGCGTAATCCTCCGGCCGGTCCCCCGTTCGCTTCTGGCGGATCGAGCCGTTATAGACACGCACCTTGTCGCGCACCTTGCCGCCGAGCAGTTTGTAGGCCGGCACGCCTGCGGCCTTGCCGGCTATGTCCCACAGCGCATGCTCGATAGCGCTTACCGCCGCGCCATAGGGCTTGAAAGAGCCGCGTTGGCGGATCTTCAGCATCACCCGCTCGACGTCGGTAGGGTCCTCGCCGATCAGCGCCTCACGGAAATGCAGCACCCAAGGCTTGAGATAGGTCTTGGTGAACTCGACTTGGCCAAGGCCATAGAGGCCCTCGTCGGTAACGATGCGGACGATGGGATGTTTGCCGATGACGGCGCAGCGGAGATCGGTGATCTTCATCTTCGGTTCTTTTCGCCTCAGCTCCAGATACGGTCCCAGGAATACTCGTTGTCCCAGTGATCCGTGGGCTGCCAGATGCCGGTGACACCCGGCTGCAGATGCTGCGAGATCACCTCGTCGACGACGTCGTCAATCCCCAGGCCAGGTTTGTCCGGAACAGTGATAAAGCCGTCGTTCACGAGCGGCTTGGGAACGCCGGTGACGATATCGTCCCACCAGTCGACATCGGCAGAGTGGTATTCGACCGCCATAAAGTTTTCGGTCGCGGTCGCGACATGTGCCGCGGCCATTGCGGCGATTGGACTTTCGGCCATATGGATGGCCATTGCGACGCCGTGGTCCTGGGCCATGTCGCCGATCTTCTTGGTCTCGAGGATGCCCCCGCTGGTGAGCAGGTCCGGGTGGATAATGGAGAGGCCGCCGCTCTTGAGCAGAGGCTCGAAGCCTTCCTTAAGGTAGATGTCCTCGCCGGTGCAGATCGGCACCGTAGTGGCGGCCTGCAGTTGCCGGAACTGCTCAGTGTACTGCCATGGGATCACATCCTCGAGCCAGGCCGGCACGTATTTTTCAATCCGCCTGGCGAGCCGAATGCCGTTCTGCAGCGAGATGTGGCCGACATGGTCAATGGCGAGCGGAATATCCATGCCGATAACATCGCGGACCTCGGCAATATACTGTTCAAGCAGGTCGAGGCCCTTGTCGGAAAAGTGGAGGCCGGTAAACGGATGGGGGACGTTATGCAAATCGTAAGCGGCATTGCGGGCGCGCCGCTCCTCCATGGTCTTGACCGGGCCGCGGCCGGGATGGATGCGGTACCCTTCAAGTGAACCGGCAGGGGAGACGACCGCACCGGGTACATCCGCGATCTGCATCAGCCCCAGATCCATCTTGAGGAAGGTGAAGCCGAGCGCCATGCGCTGCTTGAGGCGCTTGCCGGTCTCGGTGCCGCTCGGCACGGTAGCGTCGGTGTCGCAATAGACGCGCACCTTCTCCCGAAACCGGCCGCCGAGCATCTGGTAGATGGGAACGCCATAGGCCTTGCCGGCGAGATCCCACAACGCGATCTCGATCGCCGAGACGCCGCCGCCTTGCCGGCCGTGGCCACCGAACTGCTTGATCCGGCGAAACAGGCGGTCGATGTCGCAAGGGTTCTCGCCAAGCAGCCGGCTCTTCAGCATCAGCGCGTAGGTGGCACTGGCGCCGTCGCGCACCTCGCCAAGCCCGACGATGCCCTGGTTGGTGTAAATCTTGAGCAGGGTTGAGGTGAACGGCGCGCCGACGATTTCGGCTACCCGCATGTCGGTGATGCGAAGCTGGGATGGCTTGGAGTTCGCGTTCACCCGATTGAGCGCTTCGTCGGCGTCACCTGTCTTTGCCATGACTTATCCTCGTTTTCGGCTTGTCGTCCCGCAGCCTGGGCCGGCACAGCGTGTTGCTAGCCCAGCTCAATCTCGTGGGCCTGCAGGTAGTCGCGGTCCATCTCAATACCGAGACCAGGCTTCGACGACAGCTTGAGGCTGCCGTTCGAAATGTCGAGTGGTCTGTCGATCAGGTGATCGTATTTGCCCAGGTTCCACTCCGATGTTTCAAGTTTGTAGAAGTTGGGAACGGTCATCATCACTTGCGCTCCCGCAACCACGTTGATTGGTCCCGCGGCGTCATGTGGCGAGACCGGGACGTAGTAGGCTTCGCACAGCGCAGAAATCTTCTTGAGTTCGGTAATGCCGCCGGTCCAGGTAACGTCGGGCATGATGTAGTCGGCGAGCCTGTTCTCGAGTACCGGCACGAAATCCCACTTCGTGTGGCCGCGCTCGCCCCACGAGATGGCGGTATTGACCTTCTCACGCACCTGCTTGAGGGCGTTAAGGCTCTCGGGCGGGCAGGGCTCCTCAAACCAGTCGATCTGGCCGGCCTCCTCGAGGCTCCGACAGAGGCGAATGGCGGTGGGGACGTCGAAGCGGCCGTGCGCATCGATGAGAATGTCGACATCGGGTCCTGCCGTTTCGCGGATCAGAGCCGTGAGTTCGGCGGCTTCGCGCTCGTCCTTGCGGGTCATGCTGCCATGAAGGTAGCCGTCTCGCTGTTCGCGGGGCAGGCCATCGGCGCTGCGGCCCTGGTGGGGGTAGGGATCGAACTTGAGCGCAGTGTGTCCGGACTCGACAATGTCTAGAATTTCGCGGACCACAGCCTCCTTGCTGGTGAATTTGGCCTGGTTGGGATGGGTGTAGAGCGCGATTTCATCGCGTACCGGCCCGCCAAGCAGCTCGTAAATCGGCTTGCCGAGGACTTTGCCCCGGATGTCCCAGAGGGCAATATCGATGGCGCTCACGCATTCGACGGCGGCGCCGCGGCTTCCCATGTAGGTGAAGCTGCGGAAGATCTTGTGCCAGAGATGCTCGATACGCGCCGGATCCTCGCCTGTCACGGCGACGCCGATCTGCCGCAGGATCGTGCAGAGAGCGCGGTTGGCGAGCCTTGTCGTTGTGGTGATCTCTCCCCAGCCACTCACTCCCTCGTCGGTCGTCACTTCGACGAACAGGAACTCTCCCCAGTAGGAAGCATCGGACTTGATCAGCCACGGCCGAATGCTCGTGATTTTCATCTCAACTACCTTTGCCTGAAAATGGTCAGCTAACGATGTTCTGGACTGGACATTCTATCCGGCCCGAGCGGCGTTGCGCGCTCGCATCTGTTCGAGAATATGCCGGCCCGAACCCTCGACATGGCGGGAAACGAGTTCGGCCGCCTTGTCGGCCTCTCCCGCCTTCACAAGCGCGATGAGTTCGCGGTGCTCGCGCATGATCGCGGCACGTCGCGCCAGCGTGAAATTGAAACGACGGCTCACGGCTCGCAGCACTTCGCGATGCTTCCACCAAAGCTCGGCTGCGTGGCGGTTGTAGTGCCGCTGGTACATCACGGTGTGGAAAGCGGTATCCAGCTCACTATGCCTGAATGTGTCGGCGAAATTGTTCTCTTCGATCAGGCCTTGGAGACGTTCGAGTTCGGCGATGTCCTCGCCGGTCGCCATATTCACAAACCATCGTGTCAGGGCTGGCTCGATCAGAACACCGATCTCGTAGATATCTCGGACAAAATCTTGATCAATGGGTCGGACGCGCGCCCCGCGGTTGGCGACAAAGGTGACAAACCCTTCGCCGCGCAACAACTGCAGGGCCTCGCGCACAGGATTGGTCGAAGTGCCGTGACGCCGGGCGAGATCGGTGACGACAAGCCGTTCGTTGGCGGCGAGCCGTCCCTCGATGATATCTTCCCTGATCAATTCATAAAGCGAGGCGCCCTCGCTGGAGGCCCCGATGGGATCGGTCCCCACCGGTGGCATCGCTTTGAAATCGCTTATTTCGGCCAAGGCCGGCTCCCCAATTTAATACATACCTTGCCCGATATCACACACGGCTTGCGCAAACAATGTACGATTCTGCGCGTTGACAGGCAATCCATGATCTGAAAACGTACCAAGCGATCGGGAGGATACACTGAGCTGAAAGAAGCATCCTCGCGATCGAAACGAGCAAGGACCGCTTTAGGGCGGCATGGGAGAACCAGGGAGGATACCTATGACGAGAATTGCGCTCGGCAGTGCCGTCCTGCGCGGCACTGTCGCCACTGCTTTGATGGCATCCCTGACGTCTACATCGGCGCTGGGTGCACCGCCGGTCGACCTGAGCAAGTGGTCGCCGGAATATGTGCGCTCGATTGCGGGCACACAGGATTTTGACACGGCGGCCGATTGCGCCAAGGTCACACCGCTCGACTACAAGGGGCGACTGACTTTCTGGTATCAGGGCGTGTTCGAGGGCGACCCGGACCTCCTGCGCCAGTACTACAAGGAATTCTTCGAGACCTTCCGCAAAACATATCCGAACATCCAGCTCGAGGAACAAGCCCTCACCTATAACGACCTTCTCGACAAGTTCCGCACCGCGCTCCTGGGCAATGCCGCGCCGATGGCGGTCCGCCTGCAAATCCTGGGTGGTACCGAGTTCGCCTCAAAGGGCTATCTGCAGCCGCTCAAGCCAGAGGACGTGGGGTATTCGACCGAGGATTTCTGGCCCGGCGCCATGAAGGCAGTGACCTGGGAGGGCGTGACCTACGGCATTCCGACCAACAATGAGACGATGGCGTTCATCTGGAATGCCGACATCTTCAAGCGTGCGGGCCTCGATCCAGACAAGGCTCCGGCAACCTGGGACGACGTCGTCAAATATTCCAAGCAGATCCACGACAAGCTTGGCATTGCCGGCTACGGCCTCGTGGCTCGCAAGAATGCCGGCAATACGCCGTACCGCTTCATGCCACAGCTATGGGCCTATGGCGGCGGCGTCTTCGACGAAGCGACGGCAAACCCGACCTATGAGCAGGTCCAGCTCGATAGCCCGCAGAGCAAGGCAGCGCTGCAAGCCTCGTACGACATGTATGTTCGCGACAAGTCGGTTCCGGTTTCGGCACTCACCAACCAGCAGGCCGATAACCAGCCCCTGTTCGTCGCCGGCCAGCTCGGCATGATGATCTCGCACCCGTCCGATTACAACGTCATGCTCGACCTGCAGAAAAAGGCGACGGGCACCGACAAGGACAAGGCGCAGACGGTCATCGACAACATGCGCTACGGCCTGATCCCGACTGGTCCCGACGGCAAGCGCGCCGTCGTGTTCGGCGGCTCGAACATTCACATCCTGAAGCCCGAATATGTCGAGGGCGGCAAGGTAGACGAGCCGGCTGCGAAAGCTATCATCTGCATGTGGACGAGCCCTGAATGGTCGCTGAAGATGGCCTACGCCGGATCAAATCCGGGCAACCTCAACGGCTTCAAGACCAAGTGGATGAAGGAACGTCTGGACAACATCAAGTTCCTCGATGTCACGACCTCGATGCTGCCATACGGCATCCCGTTCCCAGCACTGCCGCAGGCCCCCGAGATCATGAACATCATCATCCCGGACATGCTGCAGAATGCCCTGACCGGAGCGATGACCGTCGACGAGGCAGCGGACGACGCGGCCAAGAAGGTAAAAGACCTGATGGGCGGACTCTAGTCCAAGCCTGACCTACGATCTGACCGGCTGCGCCGCTGGCGCAGCCGCCTCGTTCCGAAGAATAAGGGCACGCCACAAGTGACGATCGTGACCGGCAAGGCCGAGGCTCGCCGAAGAGTGCAACCCGGTTGGTCCGGCGCGCTACGGAAGATCTGGGAGCATCGCGCGGACTACGCGTACGTGCTCCCAGCGATCGCCGTGATGCTCATCGTCATCGCCTATCCGATCTACTACACGGTCGAGCTGTCGTTCTTTAAGACACCGCCTGGCCTGCAACTCCGCGACAAGACCTTCATCGGCTTCGACAACTACACGACCATCCTCACCAGTCAGGTGTTCTGGAAAGTCACCTGGAACACACTGATCTGGACTCTGGGGTCAACTTTCATCTCCTTTGTCCTGGGGTTTGCCACAGCGCTGGCGCTCCACCGCGATTTCATCGGCCGTGGTGTCCTGCGCGCCGTCCTGATCATCCCTTGGGTCATCAGCGCCGTCGCCGCCTCCTACATCTGGAAGTGGATCTACCATTCGGACTTCGGGATCATCGGCGCGGTGCTGGTCGGCCTCGGATTGGCCGCCCAGCCGCCGAATTTCATCGACAATGTCAGCACGGTGCTGCCCTCCCTGATCGTCGTCAATATCTGGCGCGAGTTTCCGTTTGCCATGATCATGATGATGGCCGGCCTGCAGACAGTCCCCGACCAATTGCTGCGCGCCGCAAAAGTCGACGGTGCCAATGCGTGGCAGCGCTTTTGGCACGTCACCTTCCCGCACTTGCGCAACGTCTCAGTGGTGACGATGCTGCTGCTCGCGGTAGCCAACTTCAATTCCTTCATCATCCCCTGGATCATGACCGGCGGCGGGCCGTCGAATGCATCGCATATCTGGATAACCCACATTTATGAGCTCGCCTTCGGACGGCAACGCTGGGGCGTGGCATCGGCTTATTCGGTGCTCCTGTTCCTCACGCTGATGACGCTGGGCTACTTCTACGTCCGTGCGTTAAGCGGCAACGAGCGGAAAGAGGGGAGCGCATGAGCACGATTGCCGAGACAGCCCCTCGAGCCCAGACCCGTCGCCGCATGCGCGTCGACGGATGGCGGTGGGCCGGGCGCATATTCCTCGTGTTCATGCTGCTTTATACCGCGTTGCCGATGATCTGGATGCTGATCACCTCGATCAAGTCCGGATTCGCGGCGACGCAATTCCCGCCGCAATGGTGGCCGGACGAACCTACCCTCGCCAGCTATCAGAAACTGCTCGATCCGCAGAACAGCGTCGGCCAGGACTTCCTCCGCTTCTTCTGGAACAGCCTTTTCGTGTCGACCGTCACGACAATCCTTTCGGTGATCGTGGCTGTCCCAGCGGCCTACGCGTTTTCGCGCTTCAGTTTCCCCGGCCGGAATTTCCTGTTCTTTGCCGTGCTGCTGCGCAATATGTTCCCGGCGGTGATCTTTCTCGTGCCACTCTTCATCCTGATGCGCGCGATCGGTCTGATAAACACGCATGGCTCACTGATACTCACCTATCTCACCTTTGGCCTGCCGCTGGCGATCTGGCTGCTCAAGGGCTTTTACGACAATATCCCGGTGCAGCTTGAGCAGGCGGCGCGCATCGATGGCGCAACACGGTTCCAGGCCTTCATCATGATCGTGATGCCGCTCTCGACGCCGGGGATCATCGCCACCGCAATCTATTCCTTCATTGGCGCGTGGAACGAGTACATCTACGCCTACACCTTCCTCTCCAAGAACGAGCAGTTGACCCTGCCGGTCGGCATCCAACGCTTCTTCTCGGAAAATACGACGGACTTTCCGGGCCTGATGGCGGCCAGCTTCATGATGAGTGTGCCCGTCGTGGTGCTGTTCCTGGTCCTGCAACGATACTTCGTACGCGCCCTTACAGAAGGCGCGGTCAAGCACTAGGGAGTTGCCGATGGCCCACGTGGTCCTCCAAGATCTCGTCAAGAGCTATGGCAGCTTCAAAGCTGTCAACCACGTTTCGCTGACGGTCAATGACGGCGAGTTCGTTGCGCTCGTCGGCCCTTCAGGCTGCGGCAAGACAACCACGCTCAATCTCGTCGCTGGGCTGACCCCGATCACATCGGGCGACATCATCATCGGCGAGCGCGTGGTCAACGACCTCGACCCCAAGGACCGGGACATCGCAATGGTGTTCCAGAACTACGCGCTCTACCCGCAGAAATCGGTCTACAAGAACCTGGCGTTCCCGCTTCAGATGCGCAAACTCCCCAGGGACGAGATCGACAAGAAGGTCAAGGAAGCGGCGCGAGTGCTCGACATGACGCACCTGCTCGAGCGCAAGCCGCGCGAACTTTCGGGCGGGCAGCAGCAGCGTGTGGCTCTTGGCCGTGCCCTCGTTCGCGACCCCGCAGTGTTCCTCATGGACGAGCCACTGTCCAACCTCGATGCCAAACTGCGCGTGCAGATGCGGTCGGAGATCAAGCGTTTCCACCAGGACCTCAAGGCGACGATCATCTATGTGACGCACGACCAGCTCGAAGCCGTGACCATGGCTGACAAGATGGCGGTGATGAATGGCGGCTACCTGCAGCAATACGATTCACCGGCGCAGGTCTTTGCCCATCCGGTGAACATGTTCGTGGCCAGCTTCATCGGCAGCCCGGCGATGAGCCTTATTCCGCTGCAGGCCTCGACGGCAAACGGCAACACGGTGTTGACCGGCGCCGAGGGCTGGCGCCTTGAGCTCTCACCGCGCAATGCCCAGAAGGTGGCGAAAGCGACGACCCGGAAAGTCGTGCTCGGCGCACGTCACTCGACGATCAAGCTCCACAAGAGTGCGGTGCCAGGCAGCGTCCCGGCCAAAGCCTATACGGTGGAGCCGACCGGCGACGTCACCTTCGTTCAGGCGTTCCTGTCCGGCGCCATCGTCAACGTCAGCGTGCCGCCGAACATTGCCGTCGCGCCCGACGAGCAGATCTGGCTCGAGTTCGACCAGGAGCGGATGCATCTGTTCGATGGCGAAACTGAAATGGCCCTCAAGGCCAACTGAGATAGGGCGAATGCGCGTGAAACGTGGGCGTGGATGACTGAGAAGCTTAAGATCACCGCCATCAAGCCCTATCCGGTGTGGGTAGGAACGCGCAACCAGATGCTCGTCAAGGTCGAGACCGACCAGGGCATCTTCGGCTGGGGCGAGAGCGGCTTGAGCGGTCGCGAGAGGGCCGTGGCCGGCGCGGTCGAGCACTATCGCGAGTTTCTCATCGGCCGCGACCCGATGCAGATCGGGCGGATCTGGCAGGAGGTTTACCGCAGCCAGTACTTCGAAGGCGGGCGAGTCCTTCAGGCGGCGATTTCCGCCATCGACATCGCCCTTCACGACGTCAAGGGCAAGGCGCTGGGCGTGCCGGTCTACGAGCTGCTGGGCGGCAAGCAGCGCGACCGCGTTCCCACCTTTGCCTCGACCGGCGACGAGGCCGAGGGCGACGTTGCCATCGAACGCGCCCGCGAACTTCGCGCGCAGGGGTGGCAGGCGATCCGCTTCTTCCCCTTCGGGCAAAACAGCAAGGACATCTTCGAGCCGCGCGAGTCCATCGGCGCTACCGCGAGTATGCTGAACAAGGCGCGCGAGGCGCTGGGCAGCGACGTGGTCCTCGGCCTCGACTATCATCATCGGCTGTCGGTGGCAGAGGCGGCGAGCTTCTGCAACAAGCTCGGTCGCGGCGTGCTTGATTTCCTCGAGGAGCCGATACGGGCCGAAACGCCGGAGGCCTATGAATCGCTGCGCACGATGACCGACATCCCCTTTGCCATCGGCGAGGAATTTGCCAGCAAGTGGCAGTTCCTGCCCTACATTGAGCGCGGCATCCATCAGTTCAACCGGATCGATGTTTGCAATGTCGGCGGGCTCACCGAGGCGATGAAAATCGCTGGCTGGAGCGAGGCGCACTATGTGGACTTGATGCCGCACAATCCGCTTGGCCCAGTGTGCACGGCCGCGACCGTGCATCTCGCTGCCGCGGTACCCAACTTCGCGTGGCTCGAGACCAGGGCGCCCGAAACAAAGCTGGGCTTCGACAATTCCGACTTCTTCCCCGTGCAACCACGGCTCGACGGGACCGATTACCCGGTCGGCGATCTGCCGGGACTCGGCGTCGAGGTCAACGAAGTTGCGGTCCAGGCGCAGAGTTTGCGTTTCTGGGAAGCGCCTCACCTTAAGCGCCGCGATGGTTCTGTTACGAACTGGTAGTTCCATTCAATCGGAGTCCACAATGACGCATACTTCCGACATCATGCGGCCGCCTAAAGACCTGATCGACGCGCTAAGGGAGATCGGCGCCGCGACGGTAGCCGGCACGCTTGGCCACATGGGCTTCCGCAATCCGCACATGGTTGGTCCGGTGGCGCAAAACCACGGGAAGTCGATCGTCGGGCCGGCGTTGACGCTGCAGTTCCTGCCGCAGCGGCCTGACCTCTTCACCGAAGGAGAATATGCCGATCCGGAGACGCAGCTGCACCGACACGTGCTCTATCACGCGCAGGAGGGCGATGTGGTCGTGGTCGACGCGCGCGGCGATATGAGCTCGGGCGTCTTCGGCGATATGATGTCGACGTATTTCAAGGGCAGGGGCGGGGCGGGTATCGTCATCGATGGGTGCATGCGCGACCGGCCCAATGTCGAAAAGCTCGACCTGCCCCTATGGCTGCGCGGCTGGACGCCAAACTATCATGTGCAAACCAGCATCTATCCCAATGCCGTCAACGTTCCGATTGCCTGCGGCGGTGTCACGGTGATCCCCGGCGACATCATCGTCGCCGACGACGACGGGGTGGTGGTGCTTCCCGTCGCAATGGCCCCGAAGGTGATCGAAGAATCACAAAAGCATCACGATTGGGAGGAGTTCTCGCGAGCGAAGCTCATGGAGGGCGGCCCGTTGCAACGCTACTATCCGCTGCATGACGATGCCCGCGGGGAGTACGAGGAGTGGCGCAAAACAAACCGCCTGGAGAACCCGAGTTAGTCAGCGGGCCTTGGCGATCAGTTCTGTAAGGCAATCAGCAGCGTCCGTCCCTGGCACGCCAAGATCTCTGACACTGTCCATGTGGTTGCGGTTCGTGAGCACAAGCGATGTTACCAACGATCCCTGCCGCAGCAAGCCCGCTATGAATCGATCGGCTTGCTGATGGAAGGGTGGCGTCTCATTGGCTCCGACCAGAACCGCCGCCCTGGTTTGAGGATCATGCCGACAGGCGAGCGGCGTAAACATGGCGACTTCCTCGTCGGTGATTCCAATCTCGTCGGCGAGAAAGGAATCCTGGAGCGGTTTCAAATCGTAGAGCCCGCTCAGCAGAAGGGCTGCCCTCACATTCGAGGGGGTATGCTCGCCGTCGAACAGAAACGTTGCAAGATGGGCTCCAGCCGAATGACCACTGACGGTCAGGGCCGCCGGGCTTCCGCCATGATCGGCGATGTTGGCCAGGACCCAGTGCTTGGCCCGGCGCACCTGGTCGACGATCCTCGCCATTCGGACCTTGGGCATCAGAGCATAATCAAGGATGACGGCAATGGCCCCGGCCTGGGTAATCGTCGTCGCCATATATGAATAGTCGCGCTTGGAGAACGTTCTCCAGTAGCCGCCATGGACAAAGATGTGCACCGGAAGCGCCGTTCTTTTGCCCGCGGGAAAGAACAGGTCCATGGTCTCGGTCGGATCCGGTCCGTAGGCCACGTCAGCGGTCATCGCAATGGTGGCGCGGGCGACCTCGCTGCGATCAACGAAGTCCTGCACGATTTCGTCAAAATCCGCGACGTGGTCGCGGATGCGAAAGGGATCGCCTTGCATTCTTCTGCTCACATGCTGATGGCGAGGTATTTCGCCTCCATGAATTCCGCAATGCCGTGATGCTGCCCTCCCTCGCGGCCGAGCCC
The DNA here is from genome assembly GCF_040320505.1 of Mesorhizobium sp. M0678. Lineage (NCBI taxonomy): Bacteria > Pseudomonadati > Pseudomonadota > Alphaproteobacteria > Hyphomicrobiales > Phyllobacteriaceae > Mesorhizobium > Mesorhizobium sp. M0678. The sequence continues at coordinate 290,626 of NZ_JAMYPT010000003.1, read as the reverse complement.
GCTCTGCTTGACGCCGCCGAAGGGGGCTGCCGGATCGGACATCAGCCCGCGGTTGAGAGCAATCATTCCGGCCTCGATCCGGGAGGCCACCCGCATGCCGCGCGCCAGATCGCGCGTGTAGATGTAGGCAGCAAGCCCATATTCGGTGTCATTGGCGCGCGCGATGACCTCGGCCTCCGTTTCGAAGCTGGAGATTGGCGCCACCGGCCCGAATATCTCCTCATGCGCCATCTTTGCGTCGCCCGGCACGTCGCGAAGCACTGTCGGAGGGTAGAAGAAACCACGTCCGGACAGGACTGAGCCGCCGCACAAGACCCGCGCGCCGCGTGTGACCGCGTCGACGACAAGGCGGTCTATCTTCTCGATCGCCTTTTTCGTGATCATAGGCCCGCATTCCGTGTCCGGGTTGGTGCCGGCGCCGACCTTGAGCGACGACATCCGCTTCTCGAGGCCCTCGCAGAAGGCTTCGTAGATGCCAGATTGGACGTAGAGGCGGTTTGCGGCCGTGCAGGCCTCGCCGGCGTTGCGCATCTTGGCCACCATTGCGCCATCGAGCGCCGCTTCGAGATCGGCGTCGTCGAACACAATGAACGGTGCGTTGCCGCCGAGTTCCATGGAACATGAGATCACATGCCTGGCAGCCTCTGCCAGCAGAGCGCGACCCACACCCGTCGAACCGGTGAAGGAGAGTTTGCGCACCCGCGGATCGGCCAGCATGGCGGCTGTCAAAGGCCCGGGACTGGAGGTTGTCAGGACGTTGACCACCCCTGGTGGAACGCCCGCGTCCTGGTAGAGCGCGGCCAGCGAGTAGGCGGTAAGCGGGGTCTCACTGGCCGGCTTCAGGATCACCGTGCATCCAGCGGCAAGTGCCGGCGCGATCTTGCGCGTCGCCATCGCGGCAGGAAAATTCCAGGGCGTGATCAGGATGCATATGCCGATCGGTTCGTAGTCGACCACAATGCGATTGGTGCCGGAAGGCGCAGTACCGAATTCACCGGTTATGCGAACCGCCTCCTCGGCATTCCAACGGAAAAATTCCGCGGCATAAGCGATCTCGCCGCGGGCATCCCGCAGGGCCTTGCCGTTTTCCAATGCGATGAGAGTAGCCAGTGCCTCCGATCGTTCCGTCATCAGTTCGAAGCAGCGTCGGAGGATCTCGGAACGCTTTCGCGGCGGCGTTGTTCGCCAGCCATGGGCTGCCTTGGCAGCGGCTTCAACGGCAGTGGCGGCGTCGTCCACGGTCGCATCCGGCACAGCGGCGATGACAGCCTCGGTCGAAGGATCGACGACCGGAATCACCCTGCCATCCGCGGACTGCCGCCATTGGCCGCCAATATACAGCCCGTGCGAGATTGTGTGGAAGTCGCTGATGCCCTGATCGTCAGCCAGAACCTGTGAAAACGTGTTCATCTCGATATTCCCGATTGTTTACATGACGCAGCTGGCGAGGTCGCCATCAAAGGCGGCCTGGACCAGACGTCGCATGGACCTCAAATCGAATGGCCGCGGATTGTTCTTGATGAGGCGCTCGATGCCGATCGCCTGTTCCGCCGTCCAATCGAGCTTGTCGGCAGGCAGCCCCAGCTCGGCCAACGTCGGGGTGATCCCGATTGCCCCAAACAGCCGACTGACCTCGCCAATGGTCGCGTCGGCCAACTCTTCGAGCGTCCGGCCTTTTCCATCGAGGCAGAGGGCGTTGGCGATCTCGGCCATCTCGGTCGCTGCGGCTGTTCTGTTGTACTTCATGACGAATGGCAGCATGGTGGCGACACCCAATCCGTGAGCGGTGTGGGTTATCGCGCCAACCGGATATTGCACGGCGTGCGCTGCCGCCGTGCCGGCCGTTCCGAACGCGCAGCCGGCTGCAAGTGCACCCATCATGACGTCGGCCCGGGCGTCCTCGTCAGAGGGCCGGCGGTATGCCGTTTCAAGGCTTCGGCCAAGCAGCTTGATCGCCAGCAGGGCGAAGTGATCGGTCAAGGCGGTTTTGCCGATAAAGACATGGTTCTGCGGAAGGCCGGGATCGGTCCCACGCCTGGCGGCGGTGAAGGCCTCGATTGCATGCGTCAGCGCATCGGCGCCTGCCATTGCCGTCAATCCCGGCGGGCATGTCATCGTCAACTCAGGGTCGCAGATAGCCGCGGCCGCGATCAGATACGGGCTGGAGATGCCGACCTTCAGCGTGCGATCCGGATCCGAGATCACGGCAACCGGGGTAACTTCAGAGCCGGTGCCGGCTGTCGTCGGCACCGCGATCAGCGGCAGCGTCGGGCCGGGCACCTTGAACTCGCCGTAGTAATCCTGGAGCTGACCGCCGTGACTGATGAGCAACGCGGCGCATTTCGCCATGTCGAGACAACTGCCGCCGCCAATGCCGATCACCATGTCGGGCGCGAACTTCCGTGCTTCCTCGACGCAGACGGCAACGGTGTCCCGAGGAACGTCGGGCAGCACACGATCATGCACCAGTACGTCTATCGAGGCGGCTCGCAGCCCCGTGACAATCTCTGCGAACGGGCCCGTTGCGGCAAAACGTTCATCGGTGCAGACGAGTGCGCGACGCCCGAGCCTGGCCGCGACAACCGGAATGACGTGGCGTTGGCCCTTCCCGAAGAGGATTTCGCGCGGCAGCCTTAGGGCAGCGAAAAGGCTCATGACCTGCATCCTGTGATGATGACTGGATTGGAATGCGAGATGGCGTTCAACTCGGCCCAAAGGCCGGGTTCGATGTAAAACCCGTCTCGCAGCGCGGTTGCGTATCGACGTGCCGAACCATCGCCCGCAACGCTGGCGGTCCGTTCAGCAGGTGAGGAAGCACGGGCTGCCAGGGCGGCACGCTGTTCCAGCAGGGCCACTGCAAATTCGATTGCTTTGTCTCCTAGCTGCCGCAAATGATATCCTCTATAAAATCGTATAGGATATAGGATTGCATTGGCCGGAGCATCGTGTTAGCAACTCAATGTGTCAAGAGGCAATACATGCAGGCCATGAACTTACCCAGTCTAGACGAAGCGAACCTCGCCGGCGGGCGTATCCAGCGCTCCAGCAGCCTGGTTGAGGACGTCTACGAAGCGATCTTTGCGCAACTCATGTCCCTGAAGATTGCGCCGGGCTCGCGCATCACCGTCGACAGCCTGGTCAAGGAATTCAAGGTATCCCACACGCCGATCCGCGAGGCGCTCGGCCGGCTCGAAGGCGAAGGCCTGGTGCTGAAGACGCATCTGATCGGTTACCGCGCTGCGCCGCAGATTACGAAACGACGGTTCGATGAACTCTACGAGCTTCGCCTGCTGCTCGAGCCTCATGGTGCAGCCAAGGCAGCGGTGCTCATGGACGAGGTAAAGCTCGCACAGCTTCAGACATCGGCCGGCGTCATGGCGCGCCGTGAGGGCAAGGACGAGCGCCTGCGGTATTCCAACTTCGCCCGCCAGGATGCCATTTTCCATGACAAGGTCATGGAATTCGCCAACAACGAACTCGTGCGCGAGACACTGGCGCACCAGCATACCCACTTCCACATATTCCGCCTGATGTTCCATTCGCGCGTCACCGAGGAGGCGCTTGACGAGCATGAGGCCATCCTGGCCGCTTTCGCTGCGGCCGATCCTGCCGCTGCCGAGCAGGCGATGCGTCGCCATATCGAGCATTCCCGCGACCGTTTGTTGCTGGCGTTCGACTGAGACTGTCCCGATGTCTACCCGCCGTTGACGGTCATCACGCAGGCCAGTGCCAACGAAGACTACTTCCCCGATTCACCCTTCTAGAAACTCAAACCTACCAGGCGAGTACAGGTCTCGCCCGGCCGTTGTCACAGGAAAGGAAGTACCATGCCAGGCAAAAAGATCCTGATGCTGACCGGTGAATTCACCGAGGAATACGAAATCTTCGTCTACCAGCAGGCGATGGAAGCGGTGGGCCACAGCGTCCACGTCGTGTGCCCAGACAAAAGCGCCGGAGACCTGATCAAAACATCGCTGCACGATTTCGAGGGCGATCAGACCTACACCGAAAAGCTCGGCCACTATGCGCTGATCAACAAGACCTTTTCCGACGCTGAGAAGCAGCTGGATCAATATCACGCTGTTTACTGCGCCGGCGGGCGTGGCCCCGAATACATCCGCACCGACAAGCGCGTACAGGCGATGGTGCGCCACTTCCACGAAACCAAGAAGCCGATCTTCACGATCTGCCACGGCGTGCAGATCCTGATTGCGGTGGACGGCGTCGTGCGTGGCAAGAAGGTCGGTGCACTGGCGGCTTGCGAGCCCGAAGTGACGCTTGCCGGCGGCACCTATATCGACCTGTCTCCAACGGAGGCATATGTGGATGGCACGATGGTTTCGGCAAAGGGCTGGACGGCGCTTGCAGCGTTCATCCGCGAATGCCTGAAGGTGCTGGGAACGGAGATCCGCCACGCGTAGACCTTTGCTCCGACGCATCCAAAAGGGTGCGTCGGTCCTTGCTGCAGCCTCGGTAGCTTCTGCCGATAGTCTCCCGAGCTGATAAGCTTCCGGAAGGCACGTCCCTTAGGTAGCGCGGCCATAACGGTCCCCTCGGCCCTGCGCAACTTTGTCGGTAGTCAAAGGGTGAGGGAAACCAAACTCGCTTACGAGTGATCGGACAACTCGTGTGCTACCTAATCCGGACAACTCATCTGCTTACGACGCTACGAAGTCGCACCGCTGTCGGAAGTCGCACCGCTTGAGTACCCGACGTTGCTGCTCTATATGATGCGTGATGATTGATGCGCACCAGGAGGGCGACATGAGAACCACACTGGCGATCGATGACGATGTCCTGGTCGCGGCCAAGGCCATCGCCCGGCAGCAGGATCGCAGCCTCGGCGAGGTCATCACCGATCTCGCCCGGCGCTCGCTGCGCCGGCCTCAAGCCGGCGGCGAGCGCAACGGGATTCCTCTACTGTCGCCTCGGCCGGATGCACCTCCTGTCACGCTTGAGACGGTCAATGCCCTGCGAGACGAACTGCCTTGACGTTCCTGCTCGATGTCAATGTGCTGATCGCACTGATCGATCCTGGCCACGTCGCCCATGACGACGCGCATGACTGGTTCGAACAGGCCGGCAACGCCGCATGGGCTACGTGTCCCATCACCGAAAACGGCGTCCTGCGCATCGTCGGCAACCAAAGATATCCCAATTCTCCCGGCTCGCCCGCCGTCGTTGCGCAAATCGTTGCCAAGTTGCGGGCTCTGCACGGGCACAGCTTCTGGCCCGACGATGTGAGCCTGGTTGGCTCCGGCGACATCGATGCTGCGAAAATCCTGACCTCGGCACAGGTCACCGATACCTATCTTCTTGCGCTCGCCAAGGCGCATGGCGGCCAACTAGCCAGCTTTGACCGCAAGCTGTCGGGGGCGGCGGTAAAGGGCGGGAAGTCAGCACTGCACCTGATTCCCACAAGGTAGACCCCCGGGCTCTTTTTGTCTGTTCTGCATCGCCGAACCGCGCAGTTTGAGATAGGCGTAGCCGCGCAGCACCATCAGGCCGGTGCGCTCAGCCGCAATGCGCTACCGTTCGTCCAAGGCCACGAGTGTCTGAACATGCCGCCCCTCTTCGATGGTTCGTCCTCCAGCTTCCAGTCAAGGTCGGACTTGAACCGTTGCGCGGCTGCCTGCGACTGGTACAATGCGTCGGCTTACCAAGCGAAGCTGTTGTTTCTTAGCAACGAATGTTTGCTGGGTGATCCATTGCAAGACATCGGTGCTCAGGGGGGCGCTGGCGGTGTAGTCGCCAACACTTTCGAGACTGGCGCCAGACAGACGCGCCGCACGTTCGTGTCCCACCTTACAACCTCCAGGACCTCGCGACATCGAGCCTATCCGGAGTAGTTCTACCCGCTGGTCGAAGATAAGCCGTTTCCGACCTTCGGCCTGCCGCGGGACGTGTTCATCTCGATGGCTGGCGCGGCCGAGTTCACGCTCGGATTCGGGTTGGAGATGCTCCTCCGGGCACCTCAGCTTCTTGGCCTTGACCACCCTCGGTCCAACGTTGAAGCTGCAAGAGGCAGAAATTCGCTGTTTAGCGATTCTTGCCAGGATTCCCCAGGCCCGCGGCCCATCTGGACAGATCGACCTCGGCCGCGATGCCCTGTCAACTGAAACGGTTGACGCGGAAGGTTGCAAGCATTGGGTGCGGATTGCCGGAGGCGATTTCTTTGGCAAGCAATTCGCCGACGATCAGTCCAAGCGTGGCGCCGCTGTGGCTAAAGGCGACGTGAAGCCCGGCAACGGTTTCGACTGAGCCAAGCACCGGCTCGCCGTCGCCGGGGATAGGCTTCGGGCCGACGGCATAGGCAGCGAGTTGGAGCCGCGGATTACCGTCGAGCACGGCACTAGCCTCGTCGAGCAGTCCTTTGATGGTCTTGTCGTGCACGGTGTAGGTTCCGCCCGGGTTGATCACGACTTCTTCCTCCGACCACGCCGAATCCAAAACAAGTGCGCCATCCGGCGTCGGGCGCACCGCCACGCGCGGCGTATTCAGCACGGCACGGAGCTCGGTCTTGATCGGCTTGGTCTTCAAAAGAAGTGAAATCGGCGTGGCGTCGGGGACATGGACGCCGATCTCCGCAAGCATGACAGGCGTCGCAGGCCCAACGGCAAGGACCATTGCATCCGCCTTTATCGGCGCACCATCGGCAGTGACGACGCCACGCGCGCGACCACTTGTGGCATCTATCCGCACGCGTCCAGCGCCCTGGATAAGCTTGCCGCCGCGGGAGCGGAATTCATTGAGTAGCAGATCGATCAAGGAGGGCAGGTCGACCCATCCTTCGCCAGGATTGAAGATTGCGCCCTGCGGGGTGATTGCATTGGCATTGACGCCGGGCGTCATTGCGCCAACTTCGGCAGGGCCGAGCAGAAGCGCGTCATAACCAATTTCCTGCTCCAGCTGGCAAATGGACGCGATCTGGTTCGCCTCATCATCCGCATCCCAGGTGAGGCCGCCGTCAAAGCGAAGCCACGACGCGGTTTCCGGCCTTGTGGCCGCCAGGGTCCGATAGCGGTCGATGCCTGCAAGCCTCAAGCGGTGATAGGCAGTGTCGGCACGTCGCGCTGAGTTCAGCCAGGAAAGTGAACGGCCGGATGCACCGTTGGCCGGCGCGCCGTCATTGACAATGGTTACATCAAAGCCAAGACGAGCGAGGTGCAGCGCGGAAGAGGTGCCGAAGATGCCTGCGCCGACAACGACGACTTGGCGCGGTTTTGCAGATGCAGTCATCGAGAAATCCTTCTACGCAGAAGCCGGGCTGGGAGTTGTTGGATCGCTGCAGAGCGCGGCGGAACTAGTAGTCCGTTAGCTTCTTCATGTAGCGCCGGCCATCGAGCATCGGCCGGCCACGCAGGCCGGCCAGCTCATAGGCAAAACGCCATAGAGTGTCGAAGAAGACCAAGGGCACGAGATAGGGTTTGATGTCATCGGACATACCGCTGAGGTCGAGTTCCGCTCCATCTAGCACCAGGATGTTTTCCCGGCTTCCATGTTTGAAAAGGAAGTCGCGGGCGCGTTCGGAAAGGCTCCGCGTCTCGTCCAAACCCAGCAAGACCACGAAGCAAGCATCCCGGTCCACCACCTCAAATGGGCCGTGAAAGAACTCGTTGGCGTGTATGGCCTGCGAGTCGTACCACTGCATCTCCATCAACACGCAGATGGCGTACGAATAGGCCGCACCATAGCTGGCACCGCTGGCCAGTGTGTAGATCGCATTGCGCGGCGCGAAACGGGGGGCGAAGGCCTGAAACCGGTCGGCATAGGTCCGGTGCGCACGCTCTATCGCCGGCTGAAGATGGCTCAGGCTCATCAGCAGATCGGCAGTTAGCCCGGCATCCTCCCGAGCATCGATCAGGCCGGCGAGCAACATATAGAGCACGCCGTAGTTACTGCAGGCTGAATCGATTGCTTTGCCCGTCGTGTAGGAGGCCTGGTAGGCGACTGCGTGGTCGACCGCCTGCGCGAGGGGCGATATCTGGTCGAGCGTCATGCCGATTGTCGTTGCGCCTCGATTCTTTGCATGATTGGCCGCTCGCACAGTTTCGTGGGTGGTGCCGGTCTGCGAGCAAAGGACAACGAGCGCGTCAGGTCCCAACCGTCGCGGGTCTCGGCAGACGAACTCATCCGCGTTGTAGATGTCGCAGGCGAATGTGCCGCTGTGACGGTCGACGAAGTATTTACCTGACATCATGATCGAGAGCGAGCCGCCGCACGCCACGAGGAATAGGTGCGAAAACCGCCTGCCCGCCGTAGCGGTCAGGGCGCGTTCCACGTCGGCGGGCAGGGCGGAAATCATGTGCTTCCTCTTCTCGTTGGCAGAGCTGCGGGCCGGCGCACAATTGACAGGTGGCAGCCATTGTGCGAACGTTATCACATCCTTTAAACTGAAAGTCCTGCAATGGTCAAGATTGCCGCGATAGGCGATAACGTGGTCGATTGTTATCTTGCTCGCGGCGAGATGTATCCTGGCGGAAATTGCCTCAATGTCTCGGTCTATGTCAGCCGCTTCGGTGGGCGATCGGCCTATGTCGGAGCGATCGGCAAAGACCGGGCGGGGGACCTGATCCGCACTGCACTGGCGTCGGAGCGCGTGGACGTCACCCGATTACGGCGCCTCGAGGGGCCGACCGCTTACTGCTTCATAGGTCACCGCAACGCCGATCGGATTTTCCTGGACTTCGATCTAGGCGTTTCGGTGTTTACGCCGACGCAAGAAGATCTGGATTTTCTCTCGGGCTTTCAGGCCGTCCACATCGGCCAGTCCAGCGGGTTAGACCCGTGGGTTGCCGCTGTATCGAGTAAGTCACTGTTGTCTTACGACTTTTCTACGCGGCGGGAACCGGGACATCGACGCGAGATTGGGCCCTATTGCTATCTGGCTTCCGTCTCGGGTGACGGTCTCGACGACAACGAATTGGCCGCAATCGCAGCCGAACTCCTTGGATGTGGTTCAAAGTGGGTTCTTGTGACTCGCGGTCGAGCTGGCGCGGTGCTTCACGCCGACACCGTCTCTTACCGCACCCAGGCGCGGCTGGTCGAACCGGTCGACACCCTGGGCGCGGGCGACACCTTCATCGCCAGAACGCTATTCGGCCTGCTTAAGGAAGAGGCGCCTCAAGACATTCTCGGCCATGCCGCGGAGGCCGCGGCCGCTACCTGCCGGTACTACGGGGCGATCGGCCATGCGACAGCAATCGAGTTAGGAAAGATGACGCCGGAGATCCTTCGCGGAGCTCGGCACGCTCAAGACTGGAAAACCGTCTAGCAGCGAAATTCTCCGAAACAATTGACGCGAGAAATGGACAATGCTAGAGGAAATGATAACGTTCTCACCTATCTGGCCAAAACGCCACCTAAGAGCGTTTTGATGGATGAGACGTCGAGTGGGATCGCAGGGCCGAGTTCGGCCAATCGTAAGAGGAGAAGACATGCACACGAATTCGAGCAGGCGCCAACTTGTGAAATCCGGTCTGGCGCTGACGATCGCGCTGTTGACAGGACTTGGCACGTTGGCCTCGTCAACGCAGGCAAACGCGGCCGACAACCCCTACAACCTCATCGACCCGACGGTGATCAGCGTCGGAACCATGGGCGATGCGAAACCCTATGTCTTCACCGACGCCAACGGTAACTTCACTGGCTTCGACGCTGAACTCTTCCGCGATGTGGCGCGCCGGCTCGGGTTCAAGGAGGAACAGGTCGTTTTCACCGGCCAGGAATTCTCGGCGCTGCTGCCGTCGGTTGCCAACGGCCGGTTCGACGTCGCTGTCGCCGCCATCGGCACGACCGCGGAGCGCAAGAAGACCGTGGATTTTGGCGACGGCTATCTCGCCGGCTACCTGTCGATCATTTCGGCTGATCCGGCACTGACGAGCAATGAGAGCACCGCCGGAAAGCGCATCGGCGTGATCCAGGGAACGCTGCAGGAAATCTATGCCGAGAAGAATCTGAAGGGCGACATTGTCAAATTCCCCGACAACAACACTGCGGTGGCGGCGCTGAATAACGGGACGATCGATGGCCATTTCACTGACTATGAGTCGGCCAAGCAGTATGTGGAGCGCTACAAGAACCTGAAGATAACAATGAATGTGCCGTCCTTCGATGCGCCGGCCGGGTTCGTGGTCAAGAAAGGCAACGATGCCTTCCGCGAGGCGCTCAACAAGGCGCTGCGCCAGGCCATGGACGATGGCACCTGGAAACGGCTGCATGAGAAGTGGTTCCCGGGCACTCCGATGCCGGATCAATATCTGCCCAAGAAGTAAATTCGCGCGTATTCATTTTCGTTTCCGGCCGGGCCCGTGAGCAACGGTGCCCGGCCGAGTTATAGATGGACTTGATATGAGCTGGTTCGATACCTTCGCCCGCAGCTTCCTTGATTTCCAGGCGATGGCAGAAGTTCTGCCAAACATGGTGATGGTCGGCCTCAAGAACACTTTGATCCTGGCCCTTGCCTCGACGTTTTTCGGGACGCTGATCGGTATCGTCCTCGCAGTCATGGGGATTTCAGAGAACCGGCCGCTGAAACTCCTTGCCCGAGTCTACACCGATATCTTCCGCGGGCTTCCTGCTATTGTCACGATCCTGATCATTGGCCAAGGCTTCGCGCGGTTGGGCCGAGATCTGTTCGGTCCATCGCCTTATCCGCTGGGCATTCTGGCGCTCAGCCTGATCGCCGGCGCCTATATCGGAGAGATTTTCCGCGCCGGCATCCAGAGCGTCGAGCGTGGTCAGATCGACGCCACCCGCACTCTCGGTATGACGTATGGCCAAGGCATGCGCCTGGTGGTGATCCCGCAAGGCATCCGCCGCGTCCTGCCTGCACTGGTCAACCAGTTCATTGGCAACGTCAAAGACTCCAGCCTGGTCTATTTCCTTGGTCTGCTCGCCTCCGAACGCGAACTGTTCCGCGTTGGCCAGGACCAGGCCGTGCTGACCGGCAACCTGTCGCCGCTGTTGCTGGCCGGCGTGTTCTATCTCGTGATCACGGTGCCGCTGACCCACCTCGTCAATTACATCGACACGCGCATGCGCGTCGGCAAACGTATCACCGCTGTGCAGAGCGGCCTCAAGGAAGTCGCCGAGCTTGCCGAAGCCGGCGTGCCGGGCGCAGCGAAGTCGCCCGCAGCGGCGCCCACCCGCTTCAAGGGCGGCGGCATCGAGGTCAAGAACATCGACATGGCCTACGGCGCCGTCCAGGTGCTCCATGACGTCAGTCTGAAAGTCGAGCCCGGGACCGTCACCTGCCTCGTCGGTCCGTCCGGCTCGGGCAAGTCGACCTTGCTGCGTTGCCTCAACCGCCTCGTAGAGTGTCGAGCCGGTGACATTCTGCTCGATGGCGAAAGCATCTACAAACAGACCTCTGACCAACTCCGCCGGCGCGTCGGCATGGTTTTCCAGCAGTTCAATCTGTTTCCCGACCGCAGCGCCCTCGCCAACATCACCCTGGCGCTGCGCAAAGTAAAACGCATGTCGCGCGAGGAGGCTGAGGGGGCGGCCTTAGCGAGGCTGCATGAAGTCGGACTGCTGGAGCGCAAAGACCATCGGCCGGCCAATCTCTCGGGCGGGCAACAGCAGCGGGTAGCCATCGCGCGCGCCCTGGCCCTCGAACCCGAAATCATGCTGTTCGACGAAGTCACCAGTGCCCTCGATCCGGAATTGGTCAAAGGTGTCTTGAACTTGATGGCCGACCTCGGACGGGGCGGGATGACGATGGTGGTCGTTACGCACGAGATGAACTTCGCTCGCAAGGTCGCGAACCAGGTCGTATTCATGGACGAGGGGCGGATAGTCGAGGCAGGCCGACCAGAGGATCTATTCGACAATCCGCAAAGCCCGCGTCTTCGGCGCTTTCTGTCAGAGGTGCTGTGATTGCAATGGTGTGCGCAACGGCGGCTGTTGCGGTGTTCGGCCTTGCGGGGCGGGATTAACTGCCGCTAGGTCGCCGTCACGCGTGCGCATGGGCGGCGGGGTTTGCCGAGTGACTCAAGAATCGTCGAAAAACGCAACTATCATAGAGGTCGCTCGCCGGGCCGGGGTGAGCTCCGCCACCGCGGGGCGTGTACTTGGTGACTACGGCTACAGCAGTCCTGAGGTTCGGGAGAAGGTGCGCGCGGCGGCAGCTGCGCTGGGCTATCGCCCCAATCGCCTGGCCAAAGGCCTGATCACCGGTAAGACGCAGACTATCGGAGTTGTGGTTGGCGACATCGAAAGCCCATTCTACGCCAGCGTGCTGCGCGGAATAGGGGATGTCGCGCGCGGTGGCGGCTTCGGGGTTATCGTTACGAATAGTGACGAAAATGCCGAACTCGAGCAAGAGGCGGTGCAACTGCTGCTGGAAAAGCAGGTCGACGGTTTAATTGTCTCATCGACCTTCGTGGACGAGCCGGATCACCTTCATGAAGCAGTCGCGGCTCGCTGTCCCGTCGTGCAGTTCGACCGCATGGTGGCGGGCCTGGAAACCGATTCAGTCGTGGTCGACAACGTTTCTGTAACGCATAGCAGCATCGCGGCGATGATAGCGGCCGGACACAGCCGCATCGGAATATTGGCGGAACTCGGGCCGGGCCAACGCGACGATGTTGGCTCGTTTGTGGCAAACGTTGATCTCTCCAGCGCTGATCTTCGCTACCATCATCCAAGCTGGCAGAGGCTATTGGGTTATCTCGAAGCCCATCGCGCCGCGGGCATTACGCCGGATCCGCAATTGATCCGTCGCGTGGCGCTCTATTCTAGCGAGGCAGCCCGCAAGGAGGCGCTCGATCTGCTGACAATGCGCAATGCACCGTCCGCTCTGTTTACGGCCGATGGTGTGATGTCGACAGGGGTTCTGGAGGCCATTTCCGCATTGAAGCTTGCGATTCCAGGAGACGTTTCGCTGCTCTGCTTCGACGATCTCGACTGGATGCAGTTCGTGGCCCAGGGTATCACAGCCATCGCGCAGCCGGCACATTTGATTGGAGCGGCGGCAGCGGAGCTTCTCTTGAAGAGGCTGGCGGAGGCCACGTTACCTTTCGAGCACCGTGTCCTTGCGGCCCGCTTGGTGGAGCGCAATTCAATTGCGGTTTATCTCACCCGCGAGCCCGTCTGATCCGGCCGCAACGGTCTATAGCTGGGGCTGAATTGCAGCCCCTCTCTATATCGAGGTCGATGCCATACAGGGATATTGACCTGCCGTATGTTTCTTCGCTTGCCTACACGCCATCGGCCATCGGCCATCTGCGGCTCGGCTCGGCTGAATGACAGCCCACCGCGGAACGCTGGATTTCAAAGAGGAATGTGTTCGGCGTGGTTCGGCCGACTATGTCCAGGATCACGGTTTTGATCCGCTATTGCGTGCAACAGTCCTAGCATGCTGCCGGGCGCAGGCCCCTTCAGGAATTTGAGTAGTCCTGAAACGCTGGTTCGCGCCGCCTCATCCAATAGGAGTATGCTCGCCGATGGCCCAAAGGAGATCTCGTGCAACCAGGGCCATTTGCATGCTCCAAGATGCGTTCTGCTCGGGCGCCAACGACAAGGATGGGGCTACAAGATGCCGTACCCATTCAGGTTTTCCCTTCCCCGAGAATGTGTCGAAGAAAGGTGTTTCGGGACGCCTGGCTCAGCTTCTTAAAAGGCATTCTAGTGGATCGAGAGCTATCCGCCGACTCCGCCCGTCGGAGAAAGGGATGATAGACTGTGCCGCGTTCGTCTTGGATGCGATGGGAATACGGCATGTACACAACCATCAATACCCTCGTGCGAACGATCAACGGCGGACGGCAGGTCTCGTGATACAGCGGATGGTTCGTCTACAGGACGAGAGGACGTTTTGGGGCCGATATCGACGACCATGATCTCCGGCGACACGCCGAAGCGCACCGGCAGCCATGATACGCCCAAACCCCCGGATACGATCATGTGCCTCCCACCCTCGACGACATGCCCATAAGCGAAGCGCTGTCCGTAGGCTGAATTGATGATGGGGGGCCAACGAATGGCAAGCGCACCTGTCCGCCATGTGTATGGCCGCATAACGTCAGGCTGACACGGTCAGGGACAGTAATGAAGATGTCCGGTTCATGCGCAAGGAGCAATATCGGATTGCCGTCGTTGGGTATTCCGGCCATTGTTCCAGGCAGATCGTCGACGCCCTTGTACACGCCGCGAGAAAACTGCATGGCCCACTGGTCGCCAAGACCCGCGAGCCAGAATGCTGGGCCATCCTGCTGACGGATAAGCGTGGCGGTGTTCTCGAGGACCGGAATGCCATTGTCGACGAGGGCTGCGCGGACACTATCGACACCGTGCCACCAGTCGTGGTTGCCGAGAATGGCGTGGCAGCCGAGTGGCGCCGAAAGTTTCGAAAGAGAATTCCCCCAAACAGTGTCGGGCACGATCCCGGTGGCATAGCCTGGCAGCACGCCCATCACGTAGTCGCCAAGGAGAAGGATGATGTCGGGCTGCAAGCTATTCGAAACACCAACGATCTCGTCGATCCTGGAAACCGGCATCCAAGGCTCGCAGGCATGGATGTCAGCGACCACGACGATGCGCAGGGGCTTGGCAGTGGTCGGCCAGCGCGGCGGAAGGAGCTTGTAGTGCGTGACACTCAGTCGAAACCGAGGCTCAATCGCGATGGCATAACTCGCCAGACCGAATGCCGCGAGCGACACGGCGCCAAAGAGCTTCAGGAATGAGCGCCGCGACGTCAGCACTTGTGTTTTCCAGCAGAACTAGGTTGGTACTAGAGATCGCTACGCATTCAGCTGCGGCAGCCTGGACCACATCAACCGCGTGAGAGGCCTCGCTGGTCAATAGTTTCCCAAATTGGCGTCACCTGCAAGCATTGGTCTTTATTGCGCAGGGAAGGGAGCTCGGGCTAGGACCAGTCAACTGCTCCGAATTGCCACTGATCTCGGGCGGATGGTGCAGTTCCATTCCGGATGAATGCGTCGCCTTTAGATGGCGAGCGCCTCCATCTCGACATCGTTCATTTGATCCCGTTTTTCGTCGGCCGCGGAATCGACCGCGCGCCCGCTTCGGGTCCGCTTGGTTGTCGTGACTGCGATCAGCTCGACCAGGGCCACGCGATTGAGGAGGCGCCGTCCGCGCCAGCTTTGCGTGATGCGGCAGAACAGGGGTGTTCGATGTTGCGCCACGTCGACGTGCCCGTCGGATGGTGATGCAATGTGGAGCGCAAGGCCTGTCTCGCGAGTGAGTTGTTGCAGTTCGACCTTCCACAACCGGCTATGGTCATCCAGCTTCGAGCCGACCGCTTCCCGCCTTTGACCTATCGCCTCGACAAGATTGCGGCGCTCTCGAGTTGAAGCCGGAGGGCGAACTTTCGTCGGCTGCAAACCGGCTTCTTACCGCTCTCGCAGTGTTTCCTGCTTGTATCGCATCATTGGCGAGAGAAAGTAGCTGATGATGCTGCGCATGCCAGTCTGGGATGTTCATTCGGACCCGAAGCTTGGTAACTCCAGTCTCCTCGGTTCGGTCCGAATGGACAACCTGCGCAAAGCTCACAACTAGAGCGGTTCCATCCCGATGGCATCGGGATGGAACCCCATCTCTTTTGCTTGAGCAGATCATCGCCGAAAACCGGGCTCCCGCCTTTGGTACGCTGACTTCGGTTCGGCACCATGGCTTTGAGGTGCTGTTCATCCAGTCCTTATTTGGCCATGGCAGCCCCGCGTAGTCCTTCAGGTCACATAGAACGAGGCTGCGCTGAGCGACAGATGTGGGGAAAGGCTGGCGAACTGTATTTGAGATGCGCCGCCGGCCCCGTCACTGTCGAAAGAGAGCGCCCCGGTTGCACTGTCGTAGATGATGTGATCGGAGCTGTCATGCGCGGCTGCACCAATAAAGAAAGCTTTGGATGGAAGCCCTCCCGGCTGAAGCCCGGCAAAAACGGTATCGCTGAGATGGAACGTATCCTGGGAGCGCTTGAAGTCGGTGATCTTGTCGACATTACCGGCTCCAAGAGCAGTATTGAACGAGAAGGCATCGTGGCCTCCGTAGCCGGTCAAGACGTCGGCGCCGAGGCCGCCGTTAATGACATTGTTGCCGGCATTGCCCTGGATGGTCTGGGCGAACTCGTTGCCGGCGAGGGTCATTGCTTTCGTCCCTGACGCGTTATTGGTAGCGAGGAGCTCGATCTCCGAGCCGGCGGAAAGCGCATAGCTCACCGAGGCGAGCACACTGTCGTTGCCGCCGCCCACCGCCTCAACCACCTTCTCGTTGGCATTATCGACATAATAGGTGTCGTTGCCGCCATAGCCAATCATCGTGTGGCCGCTGGTTCCGTGTAATACATCGGCGTCGCTGGTGCCGTACAAGGTGCCATCGCTGGTGCTGCCGGAAGAAGGAACCGTCCCGGTGCCAGACACGGGCTCGGTCCCGGTCGAGCCAGTGATTGGGGGAGTGACGTTAGCACCCGTCACCGTGTCACCGCTGCCTGCCTTCTGGTAAAGCTGAATCTGATCGACTTGCATCTGCATCGACGAAGGAGTCGAACCATCCAGAGCCGTATGCCATCCGGTCACGTTCGAATTCGCGACCCCATTGTTCATGATCAATTCCATCGGTTCATCCGGGATCGGCGCCTGTGCGCTGGTCACTTGCGCCATCTGATGCCCGTCGAGATACCAGGTGATCGATTGACCGGGCACCCAGTTGATGCCGTACGTGTGGAAGCCGGCCGTGAGGTCGGTCCCCGTATCAATGCTGTTTCCTACCCACCCTGACGGCGAGTGGAGGTGCCAGGAGAACATCTGGTCCGCCGGCCCCGAACCGGTAAATCCGCCCTCCTGCATGTCGATCTCGAAATTGTCGCCGCTGCTGCCGGCGCCATGGCCGGGCAACAGCCAAAGGGCCGGCCATGCGCCATCGCCGCTTGGCGCCTTCATGCTGATCTGAAGGTAGCCGCCATTGAATTCGAAGTTGCCGTAGCTGCTGACCGCGCCGGACGTGACCGGGTATGTCTGTGTGGTCCCCTGATTTATGCCGCTGATGGGCTGCTTGATCGCCGTGAGATCCAAGGCCCCGTTGCTCACGGAGACTTGGCTCGGCACATCGTAGTCGGCATAATATTGCGAGCCTGCGTTGCTTCCTCCTGATCCATTGCTATTCCATGGCCAGCCATTGGCGGCATTGCTGGTGATGTAGGTATGCCAGTCGCTGTCGAGCGCCGTACCGGAGAAGTTTTCCTCGAAGACGAGATCGCTAGAGGCAAAGCCTGCGGGGGCGGAAAGAGTCATTCAGTGATCCTCTTAGGTGTTGAAAACAGGGAATTCCACTGCCGCGCATCGCCAAGGCGCGCGGCAGATCGCATGCTCGCAGTTGGGCACTGCGAACGGAGTTTCAAAGTAGCGGAGATTTGGAAGTCCTCGCCCAGACATTATTGTCGAGCAAGCTGAACGTTGAACTCGCCATCCGAAGACGAATTTTGTCGAGGGTGCTGCCGCGCACGCAAGCTGTTCGGCGGTTCCAGCCGCAGCCAAATTGAAGTCGAGCGCAGCTCTTCCGGCACCGCCGAGCTGTTTAGTAAAAACACGGTGTATCCTTGGTTAGTTGTGTATTTTTGTTGTAATTACGCCTGCGACATAAGTAAAACGCAGGCATTTCTGCTCGTTGGACTTATCCCGCTTACCGTCTTATACTATCGGGAAGTGATTAATCCGAGGACGATGTATCGAGCTAACACGAGCTTACTGCCATTTGCGGCGAGAATGAGGCTCAGTGAGAACTTATTAACACATTCTAATGTAGGACGTGTGTCGAACGGCCGCACCGAAGCGCCCTTCCGGACGTCCTACCAAAACCGTGTCCGTCGGCTGAAATGTTGCGCCGGTTTGAGCGCATGTGTTCGCGGGGTCGTTCGCATGTGAGGTCGTCGACAAGGATGGCCGGGATGTCTTCCGAGTTGCGTGGCGGACGAGCCGTCGAACCTATGGCTGGCGCTGCCGCTGCGAAGTTCGACCGTGCCGTTTGCGCGGCCGATGCAGTCTCTACACGTATTGCTGAGGGATCTCGCCAGCGCCACGGCGGCGATGTCCCACATGATCCGCCTTCAATGATCGAAGGTGAGAGCTGGCCCTGCTATCGAGTGCAGGCCCTACAGCGCCGACAGGCCGTTCAATCGAAACGCCAGCGTGCCTGCATGTAACGCGCCGAACCTGCAACCGCATCCAGGGGAAGTGCGATCGCTTAAGCGGCTTGTTGAAGTGGCTGATACTTGACCCCTATGGCGCGGCGCGTTCTCGCCGCGTGGCGCCTGCCGCGAGTCTGAACCGCACAGCCAGTGGCCAAAGCTCCACCTGGGGCACAGTCGATTAGCGTGCTCTTTTGCTGCATGGTCGTCTATGCAGGTTGACCGTCGTTCAGAACGTAAAGCCGACAATGCGGCATCGCTTGTCCCTGATCGGCGAAAATTTCTGCCAGTCAGCCTCGCTGTGGAACGAGAGGAGTTGGATTCCCATGAGCTACCTCAGATGGGCCGCGTGCCTTACGGGACCTCCCCGGAAGCTTCGCCGCCGGCGGCTTGACGCCATCGAGAGTGTCGTTACATTTGTAATGGCTAGGTTTTGCTTTTATCCGGTTGCGCCACTGAGATGCGCGGTTCGCATGTAGCGTGTAGCCCCGAGGCAACGGAGGAACCCTGAGCGACCTCAAGACCGGTGCGGCTGCCTAACATTCGTCCATTCCCGAAATGTGAAGTGCGATCGACAGGACGACTTAGAATCCCCTTCTGGACCTGGCCTTGTGGCCATGCAGCGACCTCGATCGCTGGTCGATTTCAAGCCAAAAGAAACTATTAGTAACACCGAAATATTTGAAGAGGCAACTTAATCTGGCTCAACCACAAAAGGTGGCAGAGATGATGTCAAGTAATGACCTCTATACCGGAATAGATTATGCCGCTGCTAATCCGACTTGGCATGACGAAGATGGCGGTGTTAAGGCCGCGAACATCGCCAAGATCGTGCGCGCCAACGACATCAGTTGCCAGAAAATCGTCGATACAGGTTGTGGGACGGGAGGCGTTCTGGATGCTCTTCTTCGGCATGATATCTTCCGTGATTCAACAGCCATCGGCTACGATATCGCTCCCTACGCTATAAATTTGGCCAAACACCGAGAAAAAAACAACCTCAAATTTCACTGCGGCGACTTCTTTCAGACCGGCGAGAATTGCGATCTTCTTTTGTGCATCGATGTTTTCGAGCACGTTGATGATTATATTGGCTTCCTTCGAAGACTAAGAGGACGATCAAGGTACTATGCGTTCCATATTCCACTTGACATGAATGTCATCGGACTTCTACGTGGTCAGCATCTTAAGCAACGCAAGGAGGTTGGTCACCTGCATTACTTTGATCAGGCAACGGCGCTAGCGACTCTGCGCGACACATATTTTAAAATTATTGACGCACAGTACACTAGGACCGCGGAAGATATTCTGCAGATCCATCCCGAATGGAGAACCACTACAGCCATCCTCGGTAATGCCGCCCGAGGCATTGTCCGGACTATGGCCGGAGAGGACCTGTCGGTGCGCTTACTCGGCGGCGCCTCGCTGATCGTCCTCACGAGCTGAGGTGGTGTTCGTGCGCGTCGAGCGCGAACCGACCTTTGTGTGCTGGAGGCTCACGAAGGTGAAAGTTGCAGTGCCCGGGAAGTGTCAAAACGCTGTCACCCGCAGGGCTGGGCAAATCTCCCATATCTTTAACGTCGATCTCCGTCCAGCGAGAAGCTTCGAAACCTGATTCCGAGCTGCTTGAGCTGCCCTACCCCGGGAACCTCTGCCGCCGGGTGCACGAGCCCCAGGATGGAGTCGGATCGGAAGGGTAGGGGGACGTGCAGGGCCTCTCCTGCCCGGAGCATGCAACTGACAAGCTGCGAGGGCACCGGGACGGCACGCAGTGTTCTGCCTTGTGACGCGGCGATCTCGTTCATGAGCCGTCGGAACGGCACCGGTTCGGGGTTGGCCAGCCCTACCGGTTCCGGCAGGGGCATGTCCGACTCGGCAATACGCACCATGGCGGCTGCCATGTCTGCCTCATGCACGGTGAACTGATGGGAGCGCGCCCCGATGAGAGGTGTAACCGGCAGTTTGGTGAGTTTGCGCAGCGCGCCGGCCATCCCGGCCCAACCGGGGCCGTAAACCAGTCCGAGGCGGGTGGAGACGCCTCCCAGACTGCTGGCTGTGCGCTCACACGCCAGCTTGGCCTGGCCGTACAACTGTCGGGTTCCCTTGTAAGCGGACATCGAGGAGATGAAAATGACCCGGCGAACCCCTGCGTCGGCGGCATTGCGGAGGAGGTGCTGCGAGCCGGACACATTGACACCCCATACATCGCCGGCTTTGATGAGACTCAGGTCCCATGCACTATGTATGAGCACATCTAGGTCGCTGAATGCGGGCCCCGACGGCGGGCGCTTAATCTCATATGGGCGCCATTCGGCGACGCCGGCCATTGCGGCGGCAGATGCGGAGGTCGCCCGGTTCGGGCGGGCGAACGCGATGACCTCATGCCCTTGCTGGGCGAAGGTAGCACGCAGGATGGACCCGACATACCCAGTCGCTCCGGTGATGCCGACCCGCATTGATGCTCACCCCGTCAGTTCCATCGCCTCGCAGGCGATGCGATGAGAATTGGCCATCACAGTCAGCGTAAAGGTAGTCGCCGGAACATTTGGGAAAACCGAACCGTCGATAAGATGAATCCGGTCCCAACGCGCCAGCCGCCCGACGCGGTCTGTCGTCGCACTCCGGGCGTCCCGCTCACTAGCGTGGGGAAAGCTGCCGCCAAAGTGGTAGCTCTTGGCCCCACCCGACCACAGCATTTGCGACGTGACCGGCCACAAATCAAGGTAAGGTGCTGCCCTATAGATGCGCTTTATTACGTCAGGCAGCGTCGGAGGCACGTCTTTGCCCCTGACCCTGGTCTCGCTGAACCCCTCGGAAGTAAGGGTAATCCGGGGTAGCTCATCAGGAGCTGCGGGCACCTGGGCTGTGATCCGTATCTTGGGTGACGCCCAGGATGGCAAATAGCCGAGGCCTACCGTCAATCGGCTCAGCAGCCGATCTGTCGCGAAGGCGGCGGCGGGATGTTGGAGGAAGCCGGGCAGCGCATCGTAGTATGCGTGGTTGAACGGGTAAAAGTGAACCTGTGAGACGTCGAAGCCTTCGTCGTCCCGGCCGATGACCATGTTGAACTGGTTGAGTGTGAACTCGCGCCTTGTACGTGGGTCGGGAGTCGGCTTCACGGACATCATTGGAAGAACGAACTGAGCCGATTCCGAAAGATGGACCGGCTGGTCCGATCCGAGCGAGCCCAGGATCAGCCGAGTGGTGCCGATAGCTCCGCAACCCACGAAGACCCGGTCGGCTGCGAATCGCTGGATCCGGCCGCTGGATAGCTCCCGAGCCTCCACGATTGCCATGTCGGCCTCCTGGCCGACTCGAACCGCGAGCAGCCCGCTGTGGTAGTCAATCCTCCCGCTGCGCCTGAAGCGGTCGAAGCTGTGCGAGGCCGAGTAGATCAGCGACCGCGGGCACCCAGTCATGCACAGGCCGCAGGGCTGGCATTCGGGCGCCGAGAAGGCGAGCCGCGCGCGCCCCATGGTTATTCCGGTGGAGCGTACACGATCGCGGTGCCGGTCGTAGTTGGCCAGCACCATCTGCGTCCGCGGTGCCAGCGGCGGAAGCGGGTGCGGAGATCCGATGAGCGGAAACCACTCATCGAGATCGTCGGACTCTCCGGCGAACGGAATGTGACCAAGGATCGTCCGATAGTGCTCTTCCATATCCGAGAAACCGAACGGCCATCTCTTGAATGTGGCAGCGCTGAAGGGCATGATCTGGGCCCCCCAGACGTTGCTGAACCCTCCGTAGGCGCATGAGATCACAGCAGAGTTGACTCTACCCTGGGAGTGGACTCCGTCGAGTTGGCCCTTGTTGACAAACGGGAAATCGGATCCGTAGCTTCTCTTTTCAGGGAGCGAATCCGACTGTACGCGCTTGGGTTGCAATCCGATCCGGCGGACGTCCTCCTCATCCCAGTCGCCGACACGCAGCTTGGACAGCCTGGAGATTACCTCTTGCGTCTGGACGTCCAGCACGGTGCCCGGATCGAACACAGTTATCTTCTCGTCAGACTTCCCGGACAGCGCCAACACGGCGGCGGCTGCAGCCGGACCCGAACCAATGATTATCGAAGAAGGCATTCACTTCTCTCGCCCATTGGCTCGCGCGGCTGTGTTAAATACCTGCCTGGTGGCCTGTCGGCGCTGCCGGCGCAATCGCCGCGCCCGCTCGACATGACCGGCGGCGTGGCCTGCCGCGGCCAGACCTATGCCAATGATTATGGCCGAGGACCGGACCAGCCCGTGGGGGTCACCCTTGGCGGCTTGCCAAATCCCTCGCGGTACGCCCTTGGTCAGCGCGTACCAGACGAAGCGGGTTTCCGCACCCAGAGTTGCGGCGTCGCCCATCTGGGCAAGAGCCTCGATCTTCCCCTTGTTGACGAAGAAGCAGCGGCGCCAGAAGTACTTCCAACTCGGCCGTGAGGCGGGTACAAAGTGGCGGACGGTCGCTGCCGGTTCGTAGATGACAGCCTCACTACCCTTGATCTGCGCCACGCGGTGGCACATGTCCATGTCGTCGTGATTGTCGGAGTGGAACCCTCCCACCTGCTCAAGGAGGGTTCGCCGCACCGACATGTTGGCACCTATAAGATGAGCCAAGGGGCCTCGGCTTGTCGGAAGACCGTCATAAGCGCATCCGAACACCCAGTCGAACTGCACGGGAAACCAGGCCGGGCGGCTAGACTCGAAAACCGGTAGGGGGCGCCCGCCGACGGCGCCGATGCGCTCATCCTGATACGGGTCTGTGAGAATCCCGAGCCAGTCCTTGTCGGCCGCTGCATCGTCATCCAAGAACGCCAGAATGTCTCCCGCAGCTGTCTCGGCTGCCGTGTTTCGGGCCGACCCCAGGTGCCCGTCGTACTTGTTCTGGATCACCCGTATCGGAGGGGTGGATGCGGCGAAGCCAGCCCAGTACGCGGCACAACGGTGAAACAGGATTTCATTGTGGTCGATGCATACGATGATCTCGCAGGGTTGCAAGGTCTGCTCCTGAACCGAGGCCACCGACTGAAGCATCAGCTCCCATCTGTCCTCGGTGTAGGCACAGATAATCACCGAGATCGTGGGGGGGCGCGGGACCTGCCGGCGTTCGCTGGTGACGCCATGCTCGGTCTGCCCGGTTTTCGATCCAGGCTGACCGGTTGTGGCAACGCCAACGTCATTACCGCGGCGGGCGAAACCGATACTTAGGTTCCGGACGTGGCCCCGCTGGCCAACGCCAATCGGCGTACAGGATTGCGCAAGCATCAGAATACGCATCTAGGAATTCTCCCGACTTGAGCTGCCAATGTCTGCCCCAAGCTCTTCGATAGAAGGTGCGATAAAGCCAGACTTCCACGCGCTGGATTCGGCTTACCCGGAAGCCGGCTCTCAGCATAAAGAAACCACGAGGGCCCAGGTTTGCGCCACAGAGGCTCGAGGCGGCCGCCGACGCCAAGCACGCGCGGGTCGGCGTAGGGCATCAGCAACTCGTCCAGCCAGCGCTCATCGGCGATCGCATCGTCATCGAGAAACGCCACGACCGGCGCGGGCGCCAATCCGGCTCCCGTCGTGCGACCGCCGCACAGTCCACGCACGTTGGTATTAGGTGTGACGACGACACCCTCGATCTCGCGCCGGGCGCGCTCCAAGAGCGCCTCATCGTTGTCGACGACGAGGACGATCTCGCGGGCCGGGCAGGTCTGGCGGCGCACCGACGCGATGGCCGCGTTCAAATCGTCCCAGCGATCGAGTGTGTTGGCGCAGATCACGACGGAGGCTTCGGTCATGGCAACTGCCGGCTGGTTTCTGAGGCCGGGCTGGTTTCGCGTGTCTGCGTCGCCCGAGCCGTGGCGGCTTTGAGGATGTTCCAGAGCGGACCTCCGTCGTTGTGAATATCGAACTTGTCATATTCGTCGACGGGATAGCGTCCGTTGTCCTGCCGCGACACCAGCCGCCACACCATCCAGCCGGCGCAGTTGCGCTCGCGCGTCAGCGTGTCGAGCCACATCGCGTAAGCCTGGGCAAAGTTCTGATTGGAGCGGGCATAGCCGAACTCCTCCAGAAGCACCGGCTTGCCGGCGCGAACTGCCAACCGGCAGAACTCGGTGATCAAGCTGTCGAACTGCTGGACGGTGAGCTTGTAGTAGAGCGGGTAGCCGTGCCAGGTCCCGAAATCGAGAGTCGGGATCGTCAGATCCGATAGCTTCGACTCGACGTTAGCGTGCCCTGAGGTGACGAGATGGTTCGGATCGAGCGACTTCACGTAAGCCGTCATTTCGGTGGTCCAAGCCAATCGTAAGGCCTCCGGCTGCGCATTGCCTTCGTTCATTAGCTCCCAGGCCATGATGGTCGGATCATCCCGGTAGGCGAGCCCGGTGAGCGGGTTGACTCGCTGCACGACGTGGCTGACCCAGGTCCTGTAGTCGCGCTTCGTGCGCGGATCCTGGAAGAAAAACTCCGACTTCTCTTTGCTGAGGTCGGTGTCGTACTGGCTCTGCACGCCTGGGGCGTCCCGGCTCCCATACCAGGCCCGCATCTGCTGGGCGCCGCCTGTGAAGGCCCAGAAATCCAGGACGGCGATGATCAGCCTCAGGCGTCGCTTGCCGGCCTCGGCGATGAGGAAATCAACCTTCTGCATGCCGTCGGCGCCGTCATTGATCGCCATCCTGTTTTGGCTCGGGTCCCAGTAGAGCAGGTACGTGCCCTTGACCGCGAGATTGCTGGCTTCGCCTTCAAGCCGCCAATCCCAGATCGTAGGCTTGCTTCCGTCGAGCGACCCGATCACCGGCTGGAGGAAGGTGCGGACCACATTGGCGCCCATCGCCACCGCGTCATCGAGAACGCGGGTGACCTCATCCGGCGACCCGTAGGTCAGATAGTGGTTGTTTACGCCGGTCACGAAGAACGGCTTGCCGTCCAAGGTGAAGTTCGTTTCGGAAGTCTTGATGAAGGACGTTGCCGACGGGTCATCCGCGGCGCTCACGACTGCTGGAACGGACAGCAACGCGCACACCAGCACCCGCAGTCCGGCATTGCGCAGCCTATTTTTCACTCGTTGCCAGCCAACAATCACCCGGGCATGTGGCTCTCGCCGGGCGCCGAGTGCAACAGCCCCGAAGGATTACCTCCTCTGACCTCGCACAGCCCGGGCGTCGTTCGGGCATAGTGGTGCTTGGCCGATTCCGGTCGCTCGAGTATGGACCCGTGCTGTCAGACATCGCTCCCAACCAAGAGTTCGGCTCCTCTTATTGGCGAGTCCCCGCGGTAGTAATAGGTGGGAAATATTCTCGCGCTGTGACACGCGCCATCGCTTTCCATCTACCTCCCTGGCCCGCGGGCCCGCGGCGGAGTCTTGGTAAGGCGGATCGCCGCAGGCGGTTCTCGTCAAGCTGTGAGCCGGCGTCCTTTTGAAATCCGCGGTCAGAACAACAATGCGCATTTGCCTGAGTCTCGATCCATCGCGGCTACTTCGGTGGCACCTCTGGCTGGCAGAAGCGCTTGCTGAAGTGCCCGGCAACGAGGTCTCCTGCGCTTTGGCGGCCGGTCGCCGCCCGCTGCCGTTGACCTGCCGTCTGCTGCTCGAACTCGAACGACTGGTCTATGGCTTTCGCGGGAACGGCGCCACTGACTCCGTCGAGGCGGCGCTGCGGTCCCTGCCGCCGCCTCCGTCCGACCAAGTGGACGTGGTGATCGATTTGAGCGGAGAGGAGACGCGCCCGGCGGGGCTGCGGGTGCTGACGCCGCTCTTCAACGGCGTACCCGGCGAGATCGGCGTCATGGCGGCCGTGGCGAATGATCAGGACCTTCTCGTCGACCTGCACGACACGGCGCGCCCGTTGCGGCCGTGGATGGCCCGTCCGGCCAGTGTAGACCGTGGAGTGTTCTCAGCGAGTCTAGACAGCGTCCTCTCCTGCGCTGTGCTGCTGATCCTCAAAGCCTTGCGCGAGGAAACCGGTTCAGCTGCGTCCGGTGTCCCCGGTTCACGGACGGCCGTGCCTTCACTTGGCGCATCCTCGGCCCTTGCAAGGGCGACCGGCACGGTGGCATCGAAAGCGATCAGGTTTTTGGACGTCCTGGCAAGAGGCGGCAGGATGTGGGGGGTTGGCTGGCGCTTCGATGAATCGGCGAGCCTGCTCGACAAAGGCGAAGCAACCTTCTCGGTGCTCACCGGAAGCACCGACAGCTACCTTGCCGACCCGTTCCCGTTCCGGCGCCAGGGGCAGGATTTCATTTTTGTCGAACAGTACCTCTACTCGAAGAACCGGGGGTGCATTGCGGTCGTGGCAGCGGACCGGGACGGGACCGTCGGCGCACCCCAGATCGTCTTGGAGGAACCGCATCACCTCTCATACCCGTTCGTGTTCGAGCAGGACGGGCAGATCTGGATGATCCCCGAATCGGGGACGGCCAGGAATGTTAGCCTCTACAGGGCAGTGGAATTCCCTTACCGGTGGACGCGGGAGGCCTGCCTCATCGAGGGGATCGAGGGCTACGATACCACGCCTCTCTGCCATGAGGGCGGCTTTTGGTTTTTCGTCAGCCCAAGGCGGTGGAGCTCCACGTCTTGGGATGTCCTCAGCCTCTACCGTGCCGAGAGCCTGACCGGGTCTTGGACGCCCCATGCCGCCAACCCGGTCCTGATCGATGCCAGGCTCAGCCGCCCCGCAGGCGCCGTCATCCGACACGGCGGACGCACGCTACGCCCGGTCCAAGACTGCGCGCGCGGCTATGGCAGCGCGGTGACGTTCTGCCAGATCGATGCGCTCGGGGCGTCGGAGTTTGCCCAGACCCCGGTCGGTCGCATTTGGTCCGGAGCGTTGGGGTGTCACACCTACAACCGCCGGTCTGGCTTGGAGGTGATCGACCTGTTCGGGCATATCCGGGGTTTGCGAGAGGTCACGACCTCCTATCGTTTGCTGGTACCCGACGCGCCGGTCTCGGGACCGCGTGGGGTCTCGGGACCGCGTGGGCAGTCCCTCTCTTGGGCGGTCTCGTCCGGGTCAGCCACCCGTAGCCAGGTGGTCGAGCGCAAGGTACCCCGCCTGAGAAGGGCCGGGCGCGCCCGACCCTTCTCGGGCACAGAATAAGCTCGGAAATCACGGCCGAGTGAAGGAGCGAGCCCACCTGCACATTGCAGCTTCTGGCCAGTGGCAATGTCAGCGTTGTCTGGACGTTCATTTCTTCGCGCCGACGATCTTCGCTGCCTTCCGCACGGTTCGCTCAGTAGAAAATTGTCGCTTGTGAGCTAGTGCCGGCCGCGGGTCGATGGATGTCCTCGCTGGCGTTGAAGGTGGCCCCAGAGGTCTAAACGGGTTTGGCAATGCTGCCAACACAGCTGCTGAAGATGATCGGTGCCGCTGCCGCACTATCCGCGCAGGTAGTATGGGCTGGAAAATACCTGAAGGGATACCCCAAAAGAGCTAATCATCTATTGTCTTTTCCTAACCATCCATCGTCCTTCCATTTCAGATCTGCATCAGTAATGCTCGCATAACTAAGATTCATAACTAAGATTAGGGGGAGGCTGCAAGCGTACCGATCTTCTTTCATCTCATCTTCATTTTATTATGGCCGGGAGTCCGCATATGGTTGGATCAAGCGCATCCGTGGATGTGGCGGTCATTGGAGCTGGCCCTCACGGCTTGTCGCTAGCCGCGCATTTGCTTGCGCGTGATGCGGAGCACCGGACGTATCACCCGGCCCATCATCTCGCCCGATACCTATCGGCAGTCCTGGCGCGCTTTCAGCCCGCCCCCTGGGTCCCATCGTACGACCTCAAAGCGCTGCCATGAACGCCCGTCTTTCCAGCATTGTCGCCCCCATCGGTGCCGCATCGCCGCCTGACCCGATCAATTTCGCGCTGCGGCGATCGTTGAGTCTGCCCCGAGTCAGCTTCGTCGTCCCGACGCTCAATGAAGCCAAGAACCTCCCTTGGCTTCTGCCGCGCATCCCCAACTGGGCGCATGAGATCATTATCGTGGATGGTCGTTCGACCGACGACACGGTCGCGGTCGCGCGCCGCCTGCGTGAGGACGTGAAGGTTGTCATGGAGCCCCGCCGGGGCAAGGGCGCTGCACTGCAAGCGGGATTCCTGGCCGCCACAGGCGACATCATCGTCATGCTGGACGCCGACGGCTCCATGGTCCCGGAGGAGGCGATCGTGTTTGTCAGTGCGCTGATGGCCGGCGCGGATCTCGTTAAGGGTTCACGATTTATCCAGGGCGCCGGCACCGGTGACATGTCGCTGTTCCGGATGTTCGGCAACACGGGCCTGACCCTGTTCGTGCGGCTGCTCTATGGCGGTTGGTTCTCCGATCTATGCTACGGATACATAGCCTTCTGGACCAAGCACGTCGCCACGCTGAACTGCGATTGCGACGGGTTCGAGATCGAGACCCTCATCAACGTGCGAGCTTTGAAGAACCACCTCAATATCGTCGAGGTGGCAAGTTTCGAGGCTCGGCGCATCAGCGGTGTGAGCCACCTGCGCCCCATCCCGGACGGCTGGCGCGTCCTCAAAACCATCCTGCGCGAGAGGCTGCACCAACAGCACAGGCGGAGCGCCACAGCCTGTGATGACGGTGGACAACCCCGATGCGAATCCTGATGGTTGCCGCTCGCTGCTACCCCTTCATGGGCGGCATCGAAACTCACATCCAGGAGGTCGGCCCTCGCTTGGCTGCGCGTGGCCACGCGGTTGACGTGCTCACTACCGATCCTTCGGGGGAGCTGCCGGTTGAGGAGGCGGTGCCCGGCATGCGCGTGCAGCGCGTGCCGGCCTGGCCGAGGGAGCTGGACCTCTACGTGGCGCCCCGCATTTATACCGCCATCCGGCGCGGGGTTTGGGATCTGATCCATTTCCAAGGTTACAACAGCTTCGTGGCGCCGATCGGGCTGCTGGCGGCCGTCCGCGGGGACCTTCCGTTCATCCTGACCTTCCACAGCGGCGGGCATTCCTCCCGGCTGCGCAACGCCATGCGCGGCACGCAGCACGCGCTGCTCCGGCCGCTAGTGGCCCGGGCCGCGCGGCTGATTGGCGTCTCCGAATTCGAAGCCAGCTTCTTCAGCGCGAGGATGGGCGTGCCGCGGGAACGGTTTGTGGTCATCCCGAACGGTGCCGCGATGCCGGTTGCGAGCCCCGGCGTCAAGGTCGATCCGCACCTGATCGTCTCGGGCGGCAGGTTGGAGCGTTACAAGGGCCATCACCGGGCGATTGCGGCCTTGCCCGAACTGATCCGCCGGGTACCGGATGCCCGACTGCACATCGTCGGAAGAGGCCCGTACGAGGGAGAATTACGACGCCTCGTCGCGACGCTCGGCCTCGAAAAGCGGGTCACCATTGCGGGAATCCCCGGATCCGAGCGGCAGAAAATGGCAGACCTCCTGGCGAGCGCCGCGCTCTTCATACTGTTCAGCGAATACGAAGCCCATCCGGTCGCCGTGATGGAAGCCCTTTCACTTCGCCGTCCGGTCCTCGTCAGCGACACGTCCGGTCTGCGGGAGCTGGCCACCAATGGCCTGTGCCGGGCGATCCCGTGCAACGCCGGTCCGGGAGAGCTGGCCGCCGCGATGGCCGAGGAACTCGAGTCCCGTCGGGAGGTCCCGGATTTGGCGCTGCCCGACTGGGATGCTTGCGCGCACGCGCTTAGCGACGTCTATTATGATGTCCTCGGCAACCGATCCACTGTCCCCTTGCCCCCCGGTGGTCTGACATCCTGGTCTCCTGCGAGGAGAGTATGATGCTGATGTTGCCAGCTCATTTCACCGCAGGAACCAGGATCAACCCGCTCCAGGTCGGGATCCGATTCGTCTTGGCCGTTGTCGGTCCCGACCTTCGCGACGGCAGCGCCGATGCCCCATCGCAACGCGCCAGTTCCGGATGGATCGCGGCTCTATGCCTAACGATCGCCGCGGCTCTACTCCTGGTCGTGGCCGGGCACGCAGCCGGGCGCCGGGACTATGACGTGGCGGCGCCGCTCTTCTGGTCCGGTGTCGTTCTCCTGGTCGCTCCGATCAGCCTTCGCATCGCCTGGCCGACAACAGCCAGGGGTGAGCGCCTGGTGCTCCTGTTCCTGCTTGCCGAAGCCCTGTTCTACTGCAAGGTAGTCTATTCCCCGACAAGCTTCAGCGGTTACGACGAGGTTTTGCACTGGATCGCGGCCGAGGATCTCATCACGGCCCGGCGGCTGTTCCTGTCCAACCCGCTTTTTCCTATCGGGTCAAGCTACCCCGGCCTGGAAATCCTGACGACCGCGATCGTCGATTTGACGGGACTGCCCTTGTTTGTGGCGGGAGCGCTCTTGTTGGTCATCCTTAAGGGCACGTTCATCGGTGCACTGTTTCTGTTCCTTGAAAGCATCGCCGGATCGCCGCGTATCTCGGCCGTCGCCTGTCTGGCCTATATGGGTTGCTCAACCTTCTTCCTGTTCGACTCGATGTTCTCTTACGAGAGCCTCGGCATGGTGCTGTGCCTGCTGACTTTCGCGGTTGAAGCAGCGTCCAAGGATCTCGTCGGGCAACCGAGGCTGAAGTCGCTCGGGTTGATTGCATTGCTGTTGGCAAGCCTCGCGGTCACGCATCACCTCTCGGCCGCCTTCGCCGCCATCTATTTCGGAGCGCTAGCGGCCCTCGAGGCTTTGCGCCGGCAAGACTCCCTTCGGATCAAGACCAGCATTGCCGTGGGTCTCGCCGCCATCCTCGCCATAGCCCTGCCGATCCTGTGGGTGCAGGCCCGTGACGTCCCTCTCACAGGCTATCTCGGTCCGGTGATCGAGTCCGGCTTCGACACATTGCTCGGGAAGATCCGAGGCGCGCCCACCCCGCCGTCGGAGCACCTCGGAGCGCCGGACAAGGCCCTCTACATGCGGCTCACCACTTTGCTGGCGCTCCTGCTGGTGGCGCTCGGACTGGCAACGGGATTCTTTCGGTCGCTGGCCCTGGCAGCGCCGAGCGGTGCGCGATCCGGTTGGCGTCCCATCCACGGCATTCTCAAACGCCGCTGGCGCGACAGCCGCCTCGTGCTGCTCAGCTTGCTGGCCTTCGGCCTCCCAGTCTCGGTGGCCTTCCGACTGACCGTCGCCGGCTGGGAAATCGGCAACCGCATGGGAACGTTCGTGTTCATCGGCGTTGGACTGGTCGTCGCGGTGAGCATCGTCCACTTCTGGCAGGGTCGCGCGCCACGCGGGTGGCGCCGCATCGCGCCTGCCGTTGCCTTGGTGATCATGGTCCTAGGCGGCGTGACGAGTTCTTCGATTAATCCGATCCATGGGCGCTACAGGGTGGGTGCAGATCAGGAATCGATCGAGCCGATGGGGATCGAAACGGCACTCTGGGCCAGGGAATGGCTCGGTGCCGGCAACCGGTTCACCACCGACCGTATCAACCGTCTTCTGCTTGCGGGTTACGGCCGGCAGGACGTCAGAGTCACCATCGTCAAAGGGATCGATCCCGCGCGCATATTCGATGCCGAGACATTGGGGCCCGACGAGTTTTGGGCGTTGGCGCGAAGCGACATCGATTTCCTGCTCATTGACCTTCGCCTGACCACGGCTCCGCCGGTGCTCGGCTTTTACTTTCAGCCGTGGCAAGCCCAGCAGGGAACTCCGCTCTCGGGCGCAGCGCTGCTCAAGTTCAATGACGTCAAGGGCGTCACCCGCATCTACGACAACGGCTGGATCGTCATCTACGATGTGAGAGGATTGCATGAGAATTGGTAGCAAGTGGGACCTTCTGGCCGCGTGCCTGTGGGCGGGGGCCGCAGTGGCTGCCGTTTCGGTTAGCGACAGCTTGCTCCTGCGTACTGCCCTGGGCGCGCCCATGGTGTTTTTCGTCTCGGGCCACGTGGTGCTGCGGGCCATGGGTGTCAGGACCACCTCCGCCTTGCAACACCTGGTCTACGCGGTCGGAGCAAGCCTCGCCGCCGGCATTGCCGGGGGCTTTGCCCTGAACGCCGCAGGCTTCCTTACACCGCTCGGGTGGGCGCTGTGGTTCTGGGCCGTGACGGCCGCCGCGGCGCTGCTGGCGGCCGGGCGCCGCGACACTCCCGATCTGCCAGCCTGGCCGGCACCAGCGCGGATCCGGTTCTGGCAGGGGGCCGCGCTCATGCTAGCGCTGCTTGTGGCGACCGGAGCCTACGCGGTTGCTGTCCGGGACGAAGCGGCCTACCGGGAATTCA
Source organism: Mesorhizobium sp. M0678 (assembly GCF_040320505.1). Classification (NCBI taxonomy): domain Bacteria; kingdom Pseudomonadati; phylum Pseudomonadota; class Alphaproteobacteria; order Hyphomicrobiales; family Phyllobacteriaceae; genus Mesorhizobium; species Mesorhizobium sp. M0678. The sequence continues at coordinate 258,330 of NZ_JAMYPT010000003.1, read as the reverse complement.
AATACACCGCGTTCTGGTTGTTGCCGTCGGCCAGTGGCGAGTCCGGCCAGATCACCGTCGGCATCAGGAGCGCCGAGACCCAACCTCAGCGATTCGACCTGGAAATCACCCTTGATGGGCAGCCGTTCGCCATCTTCCGATCGCTCACCATCGCGCCGGGCGACACCTGGACACGGAAAATCCCGGTGCCCGTCTTGGGAACTCGCCAGACGGCCGAGGCGCGGCTCTATCGACCGGAAGACAACCGGCTCTATCGCAGCGTTTCGACGATGGTGCCGCGCATCTAGAACGAGGCTGGACCATGCGCATCCTGCTGCTATCACAGTTCTATCCTCCGGTGATCGGGGGAGAGGAGCGGCACGTCCGCAATCTCGGCGCGGCGCTGGCGCAGCGGGGCCATCATGTCAGCGTCGGGACTTTGATGCATCCTGGATCGCCTGAAACCGAGCTGGACGGCGCGGTCCGCGTGCATCGCCTGCAGGGAACGCTCCAGCGCCTGTCGGGCCTTCACACCGATCCCGAGCGGCGCCATGCACCGCCCTTTCCAGATCCCGAATTGGTGCTTGCCCTGAGGCGGCTGGTCGCTCGGGAGGAGCCGGACATAGTCCACGCCCATAACTGGATCTACGCGTCCTTCCTGCTGCTCAAAGGTTGGAGTAGGGCGCGCCTCGTGGTTACGCTCCACGATTACGGCCTTGTCTGCGCCAAGAAGAACTTCATGCATTTGGGCGCCCGTCTCTGCAGTGGCCCAGCGCCGGCCAAGTGCCTGCCCTGCGCCGCAGGACATTACGGGGCGGTGAAGGCAGCCGCGACCACTTTGGGCAACTGGGCGTCGAGTTTTGCCGCTCGGCGCGCGGTGGACCGTTTCATCGCGGTGAGCCACGCGGTGGCGCGCCACACCGGACTGACCGAAGGCCGCGCCCCCTACGAGATCATCCCCAACTTTGTGCCCGATGATGTTGCGATGCTTGGCCCGGAACATCCCTGTCTGCGTGAGCTACCCCGGGATGAATTCATCCTGTTCGTCGGTGATATGATGCGCCTCAAGGGCATTGACGTTCTCCTGCAAGCCTATGCCGGCCTGGAACGGGCGCCGCAGCTGGTCCTGATCGGGCGCCGGGTCGCCGATACGCCAACAGAGTTTCCGCCGAGCGTTCGCGTCTTCAATGCATGGCCGCATTCCGCCATCATGCATGCGTGGCGGCGCTCACTGTTCGGGGTGCTGCCGTCGGTCGGGCCCGAAGCCTGCGCGACGGTCATCATGGAAGCGATGGCTTCCGGCAAGGCGGTCGTCGCAACCGGCGTGGGCGGCATGCCGGATCTCGTCGATCATGGCGAAACCGGGCTTCTCGTGCCGCCCGGTGATGCGCACGTCCTTGCCCACGCAATGCAGACCCTTCTGCAGGACCGCGCCTTGCTCGCTCGCCTGGAGGCGACAAGCCTCGCCCGAGTCGGGCGCCTCAAGGCAGGAGCGGTCGTGACTCGGATCGAGCAGGTCTACCGGGACGTCGTGTGCCCAGCCGCTAGCAGGTCAGCGGTACCGGCGCAGCAAGGTTCGGGGGAGCCATCATGCCAATAGGTCTCGTGGGGACAGCCATTATTCGCGTCCGGCGAGAGCTTCAAAAGAGCGCCGCGCTCGTTCTGAATTCCGGCGCTGTGGCGATCGGAACGATTGCAACGGCCGGTCTTGGGTTTGTCTATTGGTGGCTCGCGGCCCGGCTGTTTCCGCCGGAGGTGATCGGCAAGGCCTCCGCCCTCCTGTCCGTGATGGCGCTCGTCGGCCTGCTGGGCGAAGCCGGGCTCGGGACCCTGCTGATGGGTGAAATCGTACGGCACCCCGGCAAGGGGCGCGGCCTCGTGGCCGCTGCAGCATCCGTCGGGGTGGCGCTGGCGGTCGGCCTGGCCTTGTTGTTTGTCTTCGGGGAGGCGTACCTCAACAGCTCGACCGGGCCGATCGGCGGCTGGTTCGAGGGTGTTACGTTCGTCCTCGGCTGCTGCCTGACCGTACTCTGCGCGATGGTCGATCTGGCGCTCGTCGGCAACCTGCGCAGCACCGGCAGGATGATCCGGCAGGTGCTGTTCTCCACGTTCAAGCTGATGCTGATCGCCGTCGCCGCTGCCGCTGGCTACACCTCCAATGCCGCGCTTCTTCTGAGCTGGGTGGCCAGCCTGGTGGCGTCCTGTATCGGCGTCGATCTCTTGACCCGGGGCGGTGCGCGTCGCCTCATTGGGCCTCCCGATTTCCAGCTGCTCCATACGCTCCGAAGCAAGGTCTTCGACCACTACGCGCTCGATGTCGCCTCGCAGGCACCAGTCGTCATCATGCCCTACCTTGTGCTGGTTCTCCTGTCGCCGATCACAAATGCCGCCCTCATGCCGTTGTGGATGCTGGTCTTCACGGCCTCGTTGATTCCAGCAGCCATGGCCACGATCCTGTTCCCTGTGATCAGAACAAGCCCGAAACAATCCAGACACGACATCCTTGTGTCGCTGTCGGCGTCATTGCTCTTCTCGCTGGCCTGTGCCGTCTTCGTCTTTACCTATTCGCAGGAGATCCTTGCGGTCTTCAATCCGGTCTATCCTGAGATCGCCGGTTCGAGCCTACACTTCCTCGGCTTCAGCCTGTTGGGATCAACGCTCAAATTTCATGCCTGTACGCTGGCGCGGTTGGGCGACAGGATGCGCAAGGCATCTCGCTGGTTCGCGCTTGGCGGATTGCTGGAGCTGTGCTTCGTGGTCGCGGGGGCGAAGCTTGATGGACTTCAAGGCCTGGTCCTAGGCTGGACGCTCGCGGTCAGCATCGAGGGTGCATGTGCCGCCCTGATTTTGGCCTTCGCGATGAAACTGGATTCTGCGGCCGGCCCCGCGCACGACCGACCGACCGCGTCGCCGCTCCAGACTTGAGGAGACACCGATTATGGCGCTGGATTGTCGACTGCAATTGGATGGCCGGTGGGCCATCGCGATCGGACTCGTCGGCGTCGAGCACTTCGGCTGGCCGTGGGTCAAAACGCACTTCCGCATCGGGGCGGGAGCGCTGCGGGTCCAACTGTTCTTCATTTTGAGTGGCTTCTTCAGACTGGAGCAGCCTGCGGGCGAAGTCATCCGCAAGTTCTTCCCTATAATTCGATCGGCGACCCGGACAAGGCACGCTACCTTTTGGGATTTCAAGCAGAACATTCTCTAGCAGCAGGACTGGCTAAACCTTTGTTACATAGGCACACCCAATGACGACGGCGAATATTGCTCTGCAAATTTTCACCGATATGGACGCGGTGGAAGCTCAATGGAGAACATTAGAGCAGCATGCGGATTGTACCGTATTCCAATTGTTTGATTGGCAGATGGAATGGTATCACCACATCGGCTCCAAAGAGAGACTGATCCCGGTGATCGTGCTGGGTCTCGACGATACCGGCGTGGCGGTTTTTATTCTACCATTGGCGATCGAACGCCATAGTCTGATCCGCCGGCTGGTCTGGTTTGGATCGGAATTGTGCGATTATAATTCGCCCATTCTGGCGATAAATTTTAGCGATCACGTGAAACCTGGGCGATTCGGCCGCCTGTGGAAAGACATAATGCGGGCGATTCAAGACTATCCTCGACTTCGTTTCGACACTGTTGAATTTTACAATATGCCCAGTGTTGTCGGCTCTCAACCTAATCCCTTTCTCGAGTTGCCGGTCTTGCTGGCTAATTGCGCCGGACATGTCGCAACCCTCCCGGAAGCGAACTGGAATCGGTTTTATGCGTCAAAGTTTTCGAATTCGACGCTGCATACCCACCGGCGCAAGGCCAAAAACCTCGCCAAGCAAGGTGGCGGCGCGATTCGCTTTGTAGACGTGCAAGATCAGGCCGAGATCGAGTGCACCATTGCAAAGCTGATCGAACAAAAACGGAGCAGCTATGCCCGAATGGGTGTTCATGATATGTTCGAACGTCCGGGTTTTCGCGAATTTTATTTGGCGATTGTCGCCAATCCTCGGTTGCGCGAGGTCATCCATGTCACGCGGCTGGATGTGGATGGGATTCCGGTGGCGACGGGTCTGGGTCTCCGGTTCAATTCCAGTTATTCACTGGTGATGTCGAGTTATCTGGAGGAGTTTGCCAAATACAGTCCCGGGCGTCAGCATATTCAGCAAATGATGCAATATGCCATTGGCCGGAAGATTCAGAAATTCGATTTCACGATCGGCGACGAGCCTTATAAGCTTTCGTGGTCCGATATCAATTTGCTTCTGTTTTTCCATTTTGATAGCAGAACTTTGCTCGGTCGTATTGTCGTTGCGGTGCGAATGGCGATTCATTACATACATACATGGTATGCCAAAACGCCGTTAGTAAAGCCGCCGCTGCGGCAGGTCTTTCGCAAGACAAGACGATCCTTGCATCGCATGTTTCTCTGACTGGACGATCGTGAGTTTGAACTTGGTGTGGGATACATCATAGCGCTTCGCGAAAAAAGTATGGTATAATTTAAGTTATCTGCGGGAGACGATGATGTATAGTGCAGATATTGGGATTGTAGGAGGCGGTCTGGGGCGGCTCTATCGCCGCCGCGACGCTCGGGCGAGCCGGATTTCGATCGTCCTGATCGACGTGCATCATCCCTGTGCGGAGGATTTTTGCTGCGAGAAAATTGAGGAGAAGCACTTCAAGTTGCTTCGCGAGACTGGCGGGTCGATGGAGGGGATTGCGTCAAAGCTGTTTACCGAACTGTGGATTGCGCGGTTTGGTCGCGTGATAAACAAGCGCGCTAGTTTGGTTTTGCAGCAAAAGACGGAGTCTTGAATTTTCTTCGACACCGTTTGGTGCCGTCATGATCGTGCTGTCAATGAAGTGGTGAGCGGAGGAGCGGGAATTGAATAATATTGATGTAGCGGTCCTCGGGGGTGGTACCGCCGGCTCGTTAGCCGCTGCGATGCTTGGCCGGATGGAGATTTCGACCATCCTTGTTGATATCCATCAAGTCTATCCAGTGGAGTTTCGCTGCGAAAAACTCGATGACGATCAAGTCGACTTGCTCAAAAAAACCGGGCTGGCGGATGCCGTATTGGCGGCTGCGACACCGATGACTGAGATATCGGTGGCCCGTCACGGTTATGTCATCGGTAAAAAGCATGGGAAACACGGCGAGCCTTGCGAATATGGGATGGCTTATCAGGATTTGGTAAATGTTATTCGCCGCCAGATTCCAGATAGTGTCCAATTCATCTGCGCTAAAGTGACCAAAATAACGACGAGCTCCGACCGGCAGAAAGTTACCCTGTCAAATGGTGACACATGGTCGACCCGATTGATTGTGGTGGCGACCGGCTTAAACAATGTCGTCCGGGGTGCGATCACTCGATCCGAGATCAGTAAATGCCACTCGATCAGTGTTGGTTTTGATCTCACCTCTAAAGCTGGTTTCAAATTTCAAGCTTTAACGTATTTTGCGGAAAAGCCAGGGCCCATGGGTTATGTGAGCATGTTTCCGATTGGTTCAAGAATGCGCGCCAATGTGTTCGTCTACCATGGTGATATACGCCATCCGTGGTGTCAGGAAGTGCGCACATCGCCGTTATCTGCATTGTATGCGGTAATGCCCCGATTGAAGCGTCTCCTTGGTGATGCTGTCGTGTCAAGCGATATTCAGATTCGACCCGTTGATCTTTACGCCGCGCAGAATCACGAACAGCAACCCGGTCTGGTATTGGTTGGTGACAGTTTTGCTACCAGCGATCCGGCGGCGGGTACCGGTCTCAATAAAGTGCTAACCGACGTTGATCGGTTACGCCATCATATTCCGACATGGTTAGCCACACCCGGAATGGGGGTCGAGAAAATCCGGACATACTACAATGACCCCGTCAAAGTTGCCTGTGATGAATGGTCGCTTGCTGAAGCATCTTACAACCGATCACTGGCGTCCGATACAACGCTTTTATGGCGTATTCGTCGGATGGGCAGGATTGGTCTCGACATGATGGGAATCTCGATCCCACAACTTCGCTTGGCGGCAAGCGCAGTTCGTTGGGGAGCAGGCTGAACTTGGCGGTATCGACAGCGTTGTTGGCAGCAACGAGCTCATTAACGCCCCATGGCCGAACAGCACAGCCTGCTTTCGAGGCCAATCCCCGTAAACGCGCGTGACAGCTCACGGTAGCTATATTCCTTCAGGTGGAATCCACATGCAACTTTGTCAAAGTATACCGAATGTCGTGAGGACCCGTGACCGCGTGTGTAGTGATGCAATAGTAGGCACCGCCAGGTACAAGAACACGGTATAGCTGCGAAAGCTGCCTTACTGCGTCGTCGGGGTGGAGGTGCTCCATCAACCGACCACTAAACACAAAATCAAGACTATTATCGGCGAAATGTAGATGGATACCATCGATCTTGACAAATCGAAAATTGACAGGCTTCTCCCAGGTGGCGGTAACGCGTCAGTTACGTCGATTGCATCTGATGAGCAATTATTGCACATGCTAAGGCTAAGCTTACAATAACCGGCCCCCAATTCGCCGAAACGCGCGCCTTTCTGGACAAAAAAGCTTGCTGTACACTTTAGCATGGAGGCTGAGCCGAGCGTCTTGATCTGAATTCAGCAGCTGAGTAGCCAGAGCCTTCTCGATTTGATAGTGCGCAAATTTCGCTCGGGCGTACGCGCGTCGTGACAAAATTCCGAGATCTTTGACCAATCCCCCTTGATTGGCACCTGCATCCCGTTCGATGTCATCTCACTGCAACTTTGTCAGTGATCCGAACTCCTGAGCGGAGGCCGACATGCAAGCGGAGGCGGACATGCTCGATCATGAATCGGTTCAAGCTGTCGGCGACGGCGAGTGGTCGGTTCGCGCTTCCCACTTCGTGCCGACGAGTTCATCCACGCAGACCAGCAATGCAGACCAATGTCCTTGCCGGGCGTCAATTCGGACCGATCCTCTCCTCCCTCACCACGCGGGCAGGCTCGACATCGTTGGGATTGCACGCTGCCGGCAAGCTCTCGCAGCTCGGCGACACGGTTGGGACCGACGAACCGGCCGGCTCTCTTGGCTCGCTTTCGCCTATGATGATGTTGACGAGGTCGCCTGGCTTTAACAGGGTCATCCCAACGGTCTCGATGCTGACCGGCCCGGCAACCGATTGCCGCACGATTTGATAAGTTGCGCTGTTTGCGTCCTTCGCAAACTGGGCGCGGGTCACCGGCATCGTGTACAGGACGCCTTCGCTGGCGTTCAACTCGCGCTGATTGGCCGCGATCTGACTCTCCATGGTCTCGATCTCGACCTCCAGATCGATCCTGAGGTCGGCCCTGGTCCGCAACACCTCAGACTCCAGCGAAGCGAGGCGCTGCTTGGCGGCCGCGTACTGGTTGAGGGCGTCCTGCCGGCGCTGTTCCGCGTCGGACAATTCGCCCTGGACTTGATCCATCACGGTCATGCTGACAACTTTGCGGTCCACGAGCGCGCGCATGCTGTTGACGCGCTCCTGGCGCAGCTTGATGAGTTCGTTGAGCGACTCCATGCGCCCATACGCGACAACGTCCTGCTTGGCCGCGTCCAGCGCACGCAGGGTCGCGCGCTCACGATCCTTGCGGGCCGTGGCGACGGCCTTGCGCCGGTCGCTCTGCTCGTTGACGAGTTTGGCAGCTTCGGTCGCGCCGGCCAGCTCCAGCAACTGGCGCGGGATTGTGGGTCTCGTACCGTCGCGCTCGGCCTTCAGCACGGCCGCGCGCGCGAGCAACTTCAACATGGCGTCGATTGCCCCGCTCCGCTTCTGGATCTCGCGTACGGCTTCGATCTTCTGCCACGGCTCGCCCTCGGCCCGGTCCAGTCCGCCTGCTAGCGCGATCGCGTGCAGGACGGTCATGCCGGCCGCGTACTTGAACGAGCCTGGATTCTTGACCGGCCCCAGCACGTAGATGGGCGGGCGTTCCAGCGGCAGGACGTTGACCAGTCCCTCGCGGCCCAGCAGTTGATTGAAGGTTTCCACCAGGTCGGCCTGTACCTGTTGCGTAGACCTGTTGGCGACCGGAATGGAGCCAAGCAAGGGCACGGAAATCGTGCCGTCCTCTTGGATAATATATTCGCCGCTCAGTTCCGGACGCTGCAGGATGCCGCGCAAGGCCGAGGGCGCGCGCCCCCACTTGTCTTCCTCGACCTCGACGCGCTCGTAGAACGCGACCTTGAGGCGATCGCCGACGCCAAACAGGTATCCGGTGGGCACGCTTGGTGCCTTGCTGCGGGTTTTGGGGAGTTCGGCATTGGTTTCGACACTCCGTTCGACTGACGCCACGCCCGCCGCATTCGGTCCTGACGCGATCGCACGGGAAGGTTCGGCCATGGCTTGAACCGGTTGTTCTTGCCAGCCATTGATGACAGCAGATACCTTCTGCATCACGGCTCCCGCGGCTCCGGAGACATCCTCGGCCTTCTGCATCACGGCTCCGGAAACATCGTCGGCCGTCTCCATCATGGCCCCGGAGACATCCTCGACCCTCTGCACAACGGTTGCGGAGACTTCCTCGACCTTCTGCGCCACGGCTGCGGAGGCAGCCTCGACCTTCTGCGCCACGGCTGCGGAGGCCGCCTCGACGTTTTGTATCACGGCTGCGGAGGCATCTTCGACCTTCTGTCTCACGGGCTGCATCACGGGTCGGGAGACTTCCTTGACCTGTGCCACGGCTCTGGAAACAATCTCTAGTGCCCCTAAGTTTTTGGCCGCGGCCCCGCCCAAGGCGGCGACCCCGGAGAGCCCGAAGACAAGCAGGATGGCCTTCAATCCCCTGCGCTGGGCCGCCTGTGACGAGGGAGCGACGGGCTCGCAATTGAATTCTGTATTAACGGCCATGGCGTGTGGCTTTCTCTTTCGATGGTGGCCATCCCGCCCGCCCGATGCGTCCGATCCGGTCGAGCAAGGCTCGACCGGATCGTGACCCTTCACCGCCGGCAGCACAACTGTCCCTTTGTGGGCACTCCATTCGGATAAAGGAGAATCTGGGGCAAACTCGTCCAACCGGATTGCTGCGCTCCAGGAGAGCTTCCTCGATGGTGACAGGACAAACGCGATCGAACGAAACGGAGGGCCGGAAACTTGGTTTGCCGACGTGCGTCTCTGTGGCTCCGACATGCATTGGCAGGATAGCTGGGCCGTTTCCCACTATGTTGTCCGGGCCCAGAAGAACGACGCGACCAAGCCGTCAGTCTTGGCAATCCTATCGGGTAATCATAGCGAAACTGGCCGCATCGCGTTTCTTTCGTCGGCTCTCACGTCTGGCTAGAATTCCGGCCCCGACAAAGCAAGATCCCTTGCAGCGTTACCCTAAATCGGCCGCGGCACGCATTGCCTCAGCTGCTGAAGCTCGGCGTGTGCGGCGTGTGCTCAGATCAGCGTGCCCGCGTCAGTGTCGGCTTCACCCGGCCCTGCGCGACATCCCCGAGTGGTCGACTGCCGCGGGGCGGCTCGCCTGAGCCCGCCGCTCGCCGCATAAACCGCGACGCTCTCCCGCCAGATCGGGGGCACCACCACGCCCACCGGAAAACAAGCCCTGGCAATCCTCACGGCCGCGCAGTCCTTTGCTACGATGGCCGCCTCCCTGAGCTGCTGAAACCAAGAGCTCGTGCCCTTGACCAAAAGCCCCAGGTTGAAGAATTCGGATACGCCTCGATGATGCTGCCCTACGCCTAAAGATGGTATTTGGGTGTAAGGGTTTCCGAGCGTAACATTAAGAACAAAAGAAACTGTGCGGCTGGCGCTTTGGAGCATCCCAATCGACATGTGTATCCCAATCGCGCCGAGCGAGAATGCGATGATGACAAGAAAATCTTTCATAACGGTGCTTGTCGAGCCGAGCGAGTTGCTTCGAGAAGCGCTTAGTCGAACCCTGAATGCGGCAAATTTTCGTATTCTTTTCTCCGCGGCGACTGTTCACGATCTTCTGCAGAAGCCGCTACCCCAGCACCGTTCCATCTTGCTCATCATAGATGTCGGCGATACTGATGCGGATGCTGAGTTCGCACAAATTGCAGACTTTAAGGCGATCTACCCGACCAGCCATGTCGTTGCGCTAGCCGATCACTGTCGAACGACCAATATAATCTCAGCTTTTCGTGCCGGGGCTAACGGGTATCTGACAAAGGTCGCTGCTTACGACACGTTCATTAAAGCTCTCGAATTGGTTACGCTAGGGCAAATCGTGTTGCCTACGGAAACTTCGATGGTAATTGAAGATATCAGACAAGGGTTGAGAAATGATGCTGTAGCTGCTGAGTTACCGAGCGCTGCAGTTAAAGTGGAGATTGAAGGTGAAGAACTAGTGATTTTGTCAAATCGGGAGAAGTCCATTCTGCGTCGCTTGATCGGAGGGGAATCCAACAAAGTCATCGCGCGCGAGATTAATATCGCCGAGGCTACAGTGAAGGTACACGTCAAGGCCATCCTTCGAAAGGTTCGGGTTCGCAACCGAACACAGGCCGCAGTTTGGGCAATGAACCATGGTATGCTTACTCCAGCGTCTGGCGACGGCCCGACGGGGAACGACACGATAGAACCTCAGTCAGCTCACCATCCGCATGACCTGCCTGAAGCACAAAACGGATACCTCTTTCTCGATGATGATCATCCAATATGACCTGCGATAGATCTTCGTTTGGGCTGGCGCATCCCTGTGCCAAACTTCGTTGCCGATCAACAAGGCATAGGGCTCAAATCGTTCCCGGGCTGGGCGAAGGAGCGCGGTGGAGACCGCACGCATCATGTGGACGGCGCCGATGTGACCACGACCCGGCCCTTTGTATTGGCGGCGGTCGTCTCAGATCCGGTTTCCTTACGCGTTGTCGCCTGTACTCAATAGCGTCGATTGCCGAATTAGATCGCCTCAAACGGCTCGAACTCACTGCGTGATTTGATAACAAATTGCAAAGCTCACGGATTTTATTGCCATTTTGAATCTGAGGAATTCATCAAAATGGGCCAAGCGAAGACTGTTTCTGGATTGTCATTCAGCGAAGTCCGGATCGGAACGGTTGAAGGCGGAGAATCCGGGGTGCTGGTGTGGAAACGCGACCAATTGGTGGCGGTCCTTACCCAAATCGACGAGGAAGCATATTCCACGAAAGGCAAATGGTTCCTCGAAACGGGATTCGGGCTGCTGAGCGGGCAGCACAAGAATTTCGATACGATCGAGGAGGCCATAGGATGGGTAGGAAGACACACCTTCCCCGAGCCTGCTTAGACAGCCGATTAGCCGCCGATTCCGCCCTTCGACTTTCACAATACATGTTTGATAGGGCGAATAGCCGAACATGGCCACAGGATTCACCCAAGGTGGGCAGTGTTATACTTGGGCTCACTCTTCAGGCAGAGTTCCTTCTGAGAGAAGATCGTTGACCTTGCAGGCGACTTCCGTGCGGTTGGTCGCCTTTAGCTTCTTCATGATATTGCGGATGTGGACCTTCACCGTGCTTTCGCGCAAATTCAGTTCGTAGGCGATGATCTTGTTCGCCTTGCCGCGCCGGAGCGCTAGCGCAACCTCGGCCTGCCTAAGCGTGAAAATGCCCGCCAAAGGCTGCGTGTCGCGGCGGCCCGACTCTATCAGGTGCCGCATAGCAAGGACACTGCTCGCCGGCACGAAGATGCCTCCCGCTGCCGCGAGGTTGATTGCCTCGACACAGACATCGATTCCAACAGAGGTCGGAATGTAGCCGCGTGCACCGCATTCGAGAGCGGTCAGTATCTGGGCAAGGTCTTCTGTCTCGGCCAGGACGACCACAGGGACCGATTTGAACTCGGATGAAATGTGCCTGATCTCGTCAGCGAGGCCATAATCTGTAACCTTCCGACTGCCAAGGTTGAAGAGTATGGCTGCAAGGGGAGGGGCAGAGCTCTTTCCGACGCGCCATTCCTCGACGGAACGCCACGCGGTGACATCCATACCGAGTTCGTGGTCCACGAGAGCCGATGCGAGACACTCGCGGTCTAGTGCCCTTCCGTCCAGAATGAGGAGGCATTCCCTGCCTGTCTGCCCGCGGACGGTTTCCGTTCCACCGGACGGGACTCCGGATCGATTTGCCGAAGTGTAATTGTGCAGTCCTGCTGTGGAGCCCATATCAATACCCGCTCTTCCACACAAGCCGCCTTGCGCCGGCCGATATGGTTTCCGCATTCTCTGGCATTGAAAAACTTGGTATTGCGCCTTGTGAAACGTCGAGGCTCGATTACTCCATTTGCGTCCTGTTTAGTTCCCGACCCAGCAGACACCCAACTTGGGTAAGTGTAGGGTTTATTTATAAGCAGTCTCTAACATAGGTTGCTTTTTTCATAATTTTCAGGGAACCGGCGCCAAGCCGGACCAAAAGGGCTGCAATCCGCCTGAAGACGCATGCACAGGACCACTTGGCCATCTCACCTAGCAGGCAGCCGAATGTTGATCGGCTGGTACCTTCGGCGATTCCCGCGGTAGACCAGAACTCCTGAAGGTGCCGTTGACATGGTTAGCGCACCGCGCTGATAGCCATGGCTCAACAATTTAGCTTGAGCCCCACCCGTGGATCTGCCGCAGTAAAAGGGGCTCCGCGCATATTTCAGCTACACACCGGCCTCGGTGCGACAGGCCGAGTTGCCGCCCGTCATGATAATCTCTTCAAGAGAGATAGCCGCTACCTGAGATACTCGCTGTCGAATCCGGCTGTTTCGACCAGCTTCTTGCGATTGATCACCTCTACATGGCCTGACTTGAAAGAGACGAGATCGGCCTTGCGGAGCTCCCTTAACGTTCGGTTGACGTGAACCGTGGTCATGCCGAGTATGTCGGCCAGTTCATGCTGGGCAAGAGGACACTCATACCTTCCATGCGCCGACAGCCCAACCCTGGAGAGCCTCACCTCCAACTCTAGCAGGAAGTGGGCGGTACGCCTCATCGCGTTCCGCCGCCCGGTATTCATGAGATGTTCGGCAAGGATGGCGTTCAGGCGCGCCAGAGAGCAGGCGATCTTCTTCCCGATTCGGCCTTCCGACAGGATGGCCTCGACCAGTTCCTTACTGGAAATTTCATAAACAGCTAGTTCGGTTATGGACGCCAGCGACGCAAGACGGGGTCCGTCCAAGCCACGGAAACCGACGACATCCCCCTTGAGGGGAGTGTCTATGATCTGCCGCTCTCCGTCCGGCAGTGCCTGATAAAGTATGCCCCAGCCCGATTTTACAATGAATATCTCACTGTTGTCGTCCTCCTGCCGGCATATCACCGAATGGGGTTTATAGATTTTTGCGGTAACACCGAGAAAATCGTTGTTCCCCCACTCGTCCTTCGACAACGTTCCCCCTATGGGATGCGAGCACATGAACTCCAATAGTGTCTGCATGAAGAATCGCGAACTTGCTTCTGGTTCCACACGACTTGCAATAGTTTCTCCCGAACAAATCGACAGAACGACCTCTTACCCTAGGGGCGGGGTTGCATACTGTCCTCGTCTGTTTGAATGAGGTAAACTGCAATTAATTTAAGGGGTTCAGCGGCGGTGAACTCTCCCGTGCAGCCGGACAACAGGCTCCGAAACGCTAATCACATTGCGGTCGCAACACTATGGCTTGGCTATGGAACGCAAAAGCTGACCCGCGATGCGGATGGCAATTACAGGTCAAGCAAAACGTCGCCTTGCGGGCGGCTGCAGCACGCCAGGACGTAGCCTGCCGATTTGGCTTCCGATGTCAGCCCGCCTAAGTCATGAACCGCGATCTTGGTTTCCTGCATGAGGCAAGCCGACAGATAGAAGCGATCGGCTGCCGCGAGTGTCAATGAAAATAAATATGAGCAAAAGCTAATAAAAAGTGCCATCCTTCGCCGGCCAATAAATACGATTTATCAATGAGGAAAGATTCTTATGATTTGACAAGCGGCAGACCCGCCGATGATCTTACGCGCTCTCGACGTGTCGTTGAAACGCGCATCCGTTGGAAGCCATGGCTCGCCCGATCACTTTACCGATCTACGAGGATTTGCGAATGGTCGATGCGGGCAGATTGCGCAGACTCGTCAGGATGGGTGCCTATGAAGGGCATACAGGAGGGCTTGCGCGCGGCAAGCTCCAGGCCAACGTCGTGATTGTGCCGCGCAGCTTTGCCGCCGATTTCTATCGGTTTTGTGTCCGCAATCCGAAACCCTGCCCTTTGGTCGGTGTGAGCCGTGCGGGCAGCCCATTTCTGCCTGCGCTGGGCGATATCGATATCCGGACCGATGCACCACAGTACAGCATCTATCACTTCGGCGAGATGATCCGCCAGACCACAGACATCATCGACCTGTGGCAAGATGACTTTGCGGCCTTCGCGCTCGGCAGTTCGCTCACCGTCGAGGCCGCACTTGTCGAACGAGGCGTGAAACTCCGGCGTATCGGCCGTGGAAAAACCGCCCCCAAGTTCCGCACCAAGATCGAGACGTCCCAAGTCGGACCGTTCGGTGGCGAAATGGTCGTCTCCATGCGTCCGATACGGCATAGCGAAGTCGACAAGGTTCGCGTGCTCACCGCGCGCTTTCCGCATGCGCACGGGTCTCCCATCCATGTCGGAGAGCCCACGACGGTCGGCATCCGAAATTTGATGGCTCCCGACTGGGGTGATGCCGTCGAAGTCTTGGACGGGGAGATCCCTGTATTCTGGGCGAGCAGCCTGACCGCCCAAGACGCTCTTGCTCGTGCCGAACTCGCGATCTCCATCACAGTCTCGCCGGGCCATATGCTGATCACCGACGTGGATGCACGAGCGCTGTCTTGGCCTAATTTCGAACTTGGCGCGAGCTTGCAATGATCGTGCTCAAGTCGGAGCTTGCCTGATCCAACGGCTCCGAATCACTTCGACTGCAGGGCGGACGCGAGGATAGGCACCCTTTGCCGCCGTTCGGTTTTCTGAGAGCATGACTCGGGTACGCGCAATCCGGGAGCCGATATTCCATGCCGACCAGAACCGATGTTAGTGAACCGCGCCGGTGGTTTGCCGAAGACCTGCGTGTCTCATCGCCTGTCTTGCACAACCCTGCAGTCATCGAGGCCTTCGCAAAGGTTCCGCGCGAACAGTACCTTGGCAACGGGCCTTGGCGTATCCATTCGAGATTGCAAATCGGGGCGGTCCATACCAGCCCTTCAGCCGCACTTCACGAGATTTACCACGACGTTCTGGTCTCGCTTGACGAAAAGCGCGGATTAAACAGCGGCTTGCCGTCGCTTTGGGCATTGGTTTTCGACCATCTGAACGTCGCCGCCGGCCAGACTGTCCTTCAGGTGGGTGCTGGTGTCGGCTATTTCACCGCCATCCTCGCTGAACTGACGGGTTCTGAAGGCCGCGTGATTGCATATGAGATCGACGAAGAACTGGCCCGGCGAGCGCAAAGCAATCTTGCTCATTATGCCCATGTAGAAGTGATATCCGGTGATGCAACGCAGGCAGTCGATCTGCCAAACCTCGATGTCGTGGCCGCCTTTGCCGGAGTGACGCACGTGCCGGAACGGTGGCTTTCAAATTTGTCCGACAAGGGTCGGATGGCGCTGCCGTTCACAGGTGAAGACCAACGAGGCTTCATGATGCTTCTGGAAAGGGCTGGCCGTGCGTTTCCTGTAAGATCACTTATGCCATGCGGGTTTTACCCCTGCAGCGGAGCTAGGCGCAGTGACGAAGAAAAGGCGTTGATGGCCGCCCTCAAGACTGCGCGAGGCAAGGTCACTGGTCTCGCGCAATACCATCGAGGACGACCAGCAAATGGCCTCGAGAACGCTTGGCTAGTTGCCGACGCATATTGGATTTCGAAAGCCTAGAGATCGATATCAATCTCGCGTGTCACCGTCGTAGGGTGTGGCACGCATTGAAGGGCGTTGCACGAAGGATCTATACCGTCAGTCGTGGCCTCCCCTGCAAGAAGTCGGGCAATCTCCGGAATTCCAGCCAGCTTAGACAAGTGGCGAGCGCGATGTGGCCGACATGGAGCGGCGCGTCGAATTCGACCTCGCGTTCCACAAAGTTATAGAATTTCGATGAGCTTCATCGTCATGCCTGCGCCCAAGGCAGGGTAACGCAGATGTTCAGGGCGGCGCTCGTTTCCCAGCGGATGGAAATGCCTGCGTCGCACATGCCGCCGGCGAGCGCCTGGAGGCGCAAGGCGGACCATTTTGCTCGCCCTCTTTCGGGGATGAGCCGACGACTGCTTTCGAGATCGTCGAGATAGCCGCAGATTACGCTCGAATCGAAGATCGTATAACCGTCATTGAGAACGAGAACGGGCACTTTGCCAAGCGGATTGATCGCAAACACATCCTCGTTGCGATTGATGGGGCTCGTCCTCCTCCAGAGCGTGACCTCCAGTATCTTGGAGGCTCTGGAGTGACCAGACAGAGCCGTTTTGAGCAGGGCAGCCTTTCGGGGTTTCAGACAACCCCCAGAGTAAATGAACGAAAGTTCCGTTCGTTCGAATGATGATAAGTAAGGAAATAGGAGACAGGCTTTACGCCTTATTCGGTGCCTTGGCGTTGCCGAGGGTGCTTCACTAGCATTGATCCAGCGCCGCGCGCATAAGTGGAGAATACAATAGCGGTGAGGCCGCGGTCGGTGAGGTTCAGTGATGAATCATCTGCAGATACGCGGCAGGGGGTGTAGCGCCATGCTATCCCTCGTTCCGTTATGTCTCGTTCTGCTGTTGGCATCTCCGGCAAATAGTCAGTTGGCGCCCGAAGCGTCAGCTGTTGCCGCAGCTAACGACAGCTCGTCGGTCGTGGTTTCCGAACACACCGAGGTCGACAAAGAACCGGGCAAGCCGCAACCGAGCGCGCTCGGATCCTATATATCTAGAGAGCTGGTGCTCAGCGAAACACAGGCACTCAAGGAGGGCGCGCAAACGCCGCTCGGCGAGCATGTGGAGGGTTTGCGCCGCGAATTGGCCGCAGCACGAGCGGAGCTAGACGTTATGCAGCGCGGCGCACGTGACCTAAGCGCCCAGGCACACGTACTGACAGACACGGTGGCTCAGCAAGCACAAGCCCTAAAAGAGCAGCAGCGAACAGACGAAGCGCTCGCGCTCGATCTGGAGACGGCGCAGCGCGTTATCGAAAGCTACAGGGCCGAAGCCAGTCTCTGGAACAGCGAGAAGGCTGCCACGCTTGGAGCGCATCCCTCTATGGAAGTCTCTCAGCTTGCTGCCAAGCGAGCGCTTGATGACGAGCGGCACAAGGTTGAGCTCTTGGAACAAGAACTTACTACGGCTCGCCAAACGATCGATGCTCTTAAGACAGGCGCAAATCTGGCAGCCGTCGAGCAGGCCAACGCCATAAGGGACCGACAGGTGGCCGAGGCCGCTGTAAAGCAAGCTCGAGAAGCACTCGAACTGGGACGCGAACGAGCAGATTCAGCTGTACGAGCCCTCGCCATCGTTCGCAAGGAACGCGATGCTTTAAAGCAGAACTCGATAGAATTGAGTGCGGCGCTGGACCAAGAGCGTGAAAGGGCTATCGGTCTAGCCCGCAGCCTCAGTGCCGCGCGTGAGGCAATTGATATTGTCAAGGGTAAGCGTCGCACTGCGGCTGTGGAGCGCGCGCCGAAAGCACGTACCCCCGCGAGTGCACATGCAAGTAGGCCATCGCGTTCGGGCTTCCAACCAGTCCGTAAACCGGGCTTGCCGGAAAAACAGAAAGTGAAGGTCCAAAAGTCACCGCAACCTGTTCTGCTGTCAACCATCGCTCTTCCCGCCGCATTGCTCCCAACGCGACCACCGAAAAAGCTCGACCTAGGCCAGTGAAGAATAGTGAGCGAAATGTATGCCGCAGGGGAGTATGATAATGAAAAAATACGTCGCAGCCGCGTTGACGATCGGGATCGCAATCGGGCCTGCCTCGGCTCTTGATGCAGGTGTAGGCGGCAATGTTGGCGGTGCCGGGGTCGGTGCTGGAGTGAGTGCCGGTTCGCAAGGCGTATCTGTGGGGGTGGGCACGAGCGTCGACGGTGTAGGCGGAGCAAGCGTTGGAGCTTCGGTCGGCGCAGATGACGGCTCAGTCGACGCAAGCGTTAGTGCCAGCGGCACCGTAGGTGACACAGGCGGAGGGATTTCGACGGATGTCGGTGTGGGCGACGATCCAGCCGCCGAAAACGAATCGGTTACCGCTCCCGGTAGTCCGGCCGCAGCCACCACAGCCACTGCCTCTCCCAAGACCGCCAGGCAATCGATCGTCCTGCCACCCGTCCTCCTGCCCTCTAAACCTGGTGACGGTGGGTCCGAGCGGGTCACCAAGGGCTATCCCGCTGAGTTTCTGGCACCGCTGAAAGCGAAAACCGGTACGCCAGCCGCAGTGGTGCGCGCCTGCCGCGCGGCGATCGTGTCCGCTGCGACGCCGCTTGGCGCCGTCCGTGTCCACGCGGTAAGCGCAGGTGCCTTGCGTCAACGTCGAGGCGCACTCACGGCGCCGATCGAGGTGCGAATAGACTACGCTAGACAAGGTGGCATCGAAGTCCGGCAGGCGCAAGTCAGTTGTCGCCTCGATGCGTCGGGCAGGGTCACTGCAATAATATAGCAGCCAAGCCTGTAAGAGGGACACACGGCGCTTAGCCGAGGTCGCTCGTGTTGGCTCGGTGATCAACCAGCGCCCGCGAGTGTGAGTTTCCTAGCCTCGACCTGTGGCCGCGCGCGCGTGCGTACTGGTCGCAAGACCTATCAAGAAGCGGACTCGCTGATATCGGAACAATCCTGACGAAGCATCGGCAGCCTTTGTCCCTAGACGGTGCGCCTGCCGTGCCCAAGCCCTCTTGGCGCACCGCCCAGGTGATCGTCATGACCAATGACAACCATGCTGTCCCCCGGTCGTCGGGTTGGGCAGGAACGGCTTGCGAACGCCGCGACATCGTCCATCTCGCGCGTCCCTTCATGGCATGCCTTGCAGGTAGTCACTTCCCGCCCTTCGGTCGCCACTTGCCATCGAACAGACCCGTGGCGGCACGTGGTCGATGTCGACGCCGCGAGCCGATCCGGCACAATAGATGCAGAACGGCTGCTGGCTGCGTAACTTCTGGCTCAGGCTCACGATGTTGGGTTCCAACTTCTCTGACGGGGATTGTTAGGGCCTCGCCAGTGGGAAACGAAGGGCGCGCGGGGGGCCTCGCGCGAGCCAGTTATCCGATCACCCGCCCAGATTTTTGTATCAAACATTCTGGCCCCCTTAAGGAACAAATCCGCTCGAGGTGCAGTTCGGTCCTTTTAAGATGTAGGCCCGAATGTGGTTGAAATCGATAAAGCCAAACAGAAGGTTATTGCCAAAGTTGTGCGGCACTGGATCACCTCAGAGGTAATCCGCAATTACCTTCGCAACCTGCTAAATCTGCCTGTAGAACGGGAGCTGCCGGCTGAGCAAAGGTATTTGCTGGAGGAACTTGATAGGGCCGACAAAGAGTGACGTATGGCTCTCCACTGGTTCAACCCTCCGGTCCCCGTCAAGACCGAGCGTCCCGGGATCATCCGCAACGTCAACAACGCCGAGAAAGCCGGCGAGGAGCTGATGAAGTGGACCAAGCGTGGCCCTTGCTGGGACCTCGCGGTGCGCGTTTGCATGGCCGTGATATTCGACGAGATGGAACCTGAGGAGGCCCGTAAGGCATTTCTGGCTGCTGCAAAAGAGGAGGGGACATTACTCCCCCAATGAGAACTAGCTAAATTGGATGCGGTATAAGCTTCTAGGTGTCTATTACCAACACCGCCTTCGCGCGAAAGGAGCCCGCCGCCAGTGAGGGAGAGGCGACGGACCCCCCCACAGCGGCTGCACATCCACGAAGAATCCCGCTGCCACCTCTAAACCCGCGAGGGCCTACATCGTTCCCTTAGCTGCGGCTAAAGCGGGGTTGGTCGGCGGGCTCTTGCCGCTCTAAGTTCCCCCTTATGGGTCCTCTCTGGTTCTCTCCACCGGTCTACGTGAAGACGAAACGTCCGGGCATTCGCAATGGGGTCAGCCACGTCGAGGGAGCCGCCGAGGAGCTCATGGGGTGGGACACAAAGGGCCCGAAGTGGACCAAGGCTGTCCAATCCTGCGTCGATGCATTCGAGGGCAAATCCTCCCCCCAAGAGGTCCGTGAAGCCTTCGAGGCGGCTGCCAAGGAGGCCAACGTGTATCTCTCCCCTGACTAGGAGGTATCATGGCAACCCATTGGTTCGTCCCTCCGGTGTTCGTGAAGACTGAAACCGGTGTCAGGCATGGCTGCAACAATGCGAGGGCAGCCCTTGAGCAGCTCAAAACGTGGACCCGGAGAGGACCCTGCTGGCATAAGGCGGTGACGCTGTGCCTGTCAGATCTGGAGGGCGATTCGATTGACCCTCAGGTGGTGCGAAAGGCCTTTGAGGCTGCCGCAAAGGAGGCCAAGATGTATCTCTCCCCTGAGTAGGAGGTGTCGGGCAACCCATTGGTTCTCCCCTCCGGTGTACGTCAAGACCGACCGACCTGGGGTCACCTACGGGTGTAACAATGTCGAGGGTGCCGCCGAGGAACTCCTGAAGTGGATCAAGATGGGACCTAAGTGGAGGAAGGCTGTGCAACTATGCATCGACGCCGTCGAGGATCGGGCGACCCCGGAGGAGGCCCGTAAGGCCTTCGGGGCTGCTGCTAAGGAGGAGGGGATGTTCGTGCGAAACGTTGAATGTCGCGAACTGGCGCAAATTAGTTCCCACCTGAGCGTAGAAGAAGATCCATGTACGACGGGTACATCCCATGACATTGTATGGTGTAGCAACGCTGATCGCGTCTGTGCCGACCGGCGGACGGTTGCAGCACGTTTCGTATGCTGATTGTCGCGATGGCGAGCGGCATGAATTTCGGAAGGGATATGAGAGCCAACACTTCAGGATCTCCCGGCGATGAGGCGCACTCTACCCGCAGCAGAATCAAAGAGGTCGCGGCCGAGTTCTATGTCCTGCGCGGCCACGATGGTTTCAGCTTCGGCGATATAGCGACGGCAATCGGCACGACGCGCGCCAACATCCATCATCACTTCGGCAACAAGCGTCAGCTGATGGAGGAATTGATCGCGGACTTCGCCGCCAACGCCGAGGCCCGCATCAAGCGCTTCTGGACGACCCCCGATATCCGGTTCTTCGACCGTCTCGATATGCAGCTCGAGGATCTGCGCCGCTTCTATGAACGTTTCAACGCTGAGACGGGAGCCCGCAATATGTGGAGCCCGCTTTCGCGCCTTCGCCACGACCTCCCAGTTCTCGGCGAACCAGCCGAACATGCCCTGGAGCGTGTCAACCGGGTCTATGAACAGAGCCTACGCCATGCGGTGGACCAGGCTGTGAAGGATGGAGAACTTTCTCCCGACACGCTCAGGGACGAACTCGTGCACATGCTGCGCATTACCCTTCTGTCCTGTCCACCGATGACGCAGGACACCGGAAGCTTCGACGAGGTCGCTAGGACCTTCGCAGCACTGGCGGCGATCATCCGCGCAGCTTGGCAGGATGCGGGGAAGGGCTCGCGCCGAGGCTAGACATCCAGTGGATCAAAGCGAGGGCGAGTTGACAGATGTTAGCCTCCGGGTTACTTACTTACAGGTAAGTCAGCCCGTGGCGGCGACGAGGCGCGTACAAGGGAGGATCACGTGCTACGCGATGACGAATTCACCCGTTTCGAGGTCAGCCCCTTCACTGGAGCGCTCGGTGCAGAAATCCGCGGGATCGATCTGGCGGGCGCGAGCGAGGATGCTTTCGAAGACGTTCGCCGCGCGCTCTACCAGTATCATGCGCTCGCCGTGCGCGATCAGGAGCTTGACGCCGCTGGCGTCCACAAGGTCGCGCGCCGGTTCGGGCCATTTAGCGGCAATCCGGTGCACACGCCGATCGACGGCTTCGACGATATCGTGCGCTTCGTGCGCGAGCCGGACGACACGGGCAAGGTGATCGGCGAGGACTGGCACATGGACCTCGCCTGGCTACCAAAGCCGCCAGGCATTACGATCCTCTACGGTGAAGAGGTGCCGCCGGTCGGCGGCGACACATGCTTCTCAAGCCTCGAGAAGGCATATGACTCGCTTTCGCCGCGGCTGGTCGAAATCCTGCAAGGGCTGACGGGCGTCCATAGCGGCCGCGGGGTCTTCGCCATCAACGCGGCCCACAGTCGGCTGGGCGTCAAGGCCGATGTCGAGGCGATCGAGAATGCCGTCGTCGAGCACCCTGTGATCTGTCGGCACCCCGAGACTGGCCGGCGCTATGTCTTCGTCAGCAGCGTGATGACCAATTTTAAGGGGATGACGGAGGAAGAAAGCAAGCCGATGACCGACTTCCTGATGGCGCGGGCTGTCCGGCCCGAGTTCAACTGCAGGCTGCGTTGGGAACCGAAGACGCTCGGCATGTGGAACAATCCCCACGTCCTGCACACTGCCATCAACGATTATCCCGGATATCGCCGGGTGATGTACCGAACGACGGTGGAGGGCACCGTTCCACTTGCCGCCAGGGACGGCTGACGCGCAACCGCTCAGGGAGGAGCAATGGCATTTGGTTCCGAGGCGTCCGTCGGCCACAGAGGGGAAGGGGCGGCGGAAGCGGCTGGCGAGACCAAGAGGCGGCGCTTCGCGTTTTCGCCTGCCTATCTCTATGCGACGCCCGTGCACCTCCTGGTGCTTGGGATCATCGTGCTGCCCTCCATCTTCGTCCTGTGGCTGAGTTTCGAGGCCTCGTCATTCGGCCAATCGGCAAGCTTCGTTGGGCTCGATAACTATATCCGCGTCCTCACCGATCCATATTTTTGGGGTTCGATCTGGAACACGGTCCTCGTCGTCGCCGTCGCGGTTCATATCGAACTTCTGCTCGGTCTCGGCCTGGCTCTGCTTTTCGCCTCCGGGCTTCCCTTCCAGCGTGTCATGCTCGTCGTGGTGCTCGCTCCTTACGCTATCAGCGAGGTGACGGCGGTCGCAATGTGGCGCTTCCTGTTCGATCCAGACGTCGGGCCGATCACGCTGATGCTGCGATACACCGGGCTGCCGACGCTCGACTGGACGTTCATCCCTTCCCATGGCCTCATCCTCGTCGGCCTGCTGACAATCTGGCTGCACCTGCCATTCACATTCATCATTCTCTATGCGGCACGGCTCGCGGTTCCGAAGGAGCTCTACGAGGCTGGGCGCACCGACGGGGCCAACGCGTTCCAGCTCTTCCGCAACATCACGCTACCGCTTCTGGCGCCAGCGATCCTGATCGCGCTGCTCTTCCGCTACATCTTCGCCTTCCGCCTCTTTTCCGAGGTCTGGCTCCTGACCCAGGGCGGCCCGGCGCGCACGACCGAGGTCGTTTCCGTTTATCTCTATCAGGAAGGCTTCCGCTACAACTCGTTCGGCACGGCGGCCGCGACGGCGTGGATGATGGTCGTCATCTCGCTGCTGCTTGCGACTGGCTATGTATGGCGGCTGCGCAAGGAATCCGTGGCCAATGCGTTCTAAGCGTCTCGCCATCGGTGCCGGAAAGACGCTCGCTGTTGCGGCAATCGTCGTCTGGTCGCTGTTTCCGATCGGTTTCATCGTGCTCTCGTCGTTCAAACCCGGTCGCGAGATTTTCGCGGTTCCACCAGAGCTCTTCTTCGAACCGACCTTCGAGCACTACGCCTCGTTATGGCAGCGCTGGCCGGCCTTTTTCGACGGGCTCGTCAACAGCCTGATCATCACCACCGGGGCAACGGCGCTTGCCGTCATGGCAAGTTTGCTCGCTGGTTTCGCCTACTCGCGCTATCGAGGCGTCCGTTTCCTGGAGGGATCGGTGATGTTTCTGATCGGATCGCGGCTGATCCCGCCGATCGTCGTGACGCTGCCACTGTTCCCGGTCGTCAATCGGCTCGGGCTCAACGACACCCATCTGGTGCTGATCCTGCTCTACGCGACCTTCTTCGTCTCGCTCGGCACGCTCCTGATGCGCACGTTCATTGACCAGGTGCCGCGCGAACTCGACGAGGCGGCTGTCCTCGACGGCGCGCGGCCGCTGACGATCCTTGTGAAGATCATCTTGCCGCTCGTAGCGCCCGGCATGCTCGCCGTCGCCGTCTTCGTCGTCGTCTTCGCGTGGAACGAGTTTCTGTTCGCCTATATCTTCACCGCCAACCACGCCAAGACTGCGCCTTTGGTCCTTTCTGAGATGATCAGCTCGATCGATGGCGTCGACTGGGGCGTGCTCTTTGCGGCCTCTACCGTCCAATTGCTGCCGGTTCTCGTCTTCGTGGTCCTGATGAACCGGTTTCTTGTCGCCGGGTTGACCGCCGGCGCGACCAAGGGGTGACGACGTCACCGAGAAAGGGAGGAAGACAATGCCTTTGCACATGACACGCAGAGCCCTGCTGACGACCGCGATGGCCGCCGGCGCGACGGGCGCATTTGGCCGGTTGGCCCATGCTCAGGTAAAGACGCTGAACGTGCTTTGCCATCGCGTCCACCAAACCAACCTGACGACCGGCGCCGCCGGCAATGTCATCAAGCCCTGGGAGGACAAGAACAACGCCCAGATCTCCTGGACGACGCTCGACAGCAATCCGCTCCAGGACCGGCTATTCCGGGAGGCGAGCCTGAGCGAGACCGATTTCAACGTCGGCTATATCATCGACAACCGCATGACATCGCAGATCGCCTCGCTCTTCGAGCCGCTCGACGACCTCCGGAAAGCCGAGCCGATCGAGGATTTCGACGATATCGTCGAGGGCCTGCGCCAGTCGATGACCGTCGGCGGCAAGCTCGTCGGCATCCCGGTGCGCCATGCCACGCAGGGGCTTTTCTACAACGAGGAGCTGCTTCAGGAGGCCGGCATTTCGGCGCCACCGGACACGCTGGAGGAGCTGGTCGAGCAGGCGAAGAAGCTGACCTTCACCTCCAAGTCCAGTACGCCGGTCGTCGGCATGATCCTTGCGAGCGACCTCGCCGTCTTCCCGGTCATGTTCGCCCGCGCCTTTGGCGGCGATTTTATCGACAAGCAGTTCCGGGTGGTTCCCGATCCGGAGGCGATGGAAAAAGGCCTGTCCGTGCTCGCCGACCTCTTCAAGGCCGGGGCGCTCCCCCGCAGCTACGCCACGACGCGCAATGACGATATGGTGACTTGGATGCAGCAGGGACGCGCAGCCTTCGCGGTGCTGCCTTTCGCCCGCTACGCGCAGCTCAACAACAAGGAACAGTCGACCGCGCCGGGAAAGATCAAGGCGATCGAGTTCCCCGGCTCCAAGACCCTCGGCAGCGGTCAGGAAATGCACCCGGTCGTCGAATCCTGGGCTATGGCCATTCCCGCCAATTCGGCGGACAAGAAACTCTCCTGGAGCTATCTCCGCTTCGTAGCGAGCAAGGCGGCTACACTCGATATGGCGCGCAACGGCAATGGCCCCGTCCGCTCATCGACCTATGCCGAGCCGTCGTTCGCCGGGTCGCAGCCGCAGGCGAAGGTCGAGGCTGCCGCCCTTGCCAAGGCGAGACCAGCCTTCCCGGCTTTTCCCGAAGCCGCTCGCGCTCAGTCGACGTTTCTCGAGGAGGTTCAGCTCGCCGTCCTCGGTCGCAAGAACCCGAAGGAAGCGGTCGCCGCCATTGTCGACCGCGTCAAGCCGCTGATGCCAGCGTAATCGTATGGACCACGTCGCCAAGTCGCCTGGTACTTGCCAGGCGACCAACCGGCGAGGATCAGCACGGTCGTAAAGTGGTCGTCGGATGAGGCGATGTTCCATGGACCTGAATTCGATCGCGCGAGCTCAGGACTGCCTGGCAGTGCGCTGGCGCAGATAGCAGGTTCATCGCACCGCCGCCGATATCCCACTACGCGGCATAGGCAATGGCCGCTGACCGTCGGCGACTCCCCATGATCGAGGTAGATACCATGATGCCGCTTGTCGGCACGCATGGCCTACTGACTTTGTAGATGCTTTCGAGCGGCGCCGGGGACGCTTATCGCCTGCTACTCGATGTAGTGCACGGGCGCCGCCCCTCCGGGGGGACGTAATCAACCCTCGGACTTGCCAGCCTGTTTGCCTGGAAGCTTGCGATGGTAGCACGCGGGCATGCCGATCCCTCGTTGCTGGATAGCTATGACATGGAGCGCAGGCCGGTCATCGAGGCTACGTTGGCGCAAGCGCTCGCCCGCCTACAGAAATGGTTCGACGATCCGTCGAAGCGGTTGCCTCCTCCTGTTGCGATCGTCGAGGATTACGACGTGGTATTTGGCCAACGCTACACTGCAGGCATCGTGGCTCGGGAATCCACACCGGACGATCACCCGTTCCAAAAATCCGCCAAGCTGTCGGGTCGCCCTGGCACGCGTTTACCGCATTTCGCGGTCGGGCGCGCCGGCCGGCGGATTTCGAGTCTCGATTTGTGCGATCGCGATCTTCTTCTCCTCTGCGCTGACGAAGCATGGTGTCAGGCCGCTGACGCGATAAGCCAACGCCTCGGAATGCCGCTGACCTGCCACGCCTTGGGTGCCAATGACGATCTGATTGACTTGGACCATCGGTGGCCTTCCGCGCTCGGGGTTGAAAGCGGCGGTGCCGCCTTGGTCAGGCCGGACGGCTTTGTCGCGTGGCGGTCATCGCACGGTGTGCCTGATCCCGTACAGGTGCTGATCGAAACGCTTGACGGGTTTGGTTTCCGCACGCAGGCACACGAACACCATCGGTGAGCGGCGGCGAGTGCGGATGCCTCCTGCGTTCTGGCACGCCGATGTCGTCGCCGGGAATGCGGGCGATGCCAAGGGCGCAGACGGCCAGCGCACGAAGCCCGGCCGCTACGACTCCCTTGCCGATCCCATCGCCTGGAATGGCCGCGATCCTGTGGCTTCGCATCGGTCCGGTCTTCCCTTGTGGCGCTAAACTCCGATGAACCACCGTGGCCTTGGCAGACCGAATGTCGCCGTTACCGCAAATGGTCAATCAAACCGTTCAGCAGGAGCAGCAACGCCCCAGCGACGACAGCCGCGGCCGCGTCGTCCAGCATAATGCCGGCCCCACCCCTTACCTTGTCATGCATGATACGGATGGGCCAAGGCTTGACGACGTCGAAAAACCGGAAAGCAAGGAAGCCTGCTGCCCACCAGAGTGGGTCGATCGGAAGCATGGAAAGTGTCGCGGCGGCGCCGAAGGTCTCATCGATGACGACGATCTGCGGATCCTCCGCCCCGGTACGGGAGATAACATGCGATGACGCCCATACGCCAACGGCGAACAGGGCCGCATAGGCAAGCACGGTCAGCCAAGGCGATGCAGGTATCAGAGCTGCGGCAACAGCCACTCCAACTATTGCGCCGACCGTGCCCGGCCATATTGGAGATAATCCCGCGCCGACAGAGGTCGCGAGCAGGTAGGCGAACTTGGGTGGAAATTTATGCATCGAGTTTCGGCCGGCTTCCCACGGATCGCAAGCGATCATAGTCACATCGTTCGGGTGCTGCCGCCAGACTGCCGTTCGATTTGCTCCGTCAGCTTGGCGAGCGCCTTATTCCGCCGGCCGCATTCGCCAAAAAGAAATCGCTGTTGCGGCGAGTTGAGAATGTTGCTGAGCCCGGTCTCGGCCCGCTTTGACCAATTGGAACGGTAGCGACGGTGGAACAAACCCGCAAATTGCTGGTAAAGCTCGGTGAAACGACATCATCAGAGGAGCCGCCATGATCGCCGGTCTCATGAAAAGTCGCATCGACCCGCTATGGGAGCAGGCCGCCTCTCCGCTGATCGGGATCGGCATGACGCCGAACCAGGTTACGGCTAGCGGGCTCGTGCTCGTCGCTTTGTCGTCGGCCGCCTATGTCTATCACCATTCAAGTCTTGCCTTTGGCCTTTGCCTGGCGTTTGCCTTCACCTTCGATGCGCTGGACGGTGCGGTAGCCCGCCGGACAAATATGAGCACCAAGGCCGGTGGCTATTTCGATGCCGTCGTCGACCGTTATCAGGAATTGGCCGTCTTTGCGGCAATCGGCTGGGTCGCCGATCTGTGGGCGATCGCAATGTTCGCGTTCGCCGGCGGGATACTCACAAGTTACGCCAAGGCACGGACGGCGCTGGAAATTCCCGTAGAAAACCATGGTTGGCCGGATTTCTTCGAGCGGATGGAACGTCTGGTGTTCATTTGCGTGCTGCTCGCCGCGGACGGAGTCGCGACCGCCATGGGCGCGGCTTCGCCCTGGATTCTGGCGGGTGGGTTCGCGCTGTACGCAGTGCTGGCCAACGCCACAGCGCTACAACGGATCAGTCGTGCATTTGCGATGCTTAAACGAGCCGACGGCAACCAGCCGTGAGACCGCAAGAACGTTTGCATTCAGCCTCATGTGAGGCTATATACTGCTTCATATGAATGGAAGCAGAGATGTTAGCATTTGGAAATATAGCCGACGTGCTGGGGCTGTCGCCCAAGGAAACGGCTGCACGGTCGCCATTCGGGCTGATGGCTCGAATTGAAGGCGGATTGCCCATCGGCGCGCTCGAACGCGTCTCACAATTGCTGGCACCGGCCGATGCCCAATTCAAATACCGCCTCGTTCCAAAGGCAACCTATGAACGTCGCAAGAGGGGCGCTCTTCGACTGTCTTCGGAGGAGGGCATGCGGGTGGCACGGGTGGCTCGTGCATGGGACTTGGCCCTCGACGTCTGGAAGATCGAAGATGAGGCTCGTGACTTTCTATTTCGACCTCATCCCATGCTGGAAGACCGACGCCCGATCGAAATGGTCATCCGAAACGAGATCGGCGCCGAGCTGGTGATCGATATCCTTGCAGGCCTGAAATACGGCACTGCCGCTTGACGGCGCAGATACTCGATCGGACGCTGCCGTGCTTCAGGATCGGCGATCCTGCCGGCATCCATCCGTTCTTTGACGCGACGGGCTCGACGATCGCGCCCGGCCGCTGGAACACGCCTGGCAGCCCAGTGATTTACACCAGCGAGCACTATTCGACAGCGTTGCTGGAAAAGCTGGTGCACGGCAGCGGCAGACTGCCGCCCAACCAGCACTACGTCCAGATCATGGTTCCGCGCGGGCTAAGCTACGAGATATTTTCGCAGCCGTCGCTGCCGGGGTGGGATATGATGCCGGCAAAGGTGAGCAAGGAATTCGGCGAGACGTGGTATGTCGAGCGCCGCAGCGCGATCTTGATCGTGCCAAGCGTCGTGGCTCGCCTCGACAACAACGTGTTGATCAATCCGACCCATCCGGAGTTTGCCTTGATCACAGCCAGCCTGCATCAACCCGTATATTGGGACAGTCGCCTGTTCGGCTCCTGAGCAGGTCAGGAGGGGCAGGTTCCTGCCTGTGGCGTCGATTGTTCAAACTCGTCAGCGCCAGGCCAAGCCTGGGGCGACATGGGTCAGAATCGCCTCGATGACATGGGCGTTGTAGTCGACCCCGAGCTGGTTGGGGACGGTAAGCAGCAGCGTATCGGCCTCGGCGATGGCTTCGTCGCCCTTTAGCTGCTCGATGAGGATGTCCGGCTCGGCGGCATAGGAGCGGCCGAAGACGGCGCGCCTGTCTGCCTCGATGTAACCGAACTGATCTCCGCTCTCATTGCCGCCGAAATAGGCGCGGTCGCGATCGTCGACCAAGGCAAAAATGCTCCGGCTGACCGACACCCGCGGCTCGCGCGTGTGTCCGGCCGTCTTCCAGGCCTCACGAAAAGCCCGGATCTGTTCGGCCTGCTGGATGTGAAACGGCTTTCCGCCTTCATCGAATTTGAGCGTGGAGCTTTGCAGGTTCATCCCCAGCTTCGCCGCCCATTCCGCCGTGGCGTTGGTGGCGGCGCCCCACCAGATGCGGTCGCGCAGGCCCTCCGAGTGTGGTTCAACGCGAAGCAGGCCGGGCGGGTTGGGAAACATCGGCCGCGGATTGGGCTGCGCAAAGCCTTTGCCCAGCAACACTTCGAGCAGCACTTCGGTGTGTCTGCGTGCCATGTCGGCATCGCTCTCGCCCTCTTGCGGGGCATAGCCGAAGTAGCGCCATCCCTCGATTACCTGCTCCGGCGAGCCGCGGCTGATGCCCAGCTGCAGACGCCCTCCGGCGATTAGGTCGGCGGCGCCGGCGTCCTCGGCCATGTAGAGCGGGTTCTCATAGCGCATGTCGATCACCGCCGTGCCGATCTCGATTCGGCTGGTCTTCGCCCCAACCGCTGCCAGCAGCGGAAAGGGCGAGGCGAGCTGACGGGCGAAATGATGCACGCGGAAATACGCGCCGTCCGCACCCAGCTCCTCGGCCGCGACGGCCAGCTCGACGGACTGCAAAAGCGCGTCGGATGCCGTCCGCGTCTGCGATTGCGGCGAGGGCGTCCAGTGCCCGAACGAGAGGAAACCAATCTTCTTCATGAGAACCAGCCTAAAGGGGAGCCAGGTGCAGACTATGCTGCGGCGCGCAGCAAAGCATCGCAAAATCGGTGCCGATGATCGCCTGCCTTGACGCGCAAAGCTTGAATCGGCGGTTGTTGATCAACGATGCCGACCGTGCCGAGCTGCCGTCGGACGCGAGTCTAGGAAGGTGCCGCGAACGCGAGCAATATCGCGATGAGGATCAACAGCGGTCCCATCCATTTGAAGTGAACCCCAAAGTTGGTCCACCATGCTTGCTGCTGGCCCGGGCGAGCTTGGAACGGGTCCGCGAGAAATCCGAAGCCGACGCCAGCCATCCACAACCCGGCGCAGAACATGATGAACTCGTCGATGTACTCCGCGACCACGCTTCGAAACTTTCGAATTTATGCCGCCGCTACATGCGCCGAATTCGAGCCGATATAGTTACGGATCGTTTCGATGATCCGGTCCTGGTCAGCCTCGCTCAGATAGGGATGCATCGGCAGGCACAGGATGCGCTTCGGCAACTCTTCCGAAACGGCAAGGCCGGTCGGCGTGCGCGGATAATCGCGATAGGCAATCTGGCTGTGCAGCGGTTTCACATAGTAGATAACCGACGGAATGCCCTTTTCACCGAGATGTGCCTTGAGCCCGTCGCGTTTCGGCGTTTCGATGGCGTATTGCGCCCAGGCCGAGCGGCCGCCGCCCAGATTGCGCGCCGCCTTGACGATATCGCCGAGACCTTCGGCATAGCGATTGGCGACCGCTTGCCGCGCCACCATCTCGTCCTCGAGGATGGCCAGCTTCTCGATCAGGATCGCCGCCTGCAGCGTGTCGAGCCGCGAGTTGATGCCGACGCGGACATTGTCGTATTGCGTTTCGCCCTTGCCGTGGAAGGCGAACGAGCGCAACTGTTCGGCCAGCGCATCGTCATTGGTGAACATCGCACCGCCGTCGCCATAGCAGCCGAGCGGTTTTGCCGGATAGAAGCTGGTCGAGCCGACGGTGCCGAACGAGCCGCACATCTTGCCGTCAGCCGAGCCGCCGGTCGCCTGCGCCGCATCCTCGATGACCATCAGGCCTTCGCGGTTGGCGATGGCCATGATCGCCTCGTAATCGGCGGCGAGGCCGAACAGGTCGACGGGAATGATTGCCTTCGGCCTCAGCCGGCCTTCCGCCTTGATCATGGCAATCGCCGCCTCGAGGCTGGCGACGTCGATGTTGTAGCTGTCGGCATCGACGTCGACGAACACCGGTTCGGCCTTGGTCAGCGCCACCACTTCGGCCGTGGCGGCGAAGGTGAAGCTCGGCACGAACACCGCGTCGCCCTGGCCGATGCCGGCGGCAAACAGCGGCAGCAGCAGCGCATCGGTGCCGTTGGCGCAAGCGACCACATGCTTGGTGCCGATATAGGCGGCGAGCTTGTTTTCGAATTCGGTGACCTGAGGTCCGAGAATATAGCGGCCTTCGTCGACGACCCGGTCGATTGCCGCTTTCAGCCTGTCGCGGATGCGTTCGCGCTGCGCGCCAAGATCGATGAACTGCATGTCGGCCTCAAACGGTTTAGCCAGATAACCGGCCGCTGGTAGCAGACTTGGCACGGCCGAGAAAGCCGCAGGGCAAAACCCTGAATTGCTCAAGTGTCGCAGCCTGTTACCTCTGGTTTCCGATCTGCCCTCTTAAACGCGAGGAAATCCGGGCTTCGGCATGCTTGATGTGGCCTTTGTATCCCGCCCCACTGGCTGGGCGAAACATAAAGTGATCGCCGGCAAGCGGTCCGCGAGGCTGTTGCCAGCCGGTCAGGCGATTTCATGCCGCCATGGCGGGTTGGCGCCGGCCCGCGATACCGTCACCGCCGCGGCTTTGGCGCCGAGCGTCAGCGCCTTGTGGATGGCTTCTTCCGGCAAGCTGGCGATTGCCGTCTTCGAGAGCAGACCCTGCTCGTGCAAGGAGGCAAGAATGCCGGCATTGAATGTGTCGCCGGCGCCGACCGTATCGACCACCTCGACCTTGTCCGGCACGACGGTGACCCGGTGCTGGCTGCTGTAACCGACCGCGCCCTCGCTACCATGGGTGACGACGATCAGCTTCGGACCGCGCTCCAGCCAGTTCCGGACGACGTCCTCATGCGAGCCGGCTTCGCCGAACCAGTTCAGATCCTCGTCCGACAGTTTCACGATGTCGGCCATCGCCATCATGTTGCGGATGCGCCTGAGGTGCTTGGCCTTGTCCGGAATGAAGTTTGGCCGGATGTTGGGGTCGAGCATCATCACGCGGCGCTCATGCTCGCGTCGCATGAACTCTTCATAGGCCGACCCGGCTGGCTCCGAGATCAGGCTGATGGCGCCGAACAGCATGGCCTCGATCTCGCTGCCGAGTTCCGGCAGGTCCTCGATGGTCAGCATGCGTCCGGCGGTGTTCTCGTCATAGAATGTATAGGTCGCCTGGCCGTTGGTGAGCCGCACGAAGGCGAGCGTGGTCGGACGCGGCGAGGTGTGCGCATAGGTGGAACTGACCTTGCTGGCCTCCAGCGCCTCTCTGAACTGGCCCCCGAACAGATCCGACGACAGGCCGGAGAAAAAGGCAGCGGGCCCGCCGAGCCGGCCAAGCGCAATTGCCGAGTTGAAGACGGCACCGCCGACATAGGGCGCAAAGGCCGGCTCGCCCTCCGTCGTGGTGCGCGGCAGCATGTCGATCAGGGCTTCGCCGCAGCAGAGAATCATGAAGTCTTGCTTTCCGGCGGATAGATCACGCCCTTGCGAATGATGATGTTGGCATAGAGCCGCGGCTCGCTTGTCGCGACGATCGCGTGCGCGGCCTTGACCCGTGCATAGAAGTCGGCGCCGGCAAGCGCAACCACCTTGCGGCCCGGCGCACGTCTGGCGCAGATCGCTTCCATCTCATGGTGAACCGGATCGGCGAGCAGGGGATCGCCTTTGGCCGAGGCGCGAAACAGCGCCTGCGGCACGGCGTCGTCGACAGGCAATACGCTCAATACCGCATCGAGCACCGGGACGAGATGATGACCGTCGGCGCGGATCAGCCGCTGTGCCTGCTGTTCGGCCGGGTAGTTGCCGTCGACCAGCGCGATCTCGTCGCCATGGCCCATGGCGCGCAACATCGCCAGAAGCTCCGGGCCGAGCAGCGCCGGGATACCGATCAGCATGCTCAGAAGCTCCGGGAAATCGTGGTCGAGCCGATGAGGAAGCGCTCCGACAGCGGCAGGCTGGCGCCACCCAGCGCCCGCGCATGGATGCCGACCGTTCCCTCGCGAACGGCCGGCAGCCTCAGGCCTTCGCCGTCGATCCTGCCGATGGCTTCGATGACAGCATCGACAAGCCGCCGGCGCACGCCGAGCGGCATCCATCCGTCGATCACCGCCGCTTCGAAATCGATGACAGAGGACGCCGCCACAATGGCATAAGCGAGCGCCTGCGAAGCGCTGGCGATCCAGTCGTCGAGCTCGGCACCGATCTCGCCCCAGTCCCCCGGTGATGTCCACAGATGCGAGGCCTCGACGCCGCGTGCGTTGAGCGCCTTCTCCAGCATGGCGATCGACGCCACGTCAATCAACTGCGTCGGCTTGCCGTCAGGCCCGGGCACCGGCATTGAGCCCAGCGCGCCGGCATTGCCGGTTGGGCCGCCAAACAGCCGGCCGTTCAGCACGATGCCGCCGCCAGCAAAGGCGCCGATGTAGAAATAGACGAAATCGCGCGCCGCGCCCGCCGCGTGGCCGAACACGAGCTCGGCGCCGCAGGCCGAGGTGGCATCGTTCTGCAGATAGACTGGAAATTCGCATTGCGCCTGGATGTCGGCGCGGATGTCGCGATGGCGCCATTCGTCCATGATTTCACGCGGCGCGCCGGCGGTATCGGCCCAGTTCCACAATTCGAACGGCATGGCGATGCCAAGCCCGGCGATGCGTTTGTCCTGCGCAGGGGTGAGTTCGCCGCGCATCTTCTTCATGCCGCTCGTGACGAATTCCACCGTCTCGCGCGGCGCCGGATAGCGGTACGAATGCTGCAGCATCGAGCGCACATTGCCGAGGAAATCGATCAGCACCAGCTCGGCGCTGCGGCGGCCGATCTTCAGGCCGATGAAATAGGCGCCGTCGGGATTGAGCGCCATGGGTATCGAGGGCTGGCCGATCTTGCCGCGCAACGGCGCCTGGCGGACGAGCAGGTCGTCCTCCTCCAGCTCGCGCATGATGACGGACACTGTCTGCGCCGAAAGGCCCGTCATGCGCGCAATATCGGATTTGGCCAGGCTGCCGTGCTGACGCACCAGCGACAGCACCAGCCGCTCATTGTGGTCCCGCATGCCGCTTTGATTGGTGCCGCGGTGCAGACGGCTTTCGGCCGCATCGGGCGAACCGTGCCTCGTAACGCCGGTCTCCACCCCTGTTCCTCCCGTCGTTTCCCCTCAATGCTTTTGGTCTAGAGTGGGTGAACAATCCTGCGATGTCAATAATAAATAAGAGTGATTTAATTATTGACAGTGCTGGCGGACTGGTGTCTCTTGAGATCGGCGTCGACACTGGGAGATTTCGTCGGACGCGCTGCAGGTGCCGGTTGGCCGGCATCCTAAATGGTTCCATGGGAGGAAAATCGTGACCACGTCAAAACTGTTGAAATCCACCGTGTTTGCCGCGGCCGGACTGAGCCTGATGGCCTTTGCGTCAACGGCATCGGCCGCCGGGGTCGGCGCCTGCTTGATCACCAAGACCGACACCAATCCCTTCTTCGTCAAGATGAAGGAAGGTGCCGCCGCGAAAGCCAAGGAAATTGGTGTCGATCTGAAGGCCTACGCCGGCAAGGCGGAAGGTGACAATGAGGGCCAGGTTGCGGCGATCGAATCCTGCATCGCCGACGGCGCCAAGGGCATTTTGATCACCGCCACCGACACTGCGGCCATCGTGCCGGCGGTGAAGAAGGCGCGTGATGCAGGGGTGCTGGTGATCGCTCTGGACACCCAGCTCGAGCCTGCCGACGCCGCGGATGCGACGTTTGCGACCGACAATTTCAAGGCCGGCGAGCTTATCGGCTCCTGGGCAAAGGCCACCTTGGGCGACAAGGCCAAGGACGCGCACATCGCCTACATGGATCTTATCGCCAGCCAGCCCTCTGTCGACGTGCAGCGTGATCAAGGCTTCATGAAGGGCTTCGGCATCGACCTCGGCGACCCCAACAAGATCGGCGACGAAACCGACGCACGCAATGTCTGTCACGATCTGTCGAGCGGCAATGAGGATGGCGGGCACACTGCCATGGAGAATTGCCTGCAGAAGGATCCGGATATCAACGTCGTCTACACCATCAACGAACCTGCGGCCGCGGGCGCCTACCAGGCGCTGAAGGCCGTCGGCAAGGAGAAGGACGTCCTGATTGTCTCGGTCGATGGCGGCTGCCCGGGTGTCAAGAACGTTGCCGAGGGCGTGATCGGCGCCACTTCACAGCAATATCCACTGCTCATGGCCTCGCTCGGCATCGAGGCGATTAAGACCTTTGCCGACAGCGGCAAGAAGCCTGAGCCGTCGCCCGGTCTGAACTTCTACAACACCGGCGTGACGCTGATCACCGACAAGCCTGCCGCCGGCATCGAATCCATCGACACGAAGCAAGGCCTCAGCAAGTGCTGGGGTTGATTTGATCCCCTGATCGGCTCAACTTCAAAAGAACAATAGAGAATGTGGAGCGGTTTCGGCCGCTCCACATCACAGGCGGGAGGTCGACTTGAGCGTCGAAACAACCAGGAGCAAGGGACCGCAGGAATTCGAGACGGTCCTGGCCACTAGCGACACCAGCGTCGCTTCATTCGAGACGCATTCCCGCTCGACGCTGGAGAGCATCCAACACCGCTTGCACAAAAGCCCTGCCATGGTGCCGCTGATCATCCTGATCATCTCGGTGGCTCTGTTCGCAGTCGTCGTCGGCGGACGCTTCTTTTCTCCTTTCACCCTCACCCTGATCCTCCAGCAGGTGGCGATAACCGGCATGGTCGGCATCGCGCAGACACTGGTGGTGCTCACCGCCGGCATCGACCTGTCCGTCGGCGCCATCATGGTGCTGAGCTCGGTCGTCATGGGCCAGTTTGCCATGCACTACGGTGTCCCAGCGCCGGTGGCCGTTGCCGTCGGGCTGCTTGTCGGCGCGATTTGCGGCTTGATCAACGGCATTCTCATCGCCTGGGTGAAACTGCCGCCCTTCATCGTGACGCTCGGCACCTGGTCGATCTACGCTGCCATCAACTTCATCTATTCCGGTAACGAGACCATCCGCAGCCAGGATCTCGAGACGACGGCGCCGCTGCTGCAGTTTTTCGGCGGATCGTTCAGGATCGGCGGCGCCGTCTTCACCTATGGCGTGCTGTTGGTGCTGATCATGGCGGCAATTGCCTGGTACGTGCTCAATCACACCGCGTGGGGCCGGCATGTCTATGCGGTGGGCGACGACCCGGAGGCCGCGGAACTGTCGGGTGTGCGCGTCAGCCGGATGCTGGTCGCGGTCTACACGCTGACTGGTATCATTTGCGCCATCGCCGGCTGGGCCCTGATCGGACGCATCGGATCGGTCTCGCCGCAGGCCGGGCAGTTCGAGAACATCAATTCGATTACCGCCGTGGTGATCGGCGGCACTTCGCTGTTCGGCGGCCGCGGCTCCATCCTCGGGACCATCTTCGGTGCGCTGATCGTCGGCGTGTTCGCGCTCGGCCTCAGGCTTTGGGGGACAGACCCGCAATGGACGCAATTGTCCGTCGGAGCCCTTATCATCATCGCTGTTGGTATCGACCAGTGGATCAGGAAGATCTCGGCATGAACCAAACTCACGAACCGATCCTTACCGCGCGCAGCCTGGTCAAGCGCTACGGCCGCGTCACCGCTCTCGACAGCGCAGACTTCGACCTCTATCCGGGGGAAATCCTTGCTGTCATTGGCGACAACGGCGCCGGCAAGTCATCGCTTATCAAAGCCATTTCCGGAGCGGTCACCCCGGACGAAGGTGAGATACGGCTTGAAGGCAAGCCCATTGCCTTCAAATCGCCGATGGAGGCCCGCGAGGCCGGCATCGAGACCGTCTACCAGAACCTGGCGCTGTCGCCGGCGCTGTCGATCGCCGACAACATGTTCCTCGGCCGGGAGATCCGCAAGCCGGGGTTCCTCGGTGAATGGCTGCGCATGCTCGACCGTCCGGCGATGGAAAAGCGTGCCCGCGACAAGCTCACGGAGCTTGGCCTGATGACGATCCAGAACATCAGCCAGGCGGTGGAAACGCTTTCGGGCGGCCAGCGCCAAGGCGTGGCGGTGGCGCGTGCCGCCGCCTTCGGCTCGAAGATGGTCATCATGGATGAGCCGACCGCCGCGCTCGGCGTCAAGGAGAGCCGCCGCGTGCTCGAACTGATCCTCGACGTCAAACGGCGTGGCCTGCCGATCGTGCTGATTTCACACAACATGCCGCATGTTTTCGAGGTGGCGGACCGCATCCACATTCACCGGCTCGGCCGTCGCCTCTGCGTCATCGATCCGAAGCAGTATACGATGTCCGACGCGGTCGCCTTCATGACCGGCGCCAAGGTGCCGCCGGAAGCGGCGCTGGCGGCCTGAGCAAGAACTTGAGGCCCGTCGCGGAGGGCGCCCAACGCGGTGTTTCACGGCCAAATTGCCGCAGGGCAACCCGGCTTGCGATCACCCGAATCGATTGAACATCCGGTGGGATGCACTAGCATTGGCAGAGATGGTGAAAGCCGCATGATCCTGGCAACGTCACGAGAGGCAGCATGACGCGCGCGATGACAACCGAAGCTCCTCTGCCCACGCTCAAAAACCCGGATCCCAAGACGCTCGCCGAGGAAGTCTTGCAAGCCCTCAAATACAGGGTCGGCAAGGGCACCAACGTTGCAACCCAGTACGATTGGCTCACCGCCTCGATCAAGGTTGTACGCGACCGCATAGTCGATCACTGGATGCAGGCGACCCAAGAGGCCTACGCCCAGCAGGAAAAGCGCGTCTACTACCTGTCACTGGAATTCCTCATCGGCCGCCTGATGCGCGATGCCTTCTCCAATCTCGGCCTGATGGACAATATGCGCGAGGCGCTGTCGTCGCTTGGCGTCGACCTCGACATCATTGCTGCGCTCGAACCGGACGCTGCCCTTGGCAATGGCGGTCTTGGCCGGCTCGCCGCCTGCTTCATGGAAAGCATGGCGACCGTCAATATCCCCGCGCATGGCTACGGCATCCGCTACGCCAACGGCATGTTTCGGCAGGAGATCCATGACGGCTGGCAGGTGGAGCTGCCCGAGACATGGCTCGATCACGGCAATCCCTGGGAGTTCGAGCGCCGCGAACGCTCCTTCGAGGTCGGCTTCGGCGGCTCGGTAGAATCGGTCACGTCGAAGGACGGCCGGCTCGAGCGCCACGTCTGGAAGCCGACCGAACATGTTCTGGCAGTCGCCTATGATACGCCGGTTGTCGGCTGGCGGGCCAACCGCGTCAACACGCTGCGTCTGTGGTCCGGCATGCCGGTCGACCCGATCCTGCTCGACAAGTTCAACGCCGGCGATCACATCGGCGCGCTCGCCGAAAGCAACAAGGCCGATGCGTTGTCGCGCGTCCTTTACCCGGCCGATTCCCACAAGGCGGGCCAGGAGTTGCGGCTCAGGCAGGAGTATTTCTTCTCCACCGCCTCGCTGCAGGACATCGTCCAGCGTCATCTCAGCCAGTATGGCGACCTGCAATCGCTGCCCGACAAGGCGGCGATCCATCTCAACGACACCCATCCGGCGATCGCCGTAGCCGAGCTGATGCGCCTGTTGATGGATGTCCACGGCATGGATTTCGACCAGGCCTGGAGCATCACCAAGCGCACCTTCGGCTACACCAACCACACGCTCCTTCCCGAAGCGCTGGAAAGCTGGCCCGTGCCGCTGTTCGAGCGGCTGTTGCCGCGCCACATGCAGATCGTCTACGCCATCAACGCCGAGGTGCTGCTCGAGGCGCGCGCCTCCGACCAGTTCTCGGACGAGCAGATCAGCCGCATCTCGCTGATCCAGGAAAATGGCGATCGCCGCGTGCGTATGGGCAATCTGGCCTTTGTCGGCTCGCACTCGATCAACGGCGTGTCGGCACTGCATACAGAATTGATGAAGGAGACGGTGTTTGCCGACCTCCACAGGCTCTACCCGGATCGCATCAACAACAAGACCAACGGGATCACACCGCGGCGCTGGCTGATACAGTGCAATCCCGGCCTCACTGCACTCACCCGAGAGGCGATTGGCGACGGCTTCCTCGACGACATCGACGAGATAAAGCGGCTTGATCCTTTCGCTGAGGACGCAGCCTTCCGCGACAAGTTCGCCGCCGTCAAACGGGCGAACAAGACGAGGCTTGCCAAGCTCGTTGCCGACCGGCTCGGCATCAAGGTCGACCCATCGGCGCTGTTCGACATCCAGGTCAAGCGCATCCACGAATACAAGCGCCAGCTCTTGAACATTCTCGAAGCGGTCGCGCTTTACGACCAGATCCGCTCGCATCCGGAGCGCGACTGGATGCCTCGCGTCAAATTCTTCGGCGGCAAGGCGGCGCCCAGCTATCACAACGCCAAGCTGATCATCAAACTTGCCAATGACGTCGCCCGGGTCATCAACCGCGACCCGGCGGTGCGCGGCTTGCTGAAAGTGGTATTCGTGCCGAACTACAATGTCAGCCTGGCCGAGATCATGATGCCGGCCGCCGATCTTTCGGAGCAGATATCGACTGCCGGCATGGAAGCGTCCGGCACCGGCAACATGAAGTTCGCGCTGAACGGCGCGCTGACCATCGGCACGCTCGACGGCGCCAATGTCGAGATCAAGGAATGCGTGGGCGACGACAATATCTTCATCTTCGGCCTGACCACCGATGAGGTCGCCGAGCGACGCAACAATGGTTACGATCCGCGCGCTGTGATCGAGGGATCGCCTGAATTGGCGCAGGCGCTGGCCGCGGTTTCATCCGGAGTCTTTTCACCTGACGATCCGGACCGTTATCGCGACCTGATCAACGGTCTTTACCAGAGCGACTGGTTCATGGTCGCCGCGGATTTCGATGCCTACGCCGCCACCCAGCGCGACGTCGATGCCGTCTGGCGCAACAGCCCGGACTGGTACGCCAGAGCCATCCGCAATGTCGCGCGCGTCGGCTGGTTCTCGTCCGATCGAACGATCCGCCAATATGCGAAAGACATATGGCACGTGCCCGCCTGATATGATTGCATGTGGCCACGAACAATGTGGTCCTAGTGGAGTGGATTTGACCCTCGCATCCCTTGGAGGGTAAGGCGGCATGCGAATGTCGAATTCAAAACTCCACTAGAAACATACACTTGGTGCCCGGGGAGGGTCACTGCCTGATGAGCAAGCCGCGCGCGACCGTTGCGACAAGCGGGCCGGACGGACTGGCGCCAGCCGGCGATGTCGCGGCGATTGTCGCCGGCACGCACGGCGATCCGTTTGCCGTGCTTGGCGTGCATGAGGCGGGAAAGGGCTTTGTCGCCCGCTGCTTCGTCCCTCATGCCGAGTTCGTCACCGCATATACGCTGACCGGCAAGAAGGCCGGCGAGCTGTCGAGACGCGACGACCGCGGTTTCTTCGAAGGCAAACTGTCGCTGCGCAAACGCCAGCCGCTGCGCTATCACGCCAGGAATTCCGGCGGTGACTGGTGGCTGACCAATCCATATTCCTTCGGTCCCGTGCTCGGCCCGATGGACGATTATTACATCGCCGAAGGGTCGCATCTCAGGCTGTTCGACAAGCTCGGCGCCCATCTCATCGACCATGAAGGTGCATCGGGTGTGCATTTTGCGGTGTGGGCGCCCAATGCAAGGCGCGTCTCGGTGGTCGGCGACTTCAACGAGTGGGACGGCCGCAGGCATACCATGCGCGTCCGCCGCGACACCGGCATCTGGGAGCTGTTCATTCCCGACATCGGCGCTGGCCGCCCGTATAAGTATGAAATCATCGGGCCGGATGGCGTGAGATTGCCGCTCAAAGCCGATCCGTTCGCCTTCAAGTCCGAACTGCGCCCGGCCACCGCCTCGGTGACGGCATTGCCGCCGGCGCATGAATGGGGTGACGAGGCGCACCGGAACTACTGGCGCAATGCCGACCACAGGCGCGAAGCCGTATCGATCTACGAGGTCCATGCCGGGTCATGGCGGCTTCACGACGACGGCAGCTTCCTGTCGTGGGATGAACTCGCCGACAGGCTGATCCCTTACGTGGTCGAGACCGGTTTTACCCACATTGAATTCATGCCGATCTCCGAACACCCTTATGACCCGTCCTGGGGCTACCAGACGACGGGTCTTTATGCGCCGACTGCCCGCTTTGGCGATCCGGACGGTTTTGCCCGCTTCGTCGACGGCGCCCACCGTGCAGGCATCGGCGTCATCCTCGACTGGGTGCCGGCGCATTTCCCGGTTGACGAACACGGTCTGGCAAAGTTCGACGGTACCGCGCTCTACGAACATGCCGATCCGCGCAAGGGCTTCCATCCCGACTGGAACACCGCGATCTATAATTTTGGGCGCCGCGAAGTGATTTCGTTCCTAGTCAACAATGCGCTGTTCTGGGCCGAGAAATATCACGTCGACGGACTGCGCGTCGATGCGGTCGCCTCGATGCTTTATCTCGATTATTCGCGCAAGGCCGGTGAATGGATTCCCAACGAGAAGGGCGGGCGGGAGAACCTCGAAGCGGTCAGCTTCCTGCAGCGTATGAACAAGGAGGTCTACGGCCACCATCCAGGTGTGATGACCATCGCCGAGGAATCGACCTCGTGGCCGAAAGTCTCGCAGCCGGTGCATGAAGGCGGACTGGGCTTCGGTTTTAAATGGAACATGGGCTTCATGCATGACACTTTGGAGTATTTCTCCAAGGAGCCGATCTTCCGCAAGCATCACCACAACGACATCACCTTCGGTCTGGTCTACGCCTTCAGCGAGAATTTCGTGCTGCCGCTGTCCCATGACGAAGTGGTGCACGGCAAGGGCACGCTGCTCAACAAGATGGCCGGCGACGACTGGCAGAAATTCGCGACGCTGCGCGCCTATTACGCGTTCATGTGGGGTTATCCCGGCAAGAAGCTGTTGTTCATGGGCCAGGAGTTCGCACAGCGCCGCGAGTGGAGCGAGGGGCGCGCGCTCGACTGGAACCTGCTCGATTTCCGGCTCCACCGCGGCGTCTGGCAGACGGTGCGCGATCTCAACTATCTCTACCGCTCGCGCCCCGCGCTGCATGCCCGCGACTGCGAGCCGGAGGGCTTTTCCTGGCTGATCGTCGACGACAGCGCGAACTCAGTATTTGCCTGGCTGCGCAGCGCGCCGGGCGGCAACCCGGTCGCGGTCATTTCCAATTTCACGCCGGTGCCGCGCGACAATTACCGCGTGCCGTTGCCGCACGCCGGAAAATGGCGCGAGATCATCAACACCGATGCCACGGATTATGGCGGTTCCGGCAAGGGCAATAGCGGCGGCGTCGAGGCTCAGGCGGAAGGAGGAGGCATTTCGGCGACGATGCTTTTGCCGCCGCTGTCGACGATCATGCTCGAATTCGTCCCGGACTGAGCTATGTCTGGAGCATCTAACCTGGGAGGATAGGAATGGCTGAAATAAAACGAACACAGCCGCTGGCACGCGACGCCATGGCTTATGTGCTGGCCGGCGGCCGTGGCAGCCGGCTCAAGGAACTGACCGACCGCCGGGCCAAGCCGGCGGTCTATTTCGGCGGCAAGACCCGCATCATCGATTTCGCGCTGTCCAATGCGCTCAATTCCGGTATCCGCCGCCTCGGCGTCGCCACCCAGTACAAGGCGCATTCGCTGATCCGCCACCTGCAGCGCGGTTGGAACTTCCTGCGGCCCGAGCGCAACGAGAGTTTCGATATCCTGCCGGCCAGCCAGCGTGTGTCGGAAACGCAATGGTACGAGGGCACCGCCGACGCCGTTTACCAGAACATCGACATCATCGAGGCCTATGGGCCGGAATACATGGTCATCCTGGCCGGCGACCACGTCTACAAGATGGACTACGAAATGATGCTGCGCCAGCATGTCGAGGCCGGCGCCGATGTCACCGTCGGCTGCCTCGAAGTGCCGCGCATGGAAGCCACCGGCTTCGGCGTCATGCATGTCGATCCCAAGGACACCATTATCTCCTTCATCGAAAAGCCCGCCGATCCGCCAGGCATTCCCGACAAGCCGGATTTTGCGCTGGCCTCGATGGGCATCTATGTGTTCAAGACCAAGTTCCTGATGGAGCAATTGCGTCGCGATGCGGCGGAGCCCGGCTCGAGCCGCGACTTCGGCAAGGACATCATCCCCTACATCGTCGAGCACGGAAAGGCGATCGCCCATCGCTTCGCCAAATCCTGCGTGCGCTCGACCGCCGAGAACGAGGCCTATTGGCGCGACGTCGGAACGGTCGACGCCTATTGGGAGGCCAATATCGACCTGACCGACATCACGCCGGAACTCGACCTTTACGACCGCGACTGGCCGATCTGGACTTATGCCGAGTTGAAGCCGCCGGCAAAGTTCGTGCATGACGAGGATGGCCGCCGCGGGTCGGCCGTGTCGTCTCTCGTGTCGGGCGATTGCATCGTTTCGGGCGCTTCGCTGAAGCGAAGCCTGATCTTCACCGGCGCGCGCATCAATTCCTATTCGACGCTGGAGGAGGTCGTCATGCTGCCGGACGTCCATGTCGGCCGCAACGCCAGGCTGAAGCGCGTGGTCATCGATCACGGCGTCAGGATCCCGGAGGGGCTGGTGGTCGGCGAGGATCCTGTCCTCGACGCCAAGCGTTTCCGCGTTTCGGAAAAAGGCATCTGCCTCGTCACGCAGGACATGATCAACAGGCTGGGATCGTAGTGCATGCAGGTTCTGTCGGTGGCGCCCGAGATCTTTCCGCTGGTCAAGACGGGCGGGCTCGCCGACGTGACCGGCGCCTTGCCCATGGCATTGGCCGGCAAGGGCGTCACCATGCGCACGCTCGTCCCCGGCTACCCGCAGGTGATGGGCGCCTTCAAGAAAAAGAAGGCGGTTCAGCA
Source organism: Mesorhizobium sp. M0678 (assembly GCF_040320505.1). Taxonomy (NCBI): domain Bacteria; kingdom Pseudomonadati; phylum Pseudomonadota; class Alphaproteobacteria; order Hyphomicrobiales; family Phyllobacteriaceae; genus Mesorhizobium; species Mesorhizobium sp. M0678. Next base: position 213,979 of record NZ_JAMYPT010000003.1, on the reverse strand, counting down.
ATATCCGCTGCTGCAGGGCGGCAAGGCGTCGGTGCACGCCGTCCAGATCGCCGGCCTCGACCTGTTCGTGCTCGACGCGCCGCATCTTTTCGACCGCCCCGGCGGTCCATACGGCAACGCGGCCGGCGCCGACTGGCCGGACAATTGGCGGCGGTTCGCTGCCTTGAGCCAGGTAGGCGGTGACATCGCCGGGGGCTCCATCTCGGGCTACCTGCCCGATATCGTCCATGCCCATGACTGGCAGTCGGCAATGTCGCTCGCCTACATGCGCTACGGCAAGGCGGTCGGCACGCCGTCGATGATCACCGTGCACAACCTCGCCTTCCAGGGTCAGTTCGGCGCCGGCATTTTTGGCGAGCTTGGCCTGCCGGCAGCGGCGATGGCGCTCGACGGCGTCGAATATTACGGCGGCGTCGGCTTCCTCAAGGCCGGCCTGCAGGCCGCCTGGGCGATCACCACGGTCAGCCCGACCTATGCGCAGGAAATCCGCTTGCCTGAATTCGGCATGGGCCTCGACGGCCTGATCAACATGCGCTCCGTCGATCTCCATGGCATCGTCAACGGCATCGATACCGAGATATGGAACCCGGAAACCGACAAGCATCTGGTCTCCAACTACACGGCAAAGACGCTTAAGGCGCGAATGCCCAACAAGGCCGCGGTCGAGGACCGCTTCAGCCTCGATCGCGATGACAGCCCGATCGTCTGCGTCATCAGCCGTTTGACCTGGCAAAAGGGCATGGACATATTGGCGGCGGCCGTCGACGGCATCGTTGCAAGAGGTGCGCGGCTGGCGATCCTCGGCTCCGGCGATGCCGGGCTCGAAGGCGCATTGCTTGCCGCCGCAGCCCGCAATCGCGGTCGCATCGGCGTCGTCGTCGGCTATGACGAGGGGCTCTCCCACACCATGCAGGGCGGCTGCGACGCAATCATTATCCCATCGCGCTTCGAACCTTGCGGGCTGACACAGCTTTACGGCCTGCGCTATGGCTGCGTGCCGGTCGTCGCCCGTACCGGGGGCCTTGCCGACACGATCATCGATGCCAACGAAGCCGCCATCTCTGCCGGCGTTGCGACCGGTTTCCAGTTTGCGCCCGCCAATGCCGCCGCCTTGCTGCACGCCGTCCGCCGCCTTGTCGAGGCGCACGCCAATCCCGCAGTGTGGACGTCGATGCAGCGGCAAGGCATGAAGGCCGACGTTTCGTGGGACAAAAGCGCCGAAAAATATGTCCAACACTATCGCTTGCTGCTTTCGAAAAGGGCTGCCTGACTGATGATCCGCACCGTCGCCACCAAACCCCATCCCGACCAGAAGCCCGGCACCTCCGGGCTGCGCAAGAAAGTCCCGGTGTTCCAGCAGGAGCACTATGCCGAGAACTTCATCCAGTCGATCTTCGATGCGCTGGACGGGTTCGAGGGCAAAACCCTGGTGATCGGCGGCGACGGCCGCTTCTATAACCGCGAGGTCATCCAGAAGGCCATCGCCATGGCCGCGGCAAACGGCTTCGGCAAGGTGATGGTCGGGCAGGGCGGCATCTTGTCGACGCCGGCCGCTTCGCATGTCATCCGCAAATACAAGACCTTTGGCGGCATCATCCTGTCGGCTAGCCACAATCCGGGTGGCCCGCATGAGGATTTCGGCATCAAGTACAATGCCGGCAATGGCGGCCCGGCGCCGGAAAAGCTGACCGACGCGATCTTCGAAAAAACCAAGGCGATTTCAAGCTTCAAGATCGCCGATATCGGGCAGGTCGACATCGACACGATCGGCACGGTCAAGACGGGGGACATGACCGTCGAAATCATCGATCCTGTCGCCGACTATGCCGAACTGATGGAAAGCCTGTTCGATTTCGACGCATTGCGGGCGCTGTTCAAGTCGGGCTTCCGCATGCGCTTCGACGCCATGCATGCGGTGACCGGCCCCTACGCCAAGGAGATCCTCGAAAACCGGCTCGGCGCGCCCAACGGCACCGCCCGCAATTTCATTCCGCTGCCGGATTTCGGCGGCCATCATCCCGATCCCAATCTGGTGCATGCAAAACACCTCTACGACGAGATGATGGGGCCGGATGCGCCAGACTTTGGCGCCGCCTCAGATGGCGACGGCGACCGCAACCTGATCATCGGCAAGGGAATTTTCATCACCCCGTCTGATTCGGTGGCGATGCTCGCCGCCAACGCCCATCTGGCGCCGGGCTACAAGGCCGGGCTGAAAGGCATCGCCCGCTCGATGCCGACCAGCGGTGCTGCCGACCGGGTCGCCGAAAAGCTCGGCATCGGCATCTACGAGACGCCGACCGGCTGGAAATTTTTCGGCAATCTGCTCGATGCCGGCATGGCAACGATCTGCGGCGAGGAGAGTGCGGGGACCGGCTCCAACCATGTCCGCGAAAAGGACGGCCTGTGGGCTGTGCTTTTATGGCTCAACATCCTTGCCGTGCGCGGCGAAAGCGCCAAGCAGATCGTCACCCAGCATTGGGCGGCCTATGGCCGTAACTATTATTCGCGCCACGACTACGAGGAGGTCGAGATCGATCGTGCCAACGCGCTTGTCGACGAGCTGCGCGCCAAGCTCGGCTCGCTGCCTGGCACCAGCGTGCGCGGCATGACGATCGCCAGCGCCGATGATTTCGCCTATCACGATCCGGTCGACGGCTCGGTCAGCAAGAACCAGGGCATCAGGGTGTTGTTCGAAGGCGGCTCACGCGTCGTCTTCCGCCTGTCCGGCACCGGCACCTCGGGCGCGACGCTGCGGCTTTATGTCGAGCGCTACGAGCCGGACAAGAACCGCCACGATCTCGACACCCAGGAGGCACTTGCCGATCTGATCGTGGCGGCCGACGACATTGCCGGGATTCTCAGCCATACCGGCCGCGCCAAGCCGAGCGTGATTACGTGAGCCTAGAGCGGCGCGCCTTTCCTTCTCCCCTTGTGGGGTCCGAAGGACGGGGCGAGACCCGTGGCTCGCCCCCGAGCGGTGGATCGGCGCGTAGCGCCGAGACGGTTGAGGGGTGTTGGACGGATCGCCGTGGGTGCCAAGCTGGAGCACCCCTCATCCGTCGGCGACACCTTCCCCCACAAGGGGAGAAGGGGGAGCTATGGCAACGCCTCAAACTGTCTACGACTTGCTGCTGTGAGCGCGCGTGAGCCAACTCGGCGCAACTATCACCAAGGAAGGTATCCGCTTCGCCGCATGGTCCTCGTCGGCTCGGCGCATCTGGGTCTCGATTTTCGACGAACACGGCAACCGCGAAATCGACCGGCTGGAACTCCAGTCGGAAGGCGAGGGCGTCCACGCACTTTTTGTTGCCGGTCTCGCCGCCGGCACCCGATACGGGTTCCGCGCCGATGGCGACTACGCGCCGGAACACGGTCTCTGGTTCGATCCCGACAAGCTGCTGGCCGATCCCTATGCCGTCGAGATCGACAGGCCCTATGCCTATGACGGCCGGCTAGCCGCCCGCCGTGGCGCGGGGGCCGACACGGCGTCGCTGATGCCGAAGGCCATTGCTGGCGCCTTGCCGGAACCCTTGCCTGCCTTGCCGCCTCTGTTTCGGTCCGGCGGCCTCATCTACGAAGTGCCGGTACGCGCCTTCACAAAGCTGCATTCGGACATTCCCGAGAAGCAACGCGGCACCATTGGAGCGCTCGCTCACCCCCTCGTTGTCGAGCATCTGCAAAAACTCGGCGTGGCAGCCATTGAGTTGATGCCGGTGACTGCATCGATCGACGAACGGCATTTACCGCCGCTCGGTCTGCGCAACGCCTGGGGTTATAATCCCGTGACCTTCATGGCGCTCGATCCGCGACTGGCGCCCGGCGGTCTGGCCGAGTTGCGCGGAACGGTCGCCGCGCTGCGCGAGGCCGGCATCGGCACCATTCTCGACCTTGTGTTCAACCACACCGGCGAAAGCGACCGGCTCGGCCCGACATTGTCGCTGCGCGGCCTCGACAGCCGCGCCTATTATCGGCACGAGCCGGACGGCGCTCTGGTCAATGACACCGGAACCGGCAATACGGTTGCGTGCGATCATCAAGTCGTCCGGGAAATGGTTCTCGACACGCTTCGTCACTTTGTCCGCCATGCCGGCGTCGACGGTTTCCGCTTCGATCTGGCGCCCGTTCTGGGTCGGGTCGACGGCGTTTTCGACGCCGATGCGCCGCTGCTGAACGCCATTCGCAAAGATCCTGTTCTTGGCGACCGGGTGCTGATCGCCGAGCCTTGGGATATCGGACCGGATGGCTATCAGCTCGGCAATTTTCCGCCGCCCTTCCTCGAATGGAACGACAAATGCCGTGACGATATCCGCCGTTTCTGGCGCGGCGACGGCGGCATTGTCGGTGCCTTGGCGACGCGGCTTGCTGGTTCGTCCGATGTCTTTGCCAAACCAGGCCAGACAACGAGCCGCAGCATCAACTTCATCGCCGCGCATGACGGCATGACGCTGGCTGATATCGTTGCCTATGAGCACAAGCACAATGAGGCCAATGGCGAACAGAACCGCGATGGTCACGACGACAACCTGTCCTGGAACAATGGCCTCGAGGGCGAGACCGGCGACCAGTCAATCGTTACGGCCCGTTTCGATGACCAGTGCGCGCTGCTGGCGACGCTCTTTGCCTCGCGCGGCACGATCATGCTGACGGCCGGCGACGAGTTCGGCCGCACGCAGCGCGGCAACAACAACGCCTACGCGCAGGACAATGACATCACCTGGCTCGACTGGGCCGGGCGCGACCTGGCGCTCGAGCACCATACGGCTCTGCTCGCCAGGATGCGTCGTGTCGTGCCGGCGCTCTTGGACACAACGTTCCTGACCGGAGAACCGCCTGCGGGCTCGGAAATCCCAGACGTAGCCTGGCTGACGGAAACCGGCATGCCGCTCGACGAGGCCGCCTGGCACGATGCCAGGCGGCACCGGCTGGTCCTGGTTCTCGGGAGCGGTGAGAACAGTCGCCTTGCGGTGATCATCAACGGCGACCGCCGGGCCTGCATGTTCACGCTGCCGGAACGGGCGGGTTTTCTTTGGCGCCCAGCTATCGAACCGGATAGTAGCGATATCTCGCGGCCGGTGCCTGGGCGAACGGTCCTGTTCATGATCGAAAGCAGGACAGCGCGGGCGGGCGCAGGGGAGAGCCATGATGGCTGACAATGCCGAATGGTGGCGCGGCTGCGTCATCTGTCAGATCTACCCGCGCTCCTTCCAGGATACGACAGGCGACGGCAGCGGCGATCTCCGCGGCATCACCTCGAGGCTGGCCCATGTCGCATCGCTGGGTGTCGACGCGGTTTGGCTGTCGCCTTTCTTCAAGTCGCCAATGGCCGATATGGGCTACGACGTTTCGGATTACTGCGCCGTCGATCCGATGTTCGGCACATCAGAGGATTTCGACGCGCTGGTTGCCGAGGCACACCGGCTCGGCCTGAAGGTGATCATCGATCAGGTCTTGTCGCACTCGTCGGATCGGCACGAATGGTTCGTCGAAAGCCGCACGAGCCGCGACAACCCCAAGGCCGACTGGTACGTCTGGGCCGATGCGAAGCCCGACGGCACCGCCCCCAACAACTGGCTGTCGCTTTTCGGCGGCCCGGCCTGGGAATGGGACGCAACGCGCAGGCAATATTACCTGCACAATTTCCTCGCCTCGCAGCCGGACCTGAATTTCCACAACCCGCAGGTGCAGGACGCCTTGCTGGAAACGGTGCGGTTCTGGCTCGAGCGCGGCGTCGACGGTTTCCGGCTGGATACGGTCAACTATTACGTCCACGACCGCTGGCTGCGCAGCAACCCGCCTTTGGCGGAAAGCGTCGCCGGCACCAATACGGCAACCAGCCCCTATCTCTATCAGGAGCATCTGTTCGACAAGAGCCAGCCGGAAAACCTTGCTTTCCTCAGGCGCTTCCGGGCCTTGCTTGACGAATATGAAGACCGCGTCGCTGTCGGCGAGATTGGCGACGAAACTCGTTCCTTGCAGACGCTCGCCGCCTATACCGGCGGTGGCGACAAGCTCCAAATGTCCTACACGTTCGACCTGCTCGGCCCGCAATTCTCGGCGTCGCATGTGCGTGGCTGTGTCGAGGCCTTCGAGAGTAAGGTGTTCGACGGCTGGGTTTGCTGGGCGTTCTCCAACCACGATGTCGTGCGCCATGTCAGTCGATGGACAAGGCCGGGCGGCGATCCGGACAGGGTGGCGAAATTCTCGATCGTGCTGCTTTCTTGCCTGCGCGGATCGATCTGCCTCTACCAGGGCGAAGAACTCGGGCTGGAGGAGGCCGAACTGCCGTTCGAGGATTTGCGCGATCCCTTCGGCATCCGCTTCTGGCCGGCAATCAAGGGACGGGATGGGTGCCGAACGCCGATGGTCTGGGAGGCTGGCGCCGACAATGCCGGCTTTTCGACCGGCAAGCCGTGGCTTCCGGTCCCGGCAAGCCATCGCGCCCAGGCGGTCGACGTCCAGGACGGCGAGCAAACCTCCGTCCTGGCGAGCTACCGGGCGATGCTGGCCTTGCGCAAGCAGCATCCGGCGCTGGTTCGAGGCTCGATCCGGTTCCTCGATGCCGAAGGCGACGTCCTTGCTTTCATTCGCGAAGGCGGTGACGAAAAGCTGCTCTGTGTCTTCAATTTCGCCGACGAGCCGGCCGGCTGGCAATTGCCACCGGATCTGGAAGCGATAGGGCCGATAGACCTTGGCGGTGCTGCCGGCGTCTTGCAGGAAAGAACTCTGTCGCTGCCGCCGCTGGGCTGCTTCCTCGGCCGGATCGGCTGAGCTCTATTTCATTATCTCATTGAACGAGCACGGAGCGCCCGCAAGTCGCGCCGACAACCCGCACATCGGCCTCGCCGACATGCACGCCGACAGCTGCAAGCACGTTATAGACCAGTTCGTCGACCGGCGCCGTCACGCCGTTCAGAACCGTTACCACCGCCGGCTTCACCGTTCCGAGCAGGGCCGTCACGTCCAGCCCGAGGCCCAGTGCATTGACCGAGAGCGAGAGGCCGCTGACCAGCGATGTCGTGAGTGATTGCGTCAGGTTTTTTGTGGCGACAGTTTTTATCGTCTTGTTGGCGATATCGGTGCTGTCGAACGTCAATGTGGTCGGATCGTTGTTGGTGATGGCAAGTGATGAAGAACCCTTCACATCGAGCAGATTGAGGGTAAGCAGCAGAAGCTTCACGCTTACCTGGGCAATCGTGGCATCGGAGAACGATTGCGGATTGCTGAAATCGGCGAAGGCCGATGGGTTGTTGTCGGCGTCGCTGGTGGCAAGGTGCAGCGAGGCCACGCCAGGCTGCGCGGCGATCGAAACCTTGATGCTATCCGGCCGGCCCGTCGGGCAGCTGATGTCGGTTAGCTTGGCTTCCGCATAGGCGACTTCGACATGCAGAGGCAGGTTGACGGACAGCAGGCTGATGCCGCCGCCGAGATTGGAATTGCCGATGCCCACTGTGGTGACCAGCTTGATGCGCGTCTGCGCGGTGCGCACCACGGTGCCTTTTTCCCCGACGGCCAGCCAGGGTGAGTATTGCATCGGTTCACCGATGGCGATGGCGAGCGTGGTGGAGGTAAGTCCCGGAATAGTGGCGCCGAGATCGACCTGGACCTGGTTTGAGCCATTGGCCAGCGAGGCGGCGGCACCCAGCATGCCCATCGCGCTTGCGTCGACGGAAAAGCCGGGAGACTTTTGTCCGAGGCCGAGCCTGCCGATCGAGCCAAGGTCGATAAGATGACTTAGGGGTATCTTGACCGTGTTGGTGGCCCTCGACGCGATCGTCTGCAGCACAAGTTTGCTGGCGCTGCCCGACCCGGACGCATTGGCCATGGCGGTCGCGATCTGGCCTACCGTCGCTTTTGACGCCAGCACGTCGGAATAGCTGACACCTGTCAGTTGCAACTGTACGGCAAGGGCATCGACGAACGAAAGCACGTTTACATCGGCCGAGATCAGCGCGTTGTAGTCCATGACGCTGAGCGAAATGTTGGCGCCCAGCAACTTGCTGAGAAGCGCGTTGAGGATGCCGCCATTGACGCTGAGGAGCCTGGACCCGACCGAGAACATCGCTTGCGGGGTCACACTGGCAATGGCTTCGGTGCCGACAACCGGAGTAGGGATGAGCGAACTGGCGAAATACCGGGCGGGGATTTTTCGCAGAGTGACGCGAACGGCGTTGTAAGGCGTTTTGCCGGCTTCGAAGCGCTTGTCGACACCAACGGAGGACGCCGCTGAGTATCGGCCGCCGGTGACCGACACGACGGTTTTGCCAACCGTGGGAACGATTGTCTGACCTGCCTTTTGAACAATGATGCCGGGCATTCGGTTGTCACTGAGCGTGGTTACCGCCGCGGCTTCCATATTGTTGATGTTCGACGCCGCGGTGATCGCCGCCAGATCGGTCATCGCCTGGGCTTCCCTGCGCTCCGTGTAGATCGAACCTTCGTCGACAGCGAAGGCCGCCAACCCCAGCGCGAACGGTGCTATCAGCGCCGTCATGACGGCAAAGTTCGCCTTCTCGTCGCCAACCATCGAGCGAGCGATCCGCCCGATGCCCCTCAGCAAGAACTGCGACATTTCAAATGCCTCCAATCCTGATGGTCGACCTGCGTGAGATCGTGGTTTGCGGCATCGCAAGGCTGGGCAACAGGTTCCAGATCGGCAGGTTGCTGGCATCGTACTGGATCGACACGACGAACTGATTTCCGTCGGCCGTGCTGTCCGTCGCCTGATAGGTCAGCTTGCCGGAATCGACGAACGGGTATCCACTGGCATTGTTTTTGACGAAACTCGCCACCAGCGCCTGGCGCTCGGTTTGATTCAATCCGGCAATTGCGGTGCGGGCGGCATCGGCGGCGATTTGCTGCAAGGAGTTGCTTGCACCAAAATAGATACCATATGCAACCATTCCGAGCAAAAGAAGGATAAAGATTGGGGAAAGCAGGGCGAACTCGACCGCGGAAGTTCCGGACTCTTCTCCAATTTTGCGTAGATTCGTCCGTACTTGGCGCAATATTTTACGCTTCAATGCGACAGTATTACTGTCTATCTTGTTCATTGCCCTTGCCCGTTGGAACCCAAGGTCGATGTGCCGATCCCATCGAAGTTTGTAACCCTTGGTTGCCTAAGAACCAATTAATACATTCCGGTAAACTGAAATGATCGGCCAGATTATTTCCCAGATCGGCGTTCTGGCCGGGAAACCCAGTCAAACTCATGGTTTCGACCATTGATTGGCCGCCCGCAAAACGACTGCCCCGGCCCCCTTACTTTGGGTGACCCCGAGAGTCTGTTGAAATAAAAAATCTCCACGTTACTGTTTGGCCACCAGCTGCCGGAAAAGGGAACCGGCTGCGCGCTCGAAAGGAACCAACCAATCGGTTTCGGGGCGTCAACACTTAGAGACGTGGCCGAAGGGCGACGTCATTAGGGAGAACTCCATGCTGAAACATGTGCTGAAGGCGACGGTACTCGCCACGACCATGGTCTTGGCCGCCGGTACGTTCTACACGCCGGCTTTCGCCGAGACCGTCTACAACCGCGGAGCCGCCGCCGAAGCGGAGACGCTCGATCCGCACAAGACCTCGACGGTCTACGAAGCCGATATCATACGCGACCTGTTCCAGGGACTGGTCATGCATGACCAGAAGACGAACCTCATTCCGGGCGCCGCCGAAAGCTGGACGGTGTCCGACGACGGCAAGGTCTACACCTTCAAGCTGCGCAAGGACGGCCTCTGGTCGGATGGCAGCCCGGTGACGGCGGACGACTTCGTCTATTCCTTCCGTCGGCTGGAAGATCCGGCCACCGCTGCCGAATACGCTTCCATGCTCTATCCCGTCAAGAATGCGGAGGAGGTCAATACCAAGAAGGGCAAGCCGGAGGATATGGGCGTCAAGGCGATTGACGCAAATACCCTCGAAGTCACGCTGAAGGCGCCAACGCCGTACTTCCTGGAGATGCTGACCCATCAGGCGACCTATCCTGTTAACAAGGCGTCTATCGAAAAGCTTGGCGCCGACTGGATCAAGGCAGGCAAGCTGGTCTCCAACGGGGCCTTTACAGCGGCGGAGTGGATTCCCAACGACCATTTGAAGCTGGTCAAGAATCCGAAATTCTGGGACGCCGCGAGCGTCAAGTTCGACGTCGTCAACTACATCCCGACCGAGGATCGCTCGTCGGCGATGAAGCGTTTCGAGGCGGGCGAACTCGACAGTTACGGCGACCTGCCGACCGAACAACTCGCCGATCTCAAAACCAAATTCGGCGACCAGGTCCGTGTCGGGCCATATCTCGGCATCTACTATTATGCGATCAAGACCGATAAGGCGCCGTGGGATAATGTCGAGCTGCGCAACGCCATCTCGATGGCGATCGATCGCGACTTCCTGGCGGAGAAAGTCTGGCAGAATTCGATGCTGCCCGGCTATTCCATGGTGCCTCCCGGCATCGAGGGCTATACGCCGGCAATGGCCAAATACGCCGACATGCCGCAGATCGACCGCGAGGACGCTGCCAAGAAGATCCTCGAGAAACTCGGCTATACACCCGAGCATCCGCTGAAAATGCAGATCCGCTACAACACTTCGGAGAACCACAAGAACACAGCGGTCGCCATTCAGGAACAGCTGAAGCCGCTTGGCGTCGAGATAACACTCCTCAATACCGACACCAAGACCCACTACTCCTTCCTCGAGCAGAAGGGTGACTATGACGTGGCGCGCGCCGCCTGGATTGCCGACTACAAGGATCCCGAAACCTTCCTCGGCATCTCCCGCAAAGCCAGCGGCAACAACTATTCGGTCTACAACAGCCCAAAATACGAGGCGGCGATGGACAAGGCGGCGGCCGCCGGCGGCAACCCTGCAGAACGCATGAAGGAACTCGCCGAGGCCGAGCGCATCCTCATCGATGACGTCGGCGAGATCCCGCTTCTCTACTACAGCTACCACGATATCGTTTCCTCGAAGTTGCATGGCTTCGACGACAATGTGATGGACATCCATCCGTCCCGCTTCATCAGCAAGGACTGATCCCTGGCCGGGCCACCGCGCATCGAATGCGCGGTGGCTTGCCGTCGCATCGGACCTCCGTGAATCGGATCGATTTCCGGAAAGCCGATGCGAAGATTTGAAGGCTAGAGCGCAATCGTCCAGCTGGACGCGCGTTGTTCTGGATCAAGCGGGGCACCGATGCTGCGTTACGTATTCCGGCGGCTTCTGACCGCCATTCCGACGCTGTTCGTCATCGTGACCATGGCGTTCTTCCTGATACGCGTCGCGCCGGGCGGCCCGTTCAACCAGGAGCGGGGCCTGAGCCCCGAGATCAGGGCCAATCTCGAAGCTCAGTTCGGCCTCAACGATCCGCTCTGGTTGCAGTACGTCCACTATCTCGGCAATCTTCTGCGCGGCAATTTCGGCCCCAGCTACAACATGCCGGATTTCACCGTCGGCGAGTTGTTCAAGGAGGGCCTGCCGATCTCAATCCAGCTCGGCGCTTCGGCGCTCATTCTGGCGCTGCTCCTCGGCAGCGTGCTCGGCAGTGTTGCCGCGCTCAACCAGAACAAGCTTGCCGACTATTCGGTGATCGCGCTGGCGACCGCCGGCAGCACCATTCCAACCTTCGTCATCGCCCCGGTAATCCAGCTTGCATTCGGATTGACCTGGAGGCTGCTGCCGATCGGCGGCTGGGGCGATGGAGCCCTCATCAATAAGGTCGGCCCGGTGCTGACGCTCGCCCTTCCGCAGATCGCCATCGTCGCCCGCCTGATGCGCGGCTCGATGATCGAATCGCTGCACTCGCATCACATCCGCACCGCGCGCGCTCTCGGCCTGTCCGACTGGTCGGTCGTCGTCAAGCATGCACTGCGCGGCGCCATCCTGCCGATCGTCTCCTTCACCGGTCCGGCAGCCGCAGCCCTTCTCACCGGCTCGGTCATCGTCGAGACCATCTTCTCTATCCCGGGCATCGGCCGCCATTTTGTCGTTGCTGCACTCAACCGCGACTACACGCTGGTGATGGGGACGGTGGTGGTCATCGCGCTCTTCACCATTGTCTTCAACCTGATCGTCGACGTCCTCTATGGGGTCGTCGATCCGAGGGTGCGCTATGACTGATATCGCAGTTGCCGCACCGGTCGTCGGCCGGTCCCTGTGGGGCGACGCCTGGGCGCGCCTCAAGGCCAATCGCGCGGCCATGTTCAGCCTCTATTATCTTGCCTTCATCGCCGTCATCAGCGTGTTTGGGCCCTATCTCGTGCCGCACCAATACACCACCATCTATGCCGACTATGTCCGTACGCCGCCGAGCTTCTCCGCCTATCCGAAGGCCGACATGATCGAAGGCGCTCTTGATGAGGCGATCAGGCGTATGCGCGTCGACATCAAGGAGTGGCGGCAGGAGGGCAGCCGTGTGTTCGTTACCGCAAAATCGTCCAAGCCGATCGACGACCGCAACATTCGCTACCTTGATCGTTCCGATACCTTTGATGACACAAAGATCGAGAGCAAATCGCCGGACGGTCTCGAAATGGTGATGAGTGCCTCGATCAAGCAGCAATATTTCCTGTTCGGCACCGACAATACCGGTCGCGATCTCCTGTCCCGAACGCTGATGGCCGGGCGCATATCGCTAGCCATCGGCCTGCTTGCCGGCATTGTGGCCGTGGTCATCGGCGTGCTCTACGGCGCCACCGCCGGCCTTGCCGGCGGCAGGGTCGACGAGGTGATGATGCGTGTCGTCGACGTGCTTTATTCTTTGCCGTTCATCTTCTTCGTCATCATGCTGGTGGTGTTCTTCGGCAGGAACTTCGTGCTGATGTTCCTGGCGGTCGGCGCGGTGCTGTGGCTCGACATGGCGCGCATCGTGCGCGGACAAGCGCTGTCGATCCGCCGGCAGGAATATGTCCAGGCGGCGGAAGCGATGGGCGTCGGCCAGCGCGGCATTCTGCTGCGCCATGTGATCCCCAATTTGCTCGGGCCGGTGGTGATCTACATGACGCTGCTGGTGCCGCAGGTCATTATCCTGGAGAGTTTTTTGTCGTTCCTCGGGCTTGGCGTCCAGGAGCCGATGACCAGCTGGGGCGTGCTGATCTCGGTTGGCGCCCAGAACATCGGCTCGGCCAACTGGCTGCTTCTTTTCCCGGCCTTCTTTCTCGTCTCCACGCTGTTCGCGCTGAATTTCGTCGGCGATGGGCTGCGCGATGCGCTCGACCCGAAGGATCGTTGAGATGGCCGCTTCCGAAACCATCCTCAGCGTCAAGGACCTTCGGGTCCGCTTCCGCACCCTCGACGGTGTGGTGGAGGCGGTGAAGGGCATCAATATCCACGTCAAATCAGGCGAGACCGTCGCCGTCGTCGGCGAATCCGGTTCCGGCAAGAGCCAGACGATGATGGCGGCGATGAGCCTGCTCGCCTCGAACGGCGAAGCCACCGGCACAGTCGATTATCGCGGCCGCAATCTTTTGACCTTGAGCAAACCCGAGCTCAACAAGATCCGCGGCCGCAAGATCAGCATGATCTTCCAGGAGCCGATGACGTCGCTAGACCCGCTCTATTCGATCGGCAACCAGCTGATCGAGCCGATCCGCAAGCATCGCGGACTTGGCGCCGCCGCGGCGCGCGAGGAGGCGCTCAAGCTGCTGCGGCTGGTCCATATTCCCGATCCGGAGCGGCGGATGAAATCCTATCCGCACGAGTTGTCGGGCGGTCAGCGCCAGCGCGTCATGATCGCCATGGCGCTGGCCAACGACCCCGACATACTGATCGCCGACGAGCCGACGACCGCGCTCGACGTCACCATCCAGGCGCAGATCCTCATGCTGCTCGCCGAATTGCAGCGCAAGCTCGGCATGGCGATCGTCTTCATCACCCACGATCTCGGCATCGTCCGGCGCTTTGCCGATCGGGTCTATGTGATGCGCTATGGCGAGGTGGTCGAGGAGGGCGAGGCGGAAGCGATCTTCGCCAACCCGCAGCACGGCTACACCAAGATGCTGCTTGCCGCCGAACCGACCGGCACCAAGGCGCCGCCGCCTCCGAATGCCCCTGTCCTGCTTGAAGGCAGGAACGTCGAGGTGACCTTCAAGATCGGCGGCGGATTTCTTGGCGGCGAGCCGCTGCTGCTGCGCGCCGTCGATCGCATTTCGATACGGCTGAAGCGCAACCAGACGATCGGCATCGTCGGCGAATCCGGCTCGGGGAAATCGACGCTCGGCCGCGCCTTGCTGCGGCTCCTGCCCAGCGACGGTATCATCCGGCTTGGTGACCGCGACATTTCCCACGCCGACCGCCAGGCGATGCGGCCGCTGCGGCGCGAATTACAGCTGGTCTTCCAGGATCCATTCGGCTCGCTGTCGCCACGCATGACCGTCGGCCAGATCATCACCGAGGGGCTCCTCGTCCACGAGCCCAATCTGTCGGGCAGGCAGCGCGATCTCCGCGCGGTCGATGCCTTGCTCGAAGTCGGGCTCGACCCGAACACGCGCAACCGCTATCCGCACGAATTCTCCGGCGGCCAGCGGCAGCGCATCGCCATTGCGCGCGCCATGATACTCAAGCCTAAAGTGGTGGTGCTGGACGAGCCGACCTCGGCGCTGGACCGCTCCGTGCAGAAGCAGATCGTCGAATTGCTGCGCAAGCTGCAGGCCGATCACGAACTGTCCTATCTGTTCATCAGCCACGATCTCGCCGTCGTGCGCGCCATGGCCGACTACATCATCGTCATGAAGCAGGGCAAGATCGTCGAGGAGGGACCGGCCGAGGCGATCTTCAGCAATCCGCAGGCAACCTATACGCAGACACTGATGGCCGCGGCCATCGACGTGACGCGATTTCGCCTGAGCGCATAGCGCGATCGGTCAGAACTGCGGCGGATGGTGGTTGTTTCGGGAACAAAAACAGCTAAGCCGCTGTTTTTTCTGGTCGGAGTGGCAGGATTTGAACCTGCGACCCCATCGTCCCGAACGATGTGCGCTACCAGGCTGCGCTACACTCCGTGACCAGACCGCGGGCTTATAGCCGCCGCGTTTGGTTACTGCAAGCGCCAATGGCAGCGCTTCTGTCGCATTTCTTTCGCTTTCGCCGCCACGTCATACAGGTTTCAGTTTCCTGTCGCACAAACACGGCTTAAAGGGCATCTGGGTAACCGTCCACTTGCCTCGAAGCACCTGATTCAGCCGCCTGGAGTTTGCAGCCTTGTCGATGAAGATCGTTAGCGATGTCAGACCAAACACTTTTGAGTTTGAAACCTCGGCGCTGATCAAGCCGTCCGGGTTTCGCGAATATGATGCGCGCTGGTGGTTCGGCCATCCCGGCTCGAACGAAACGCCGGAACTCAATCTGATCGGCGTCCAGGCGCTCGGCATGGGGCTCGGCACGCTGATCCGTCGCCTGGGTGCCGGACCCGACATCGTCACCGGTCACGATTTCCGCTCCTATTCGCTTGCCATAAAGCTGGCCCTGGTTTCCGGGCTGATGGCGGCCGGCGCACGGGTCAAGGATGTCGGGCTTGCTCTGTCGCCGATGGCTTATTTCGCCCAGTTCGCGCTCGACACGCCCTCCGTCGCCATGGTCACTGCCTCGCACAACGAGAATGGCTGGACCGGCGTCAAGATGGGCGCGGCGCGCCCGCTGACTTTTGGTCCGGAGGAGATGAGCGCGTTGAAGGCGATCGTGCTCTCAGGCGATTTCGATCTTGTCGGTGGCGGCTCCTATGACTTCGTTGCGGACTTCCGCAAAACCTACCTTGACGATCTGACAGCGGGAAAGGGTATCTCGAGGAAGCTCAAGGTGGTGGCCGCCTGCGGCAACGGCACCGCCGGGGCTTTCGCTCCCGAGGCACTGGAAAGGATCGGCTGCGAGGTGATCCCGCTCGACGTCGAGCTCGATCATACGTTCCCCAATTACAATCCCAACCCCGAAGACATGCTGATGCTGCACGCCATTCGCGACAAGGTGCTGGAAACGGGCGCCGATGTCGGGCTAGGCTTCGACGGCGACGGCGATCGCTGCGGCGTGGTCGACAATGAAGGCAACGAGATTTTCGCCGACAAGGTTGGCGTCATGCTGGCGCGCGACATTTCGCACCTCTATCCCGGCTCGACTTTCGTCGTCGACGTCAAGTCGACCGGATTGTTCATGACGGACAAGGTGCTGCGGGAAAATGGCGCGGTCACCGACTATTGGAAAACCGGTCACTCCTATATCAAGCGGCGCGTCGCCGAACTCGGCGCCGCCGCCGGTTTCGAAAAATCGGGCCATTTCTTCTTCAATCCGCCGATCGGCCGCGGCTATGACGATGGCCTGGTCACGGCCATCGCCATATGCCAGATGCTGGATCGCAGCCCGCAAAGCAGCATGGCCGACCTCTATCGCGATCTGCCGCTGACCTTCGGCACGCCGACCATGTCGCCACACTGCGCCGACGAGCTCAAATACGGCGTCGTCGAGCGGGTCGTAGGCGATTTTCGCAAGATGAAGGACGAGGGCACGGTCTTCGCCGGCCAGAAGATCGCCGAACTGATCACCGTCAACGGCGTCAGGGTCGTGGCGGAGGATGGTACATGGGGGTTGGTGCGGGCATCATCGAACAAGCCGGAGCTTGTGGTGGTGGTGGAGAGCCCGGTATCGTCCGAGCGGCGCCGGCAGATGTTCGAAGCCGTCGATGCGGTGCTGCGCCGCAGCCCCGAAGTCGGCGCCTACAATCAGACCTTTTGAGCACGAGGCTTGTTTTCATGACCGAACGGATCGTCAGTTTTGTGATGAGCGGCGGCGTCGGCTCGCGGCTGTGGCCGTTGTCGCGCGAGGACAATCCCAAGCAGTTCCATGATTTCTCCGGCGACGGCTCAATGCTGGCCAAGACGCTGCGCCGGCTCACCGCGCGGCCGGAAGGCGAAACGCCGGTTTTCCTGATTGCCTCGGAAAGGCATGCCGACCGCGTCCATGCCGACATTGCCGGTCACGAGCTTTCCGGCGGCGGCCCGCTGTTCGAGCCGACCGGACGCAACACCGCCGCGGCCGTCGCCTTGGCAAGCCTGCGCACGCTGTCGGAATTCGGCGACAGCCTGGTGCTGGTGGTGCCGTCCGATCATGAGATCGCGACCCCACAGCAATTCTGGCGGAGCATCGAGGCCGGCACGGCGGCCGCGCGCCAAGGCAGGCTGGTGGTGTTCGGCATCAAGCCCGCCCAACCCGAGACCGGTTACGGCTACATCGAGGTGGCCGGCGAGCGCGATGGCATCTGCGATGTCTCGCGTTTCGTCGAAAAACCCGATCTCGCCACGGCGCAGAGCTATCTCGAGGCCGGCAATTTCTACTGGAACACCGGCATCTTCCTGTTTCGCGCCAGTGCCATGCGCGACGCGTTCATGGCCTTCCAGCCCGACATCTGGAGTGCCACAGAGGCTGCCTACCAGGCTGCGACATCGGATCTTTCCGGCCTCTACATGCCTCTGGATCTCTATGCCGCCATCCCATCGACATCGATCGACTATGCGATCATGGAGCGCGCCAGCGGCATCGCCATGGTGCCGGCCGGCTTTCGCTGGAACGATCTCGGCTCCTGGCAATCGCTGCTCGACGTCGGCCCCTCCGACACGCAGGGCAATGTCATCGTCGGCGATGTCGTCGCCATCGATTGCGAGAACTCCTATATCCGCAGCGACGGCCGCCTGCTGTCGGCCATAGGCCTGAAGGACGTCGCCATCGTGTCGACCGCCGACGCCACTTTCGTTGCTCCGGTCAGTCACAGCCAGAACGTCAAGAAGATCGTCGAGCAGCTCGAAAAAAGCGGCCGCCTTGAGACCAGGTTCACGCCCGCCGACGACCGCGTCATCGAAAGCGGCGCGTGGCAGCGCCGCGTGCACCATTGGCTGTTCGAGGAGACGGTGCCGTTGTGGTCGACGGTCGGCGTCGATGAGCGCCACGGCGGGTTCCACGAGGCGCTCGGCTTCGATGCCGCCCCGCTGATGAAACCCAAGCGCATGCGCACGCAGGCCAGGCAGATCTACGCCTTCGCCGTCGCCAAGGCGCGCGGCTGGAACGGCCCGGCCGATCGGCTGATCAGCCACGGCCTCGAATTCATGGCCAGGCACGGACGTACCGACAATGGCGGCTGGGTACGCACGCTCAACGTCGACGGCACCGTCGCCGACGCCGCCGAGGATGCCTATGACCATTCCTGCGTGCTCCTGGCGCTGGCGCATGCCCATATGTGCGGCAATCCCGATGCGTTGCGGCTTGGCCAGGAGACCTTTGCGTTTATCGACGCGCATCTCGAGGACGAACGCCTGACCGGCTTCCGCGAGACCTCGAGCGGCGAGGGCGAGCGCCGCTCCAACCCGCACATGCATCTGCTCGAGGCATTCCTGGCCTGGCATCAGGCGACCGGCGAGCGCGCCTATCTTCGTCGCGCCGCGCGCATCGTCGATCTGTTTCGCAGCCATTTCTTCGACCCGGAAAGCTGGACGCTGGGTGAGTATTTCGACCATGAATGGCGGCCGGCCCCTGGCGAGAAGGGCACGTGGACCGAACCCGGCCATCATTTCGAATGGGCCTCGCTGCTGGTCGACTTCGCCGGCCGCAGCGGCCAGAGCGGCTTGACCGGCCTTGCCCGGAAGCTTTACGCGTCGGCGATTGCCAATGGCCTGAACCGCGCCACGGGCCTCGCCTACGGCGCCGTCTCGCGGCAAGGACTGCCGCTCGACCGCGTCTCGCGCAGCTGGCCGCAGGCCGAAGCGATCAAGGCGGCGATCGCGCTGGACGGTTCGGGCGGTCCCGACCTGAAGCCGGAGATCGAAGCACGGGTCGGCCGGCTGTTCCGCTGGCACATCAATCCGGCACCGCTCGGCCTGTGGATCGACCGCATCGACGAGCGTGGCCGCTCCTTGGCGAGCGAGGTGCCGGCCAGCATCTTCTATCATCTCGTCTGCGCGCTGACGCAGTATCTGGACGGCACGGCGCCCAAGGATCAGTACGGGCTGGCGACATCCCCGGTCTCGACATAGACCGACTTCAGCTGCGAATAGAGCGCCAGTGCCGCGAGCGAATTCTCGCGTCCGATGCCGGACTGCTTGAAGCCGCCGAAGGGGATTTCGACCGGCGTCAGATTGTAGGCGTTGATCCAGCAGGTGCCGGCCTGCAGTTCGGCGATGACACGATGGGCGCGCGCCAGGTCGCGGGTGAACACGCCGGCGGCGAGGCCGAATTCGGTGTCGTTGGCGCGCTCGATCACCTCGTCCTCGCTGTCGAATTTCAGCACGCTCATGACCGGCCCGAAAATCTCCTCGCGGGCGATGCGCATCGTGTCGACGACACCGGTGAACACCGTCGGCTCGACGAAGAAGCCGCCCTGAAAACCCTGCAGCGAAGGCACGTTGCCGCCGCAGGCGAGCACCGCGCCATCCTGCTTGCCGGCCTCGATGTAAGAGACCACCTTGTCGTGCTGCGCCTTCGAGACCAGCGGCCCCATCTGCGTGTCCGGATCGAGTGGATCGCCGATGCGGATTTTCTTCGTCCGTTCGGTCAGCCTCTCGACGAAATGGTCATGGATGCCGCTCTGCACGAAGACCCGCGTGCCGTTGGAGCAGATCTGGCCGGTCGAATAGAAATTGCCGAGCATCGCGCCGCCGATGGCATTTTCGAGGTTGGCGTCTTCGAAGACGATCAGCGGCGACTTGCCGCCGAGCTCCATCGTTGCGTGCTTCATCTTCGAGCCGGCGAGCGACAGCACTTTGCGGCCTGTCGGCACCGAGCCGGTCACCGAGACCTTTGCGACAACATCATGGCCGACAAGGCCGGCGCCGACATCGCCAAAACCCTGCACGACGTTGAACAGCCCGTCGGGCAGCCCGGCCTCGGTGTAGATTTCGGCGAGCGCCAGCGCTGAAAGCGGCGTGTTTTCCGATGGTTTGAAAACCATCGCATTGCCCATGGCGAGGGCGGGTGCGGATTTCCAGCCGGCGATCTGGATCGGATAGTTCCAGGCGCCGATGCCAACGCACACGCCGAGCGCCTCGCGCCTGGTATAGGCAAAGGGTCCGCCGAGATCGACGGCCTCGCCATTAAAGGTGGTGACGGCACCGCCGAAATATTCGAGGCAGTCGGCCGCCGACGGGGCGTCCGCAACCAGCGTCTCCTGGATCGGCTTACCGGTATCCAGCGTCTCGATGCGCGCCAGATCGGCATTGCGCGCGCGCAAAATGTCGGCGGCACGGCGCAGGATGCGGCCGCGCTCGACCGGCTTCAGCCGAGCCCAGGCCGGCTGTGCCGCACGCGCGGCCTCGATCGCGAGTTCCAGCACGTTCGGCGTCGCCGAGCGCAGCATGGCGATGGTCTCGCCGGTTGCCGGATAGATAACCGGCAGCGCTGCGCCGCGCTCGTCGTCGATATAGCGGCCGTTGACATAATGCGATGCCGTTGGCTGGGCGCGCATGACTGTTCTCCAAATCGTCTTGTCGCGGCATGCGGAATATGCGTCCGCCGGATCATGGCCTATCTGTCCGACACCTGCCAGCGCGGATTGATCCATGGTTCCTGGTTGGACGGTGGCAGCGGCGTACGCCCGAGAATGTGGTCGGCGGCCTTCTCGCCGGTCATGATCGACGGCGCGTTGAGATTGCCGTTGGTGACGCGTGGAAAGATCGAGGAATCGGCGACCCGAAGCCCTTCGACGCCAATGACGCGGCATTCCGGATCGACGACGCGCATCGCATCATCGGCACGGCCCAACTTGCAGGTGCCGCAAGGGTGGTAGGCGCTTTCGGCGTGGTCGCGAATGAAGGCGTCGAGCTCTTCATCCGATTGTACATGCGAGCCCGGCGACAGTTCCTTGCCTCGGTACGGATCGAAGGCCGCTTGCCCGAAGATCTCGCGGGTCAGCCGGATGCAGTGGCGGAACTCCGTCCAGTCGTCCGGATGCGACATGTAGTTGAAGCGGATCACCGGCTTCGATTTGGGATCGGGCGAGCGCAGCGTGACCGAACCGCGCGACTTCGACCGCATCGGCCCGACATGCGCCTGGAAACCATGCGCCTTGGCCGCCGCCTTGCCGTCATAGCGGACCGCGGCCGGGATGAAGTGATACTGGATATCCGGATAGTCGACGCCGGCGCGCGAGCGTACGAAGGCGGCCGCCTCGAAATGATTGGTGGCGCCGAGGCCGGACTTGAAGAACAGCCATTGTGCCCCGATCAGCGCCTTCGAGAACGGGTTCAGCACCGAGTTCAGCGTGATCTGCTTCGTCGATTCCTGCTGGATGTAGAGTTCCATATGGTCCTGCAGATTGCGACCGACGCCGGGCCGGTCGACAATCACCGGAATGCCGTTCTCCCTAAGGTGCTGGCCGGGGCCGATGCCGGACAGCATCAGGATCTTGGGTGAGTTGATCGAGGACGCGGCAACGATCACCTCGCGCCGCGCTCTGATCACCTGAATTCGTTTGCGCACTTCGATCTCGACGCCGGTGGCGCGTTGATTCTCGATGATTACCCGCCGGGCGAAACCCTTGACCAGGCTGACATTTTTCCGCCTCAGCGCCGGCCTCAGATAGGCGCTCGCTGCGGACCAGCGACGGCCGCCGCGGATGGTCTGCTCCATCGGCCCAAAGCCTTCCTGCTTCGCGCCGTTATAGTCGTCGGTCAGCTCGAAACCGGCCTGACGGCCTGCCTTGACGAAGGCGCCGTAGAGTGGGTTCGTCCTCGAGCCGCGCTGCACAGTCAGCGGGCCGCCGTGGCCGCGCCAGCCATTCTCGCCGCCATTGCTATCCTCCATGCGCTTGAAGTACGGGAGCACATCGGCAAAGCCCCAGCCGGTCGCGCCCTGTTCGGCCCAATGGTCGAAGTCGCGGGCATGGCCGCGCACATAGACCATGCCGTTGATCGACGACGAGCCGCCGATGACCTTGCCGCGCGGCGTCGCCAGCACGCGGCCGCCGAGGTGCGGCTCCGGCTCGCTGGCAAAGCCCCAGTCATAGAGGCTCATATTGAGCGGGATCGACAGTGCCGACGGCATCTGGATCAGCGGGCCGATATCGCTGCCGCCATATTCGATGACGATCACCGAATGCTTGCCGTCCTCCGACAGCCGGTAGGCCATGGCCGAACCGGCCGAGCCGGAGCCGATGATGACGAAATCCGCTTCAAGCATGGTTCATGCGCGCCCGTGGTTCATATGCGCAATGAAATCGGCCAGCGAGACGTTGCCGCCGGTTGCCATTACGAGAACGGTCTTGCCGGTGACGTCGACCTTGCCGCCGAGCAACGCCGCCAGCGAAGCAGCGCCGGATGGCTCGAGCACCAGCTTCAGCCGCTCGAAGGCGAGGCGCATGGCGCGCCGCACCGAAGCATCGTCGACGGTGACGCCGCGAACGCCGGCGGCCTTCACCGCTGCGAACGGCGCGTCGCCGGGCCGCCGCGACATCAGCCCGTCGCAGATCGATTTCGGCCCGATCGGCATGGTTTCGATGGCGCCATGCGCCAGCGACGAGCCCATGCCGTCAAAACCTTCCGGCTCGACGCCGATGATCTTCGTGGCTGGCGATAGATAGTGAAAGGCCAGTGAAACACCGCCGATCAGGCCGCCGCCGCCGACCGAGCAGAACAAGAGATCGGCCTCCGCTTGCCTGGCGGCGATCTGGTCGAATACCTCCAGCCCGGCACCGGCCTGGCCGGCAACGATCTCCGGATCGTCGAACGGGTGCAGCAGCGCCAGGCCTTCGCTCGCAGCGATCTCGCGCGCCTTGGCGGCGGCGACTTCCTCACGCGCGCGCTCGCCATGGTCAGTCAGCACCACGCGCGCGCCGTAACCCAATGTGGCGTCGCGCTTGGCGGCCGGCGCGTCGATCGGCATGACGATGGTGACGGGAATGCCAAGCGCTTGGCCAGCCGCCGCTAGCCCCTGCGCAAAATTGCCGGAGGAGTAGGCGACGACGCCCTTTTTGGCTTCGTCAGGCGAGAGCTTCTTCAGCCGCCAGTAGGCGCCGCGCACCTTGAACGATCCTGCCCATTGCAGCGATTCGGCCTTGACGAAGACGCGGGCGGCGCCGGTCTCGCGCGCGAGTGCCGCCGATTCCAGCAGCGGCGTGACCTGCATCGCCTTGGAGGTGACGGCATGGGCCTGCCTGAGATGGTCGAGCGAGGGGACGAGACTATCTGCCATCATTCGCCTCGCGGAAAGCGCTTTTGCTCTTCGAGCAGGTCGAGGTTCATGTGGTTGCGCATGTAGCGCTCCGATGCCTTCTGCAGCGGCTGGAATTCCCAGGGATAATGGGTGCCGTTGCGCAGCGCCGGGTAGACCACCCAGCGGCGTGCCTGGCTGGCACGCACCGCCGCGTCGAAGGCCGCCATGTCCCAGCGCGCCCGCACCTTGTCGGTGAAAGCGGCCACCAATGCCGCATTGGCCGGATCGGCGGCGAGATTGGTCAATTCCTGCGAATCCGATTCAAGATCAAACAGTTGCGGCGGATCGATCTCGCAATGGATGAATTTGTAGCGGCCCTCGCGCATCGCCACCATCGGCGCGTTGGAGCCTTCGGCGGCATATTCCATCAGCACCGGCGCGGAGCGTTTCTTTCCGTTCAGCAACGGCAGCAGCGACTGGCCGTCAGTCCACGGCGCAATCGCGCTGATGTCGATGCCGGCGAGGTCGCAAAGCGTCGGCGTCACGTCGAGATTGGAGACCGGCGTGTCGATCAGGCCGGCGGCGATGCCCTTGCCGGCGATCATCAGCGGCACCCGCGCCGAACCTTCGAAAAAGCACATCTTGAACCACAGGCCGCGCTCGCCCAGCATGTCGCCATGGTCCGAGCAGAACAGGATGATCGTGTCGTCGAGCATGTGTGTGTGCTCGAGCACCGACATCAATTCGCCGAGCTTGTCGTCGAGATAGGAGATGTTGGCGAAATAGCCGCGCCGTGCGCGGCGTATCTGCTCAGCGGTGATGTCGAACCTGTCATAGTCGCTGGCGCGGTAGAGCCGCTGCGAATGCGGGTCCTGCCTGTCGTAAGGAATGAAGCCGACCTCAGGCTCGAGCGCCGGGCAATCCTCGTAGAGGTCCCAGTATTGCCGCCGTGCGACGTAAGGATCGTGCGGATGGGTGAAGGAAACCGTCAAGCACCAGGGCCGATGTGCGGCATCGTCGGAGACGCGGGCAAAATCATAAAGCTTCTGCACCGCATGGAAGGCGACCTCGTCGTCATATTCCAGCTGGTTGGTGATCTCGGCAGTACCGGCGCCGCTGACGGAGCCGAGATTGTGATACCACCAGTCGATGCGCTCGCCGGGTTTGCGATAGTCGGGCGTCCAGCCGAAATCGGCCGGATAGATGTCGGTGGTCAGCCGCTCCTCGAAACCGTGCAACTGGTCCGGCCCGACGAAATGCATCTTGCCGGAGAGGCAGGTGTGATAACCTGCGGTGCGCAGATGATGGGCAAAGGTCGGGATCGAAGACGCGAATTCGGCAGCGTTGTCATAGACCCCGGTGCGTGACGGCAACTGGCCGCTCATGAATGCGGCGCGGCCCGGCGCGCAGAGCGGCGAGGCGGTGTAATTGTTGCAAAAACGCGCCGAACGCGCGGCGAGCGCCTTCAGATGCGGCGCGTGCAGGAAGTCCGCCGGCCCATCCGGAAACAGCGTTCCGTTGAGCTGATCGACCATGACGATCAGGATGTTGGGTCGCTTGGATGTCACTGCTTCTGCCGTCCGCTGAGCTTCGTTTCGAGATAGTCCTCGACCAGTGCAATCGCGGTCGCGGCATCGGGAACACCGTCCTTCAGCGCGCGCCTGATATAGAGCCCGTCGATCAGCGCCGCGGTCGCTTCGGCGACCCGGTCGGCCTCGCTTCTCGGCAGGATGCCGGCCAGCCCGCTGAGCAGATTGGAATGCAGCCGGCGCGCATAGACCTTGAGCAGCCGGCGGAGTGCTGCCGATTTCTGCGCCTCGACATAGAAGGCGAGCCAGGCGGCGATCGTTTCGGGCTGGAACTGGATGTCGGAGAAATTGACCGCGACCACCGCCGAGACGCGCTGGCGCGCCGTGCCGGCCGCGCGAAGTGCACGGCGCGTATCGGCGGTGAGTTCGCTCAGGATGTGCCGCATCGTCGCCAACAGCAATTCGTCCTTGACGCCGAAATAATGGTGGGCAAGCGCCGAGGACACGCCGGCGCGCCCGGCGATTTCCGACATCGTCACATCAAGCGAACCGCGCTCGCCGATCGCCGAGATCGTTGCGTCGATGAGCGCCCTGCGGCGCAACGGCTCCATTCCGAGTTTCGGCATTCCTGCTCCGGCCTATTGGGACAAGATTATTTTTTATTGACGCATCAATCAACAAAAATCCGGCCTGATTTGCTGGCAAAAGCCAGGCACTATGACCAGATGATCAAGATCAAGCGATTGTGCGGTTCTGGCCCCTTCACGAGGCCTGCGAAACGGTTCATGCTTGAACAATGCTGATGCGCGCGCAGTATCGCGTAGCCCGGGTCCACAGGATGGAGATCGCCATGACAGCATGCATCGTCGGCTGGGCGCATTCGCGCTTCGGCAAGCTCGAAGGCGAGACGCTGGAGGGCCTGATCACCAAGGTGGCAGTCGAGGCGCTCGATCATGCCGGCATCGGTCCAGATGACGTCGACGAGATCGTGCTCGGCCACTTCAACGCCGGGTTTTCCGCCCAGGATTTCACCGCGAGCCTGGTCCTCCAGGCCGATGACCGGCTGCGCTTCAAGCCGGCGACCCGCGTCGAGAACGCCTGCGCCACCGGCTCGGCGGCGGTCAGGCAAGGCATCCGCGCCATCGACGCCAATGCCGCCCGTATCGTGCTGGTGGTCGGCGCCGAGCAGATGACGACGACGCCCGGTCCCGATATCGGCAAGAACCTGCTCAAGGCCTCGTATCTGCCGGAGGACGGTGACACGCCGGCAGGCTTCGCTGGCGTCTTCGGCAAGATCGCCCAAGCCTATTTCCAGCGCTACGGCGACCAGTCGGATGCGCTGGCGATGATCGCCGCCAAGAACCACAAGAACGGCGTCGACAATCCCTACGCGCAGATGCGCAAGGATTTCGGCTACGAGTTCTGCCGGCAGGAAAGCGAAAAAAACCCCTTCGTCGCCGGTCCGCTGAAGCGCACAGACTGCTCGCTGGTGTCGGACGGTGCCGCCGCGCTTGTCCTTGCCGACACGGCCACGGCGCTGAAGATGCGCCGCGCCGTCGCCTTCCGCGCCAATGAGCATGTGCAGGATTTCCTGCCGATGTCGAAGCGCGACATTCTCGCCTTCGAAGGCTGCGAGCAGGCGTGGAACCAGGCGCTGAAGCAGGCGGGCGTGACGCTCGGCGACCTGTCCTTCGTCGAGACGCATGACTGTTTCACCATCGCCGAACTGATCGAGTATGAGGCGATGGGCCTGGCCAAGCCGGGGGAGGGCGCCAAGCTGGCCCTGGATGGCGAGACGGCGAAAGATGGAAGGCTGCCGGTCAATCCGTCCGGTGGACTGAAGGCCAAGGGCCACCCGATCGGTGCCACCGGCGTATCGATGCATGTGCTGAGCGCCATGCAGCTTGTCGGCGAGGCGGGCGGCATCCAGGTGCCGGGAGCAAAACTCGGCGGCATCTTCAATATGGGTGGTGCCGCGGTCGCCAACTACGTTTCCATTCTCGACCGGATCAGATAAACCCGCCCGCATTTGCGGGAGGTGACATGGCAAATCCGGTTCTGGTCGAAGTCTTGCGCGGCGCTATCGTCGAGAGCGCCCATCGCGGCGCTGTTGCCGTCTTCGACGCCGACGGCAAGCCCGTCTGGGAGATCGGCGACACGGCACAGCCGGTGTTCCCGCGCTCGGCGGTCAAGGCGATCCAGGCGTTGCCGCTGGTCGAGAGCGGCGCTGCCGATGCCTACGGCTTCGGTGACCGGGAGCTGGCGCTGGCCTGCGCCTCCCATTCCGGCGAGCCGCCGCATGTCGAGCTGGCACGCGCCATGCTGGCGAAAGCCGGCCTCGACGAGACGGCACTCGAATGCGGCGCGCATTGGCCGTCGAGCCACGGGGCGACGCTGGCGCTCGCGCGCGCCGGCCGTGCGCCGAACGCCTTGCATAACAATTGTTCCGGCAAGCACTCAGGCTTCCTATGCACCTGCGTTCACAGCGGCATCGCCCATCGTGGTTACGTCAAGGCTGGCCATGCCTCGCAGGAAATGGTGCGCGAAGCGATGCAGGCGGTGACCGGTGCTGCCCATGACGCCGATCACCGCGGCACCGACGGCTGCTCGATTCCGACCTATGCCGCGCCGTTGCGCAGCTTTGCCCTTGGCTTTGCCCGCATGGCGACAGGTGCCGGCTTCGAGCCGGTGCGCGCCCGGGCGGCGAAGCGGCTGCTTTCTGCCTGCATGGCCGAGCCGTTTTTCGTCGCCGGCACGGGCAGGTCCGACGTCGCGATGATGGAGGCCGCCCCGGGCCGGATTTTCGTCAAGGGAGGCGCCGAAGGTGTTTTTTGCGCCGCCGTTCCGGAGCTTGGCCTTGGCATCGCGCTGAAATGCGACGATGGCGCAGGCCGCGCCGCTGAAGTGATGGTCGCGGCCGTGCTGGCTAAGCTGCTGCACGCCGACCACGCGCTCGCTGCGAAATTGATCGAACAGGCAAATCCGCCCATCGAAAGCCGGATCGGCGCCAAAGTCGGCGCGCTCCGGCCGACGGCCACCCTCAACTGACGTGGTTGCGCTCGACGGTCAGATGCGCATAGCCGGCATTGCCTGATGCGGCGAGGTCGCCGGTCACTCGCTCGGCCCAGCGTTGGCCGACGATCGCGCCGTTCTGGACTCCGTCGATGACATTGTCGGAGATGATTGCCGTCCCGGCACCTTCGACCACGGTGACGACGATGCCGGTCCCCGCCTTGCGGACGATGTTTCCCGTAGCGACCACATTGCGCATGAACGGTCCCCAGCCGATCTGCATGCCGTAGAGCGGTGCATTCTCGACGACATTGCCGGAAACTGTGGTGTCTGCCTCGACGATGATGCCGACGCCGAAGCCGGGCGCATCGGCAGGGTAGGGGCCGCTGGTCGACAGGTTGCGGACTACGTTGCCGGAGCAGACGCCCATGCGCCCGCCTTCGTTGAAATTGACGATCGAAATACCGTTCGCAGCACAATCGACGATGTTGTTGCCGATGACCGCGCCTTCGAATGAGAATTCGGAATACACGGCCGTTTCGCCCGAGCGCGAGCAGGTATTGCCGGTGATCTGCAAATTGCTGGCACTGTTGGCGCGGATCGCCGAGAACGCGCAGTCCGAAACAATATTGCCGGAGATGATGACGTTGCCGGCGCGGAAGGCATTGATACCGTTGCCGTTCTGGCCGGTTCCGCCGCCGCGCGCCTGGATGCGTTCGATCCGGTTGCCGCTGACGATGGTGCCGTCTTCCGCTGCCTGCCAGCGGTGCACGAGGATGCCGCCATTGGCGCAGTCGGAGACGCTATTGCCTGATATTTCCAGGCCATCGGCCTCGACCGAATAGATGCCGGCATCGGCCGCACCGGATATCTCCAAGCGCTGGATGCGGCCCGAGGCGTGTTCGAGCGCCAGACCGTTCTTGCCGCTGCCGGTCATCTGGCAGTTGTCGACGACCAGATGGGCGATGCGGCGCAGATCGAGCAGGCCTTGCGTGTAGTCGCCCATCCAGCGGTTGCTGCCATCGAACACCAGCCCGCTGAGTTCGACATGCTCGGCCCGTTCGGCCATAATGAGATGGCCATTGCCGCCATAGACGATCCGCGATGCGCCCGGCACGCCGGACAGGCGCACGCGGCCGGGCAGCGACAGGTTGGAAACGATATAGATCCCCGGCGGCAGGAACACCGGCATGTCGCGGTCGTGCGCGTCGCGCAGCAGCTTGGTGAAAGCCTTGCTCTGATCGTCTAGCGCGCCGGGCCGGACGCCGAGCTCGGTTGCGTTGATCGCGCTACGCATCGCGGCTTTCTCGATGCCGGGAAGGTTTTTCGCCGCTGCATTGCCGATCGAAAGCCCCATGACGGCAAAGCCGGCGGTCTGCGCAAGCAGCGTTCGTCTGTTCAACATCGGCACAGATCCCTTGCGTCCAACGCTCACGCCGCAGGATTCGTGCCAGACTAGCCCGGTCGAACTCGTGGTGAAAATCTGACGCTTGGCCCCTATTCGATCCTCGTTGGCTCGGCGATCACCGCATTTACCCCGTTGAAGGCAAGTTGCAGGAATATCTGGTCGATCTCCGCGGGAGACAGCTTCGTATCCTTCTCAAGCCACCAGTGCATCACTTCAAAGAACGCGCCAACGATGAAGCGTGTGGCGATCTCAAGTCTGACTCCGCCTTCATCACCTTGGATATTCGCCAACTCATGGCGAACCTGCCTGCTTATCCAGCCGCGGATCTCTTCTGGCATTTCGCGCTTTTTCCCGCCCATCAGCGCACGGTGCATCTCCCGCGTGGCAAGAGCATGCTCGAACACCGGACCGCTGAAGGAAAAGCCCTTGGCATTTCTCTGCGAATGGCGTTCGGCACCACGTGCCTGCAAGCCCTTCATATGCTCGTCGATCGTTGCTTTCCTCAAGCGGTCCTTGTCGGGATAGTGCGTGTAGAAAGTCGAGCGGCCGACATCGGCTTCCCTGCAGATGTCCTCGACCGTGATCGCCGTATATCCCTTCTCGGCGGTCAATCTGAAAAGCGCCTGCTGCAGTCGGCTGCGGGTCCTGGCGACCCGACGGTCGATCGGTCCGGCTGGCATCGGCAACATCCTTTTCCGGCCAAAGGACACCAAATCGTCCAGTATTGGGCGCGTCGGTGCGATGTGGCCAGTAAAACTGATACTGGACACACTGTCCAGTATCCTATGCTCTTGCGGAAGGCCCGGCGCGATGCCCGGCTGGCCGGAGATAAAGCAATGCACCAACGTCTTTTCGGAACAATAGTTGGAGGGCATGCGCTAGTCGCGCTCGTCAAAATGGCCGTGGTGCTCGCGGCATTTTTCTCGTTGGGACAGGCAAATGCGGTCTTTTCCTTGGGAGTTCCCGTCCTCCTGCTTCATGCTGGTGCACTCGTCGTAGTCGCGAGCTTATTGATATGGCAAAGCGCTCACGGGCGGCTGTCCGCCAAGGACCGCAGACCGGCCGCCGGCGAGGAGAAGGCGCCGCATGTCGGCATCACGCTTCATTCCGCCGCCCTGTACGATATGCTGGCGTGGCTTCTGACCTTCGGTCGCGAACGTGCTTTTCGCGAAAGGATATTAAGCTTTGCGGAGCTGAATCCGGGAGAAGTGGTCCTGGATGTCGGGTGCGGCACCGGCACCACCGCGCTCCTCGTCAGACAGAAGGTGGGGCCGGAGGGGCGTGTGGACAGCGTCGACGCCTCCGCCGAAATGGTTGCGCGCGCAACGGCAAAGGCCCGGCGGGCAGGGTTACAAGTCGGGTTCTCGACCGCCACCGCTCAGGAACTGCCTTTCAAGGACGGGGAATTTGATGTCGTCCTCAGCACGCTGATGTTCCACCATCTTCCAAAGAAGGGCCGCGAGGAATTCGGCAGAGAAGCCTTCCGCGTCCTGAGGCCGGGCGGTCGTGTGCTTATCGTCGATTTTGCGAAACCGCCGCGCCGGAAGAGCACCTTTCGGCTCCACCGGCATGGTTACGTCGATTTGGACAAAGTTGCAGCGGATCTCGGTCGGCACGGCTTCAATATCGTTGAGCAAGGCGACGTCGGAACCAAGGGGCTCCGCTACCTAGTTGCGCAACCGGACCCCAAGCGGCTGTTAAACGTCGGGTATTGAACCCAGATTTCCGTCACCATCCTCTTCTTCAGCAATGGCTTGTGGAGTCGTCGCGCCGGGCCTAAGTTCGTCGGATGAGCAGGGCCTTCACCCGCGAGGAAGACAGCGAAAACGCCATTGCCGGCATCGGCGAGCGGCCGATCAGCCATCACCGCAATCTGGTCACGGAACGCGGCATGGCGCTGATCGATGCCGAGGTGGCCGCTCTGCGCGACGAACTGGGCAGAGCCGAGAAGAGGGCCGACCGCGAGCGCATCGCGCTGGTCTCGCGCGATCTCCGCTATTGGACGGCACGGCGGGAAAGCGCCGAGCTTTCGGTGCCGGAACCGGGCAGCGACCTGGTTCGTTTCGGCATGGGTGTCACCCTGGAAAGCGACGACGGCAAGAAGGTGCACTGGAAGATCGTCGGCGAGGACGAAGCCAATCCGGGCAAAGGGACAATTTCCCATATGTCGCCGATGGCGATGGCGCTGTTCGGCAAGAAGATCGGCGAAATTGCCGTGGTCAACGGCAAGGAATGGGAGATCGTCAAGCTCTCCGACAGTTAGTCTTCGAGCTTGACGACATGATCGCGGAAGAACGCCGCGGCACCAGCTTCGTCGATTTCGCCGGCGGCGACGCCCATGACGAATTCGTAAAGCATGCCGTTATTGGCCGTCAGGGCATAACCATTCACAATCAGAAATGCGCCGGCAGCGACAATGGCCGTGCGTTTGTTGCCGTCGACAAAGGCATGATTTCTGGCAATGCCGAAGACATAGGCGGCTGCGAGTTCCTCAACCGACGGGTCTCCGTAGTTGGCCTTGTTTTCGGCGCGAGCGAGCGCCGATTCGAGGGCATTTTCATCCCTCAAGCCTTGTGCTCCGCCGTGTCGGCGCAACTGCTCCGCGTGCATGGCTTCGACTGCACGCCGCGTCAGAAACTCCCAGCTCATTCGGCGAGCTTCTGAAGCGCGACCTTGTATTTGTCCATCACCTCGCGGGCAGCTTTCATTTGCCGCTCGAAGCTGTCGTCCACCGGCTTCAGCGCAAGACCGTCACCTGTTTCAACGATTTGAAGCTGGTCGCCGGCCTTCAGGTTCAGACGATCGAGAAGCTCCCTCGGCAGGATCACGCCTTCGGAATTGCCGATCTTGCGAATGGTCGTGTTCATGGTGAAGCATCCTGTTGCAACGCTGATTATAACTCAGCGTGTTTCTCGTTACAACAGACAGACATTATAACAAGCGTCAGCCGGCCTGCAGCAGCCGATCCATCAGCCGGTCCGCCGCTTCCGGGATGACCGTGCCGGGCGGGAAGATCTCAGTGGCGCCTGCCTGCCGGACTGCATCGTAATCCTGCGGTGGAATGACGCCGCCGGCGACGATCAGCATGTCGTCGCGGCCGAGCTTCTTCAGCGCCTGTTTGAGTTCGGGAATGAGCGTCAAATGGCCTGCTGCCAGCGACGAGGCGCCTACGATGTGCACGTCGTGCTCGACCGCCAGCCTGGCGATCTCGTCCGGCGTCTGGAACATCGGCCCGACGGTGACGTCGAAGCCTAGGTCGGCAAAGGCGGTGGCGATCACTTTCTGGCCGCGATCATGGCCGTCTTGCCCCATCTTGGCGACCAGAATGCGCGGCTTGCCGCCGGACTTCTCCTCGAACGCGACGATCTTGTCCTGCAGCCGGTCGACCACCGGATTGTCGCCGAGCGCGTTGCGATAGACGCCGGAGATCGTCTGCACCGAGGCGACATGGCGGCCGAAAACCTTTTCCAGCGCCAGCGAAATCTCGCCGACCGTGGCGTTGGCGCGTGCGGCCCGGATGGCGAATTCCAGCAGGTTTCCGTTACGCCCGGCAGCACGGGTAAGCGCATCGAGCGCGCTCTCGACGGCGGCGACGTCACGCGTGCCTTTCAGCCGCTGCAGCTTCGACAATTGCCGCGCCCTGACTTCGGCATTGTCGATCTTCAGCACGTCGACGTCGATGTCCGTGCCGGGACGGTGAGCATTGACACCGACCACGATCTGTTCGCCTGAATCGATGCGCGCCTGGGTGCGCGCGGCAGCCTCTTCGATGCGCAGCTTCGGTAGGCCCTTTTCGATCGCCGCGGCCATGCCGCCGAGGCTCTCGACCTCCTCGATATGCGCAAGCGCACGCGCCGCCAGATCATGCGTCAGCCGTTCGAGATAGGCAGAGCCGCCCCACGGGTCGATAATCCGCGTCGTGCCGGATTCCTTCTGCAGGATGAGCTGCGTGTTGCGGGCGATGCGGGCTGAGTGGTCGGTTGGCAGCGCCATTGCCTCGTCGAAGGAATTGGTGTGCAGCGACTGCGTGTGGCCTTGAGTGGCGGCCATCGCCTCGATCATGGTGCGGATGATGTTGTTGTAGGGATCCTGCGCCGTCAGCGACCAGCCCGAAGTCTGGCAATGGGTGCGCAGCGACAGCGAGCGCTCGTCTTTTGGCGAAAAGTTCTTCAGCATCAGGCTGGCCCACAAAAGGCGCGCTGCTCTCAGCTTCGCGACTTCCATGAAGAAATTCATGCCGATCGCCCAGAAGAAGGAAAGGCGCGGCGCGAAACGGTCGATGTCGAGACCGGCCGCGACGCCGGCGCGCGCATATTCGATACCGTCGGCAATCGTGTAGGCGAGCTCGAGATCCGCCGTCGCTCCCGCCTCCTGCATGTGGTAGCCGGAGATCGAGATCGAATTGAACTTCGGCATGTGCTTCGACGTGTAGGAAAAAATGTCCGACACGATCCGCATCGAAGGTTTTGGCGGATAGATGTAGGTGTTGCGCACCATGAACTCTTTCAGGATGTCGTTCTGAATGGTCCCAGTGAGATCCTTCTGCGCGACGCCCTGTTCCTCCGCCGCCACGATATAGAGCGCCATGATCGGCAGCACCGCGCCGTTCATCGTCATCGATACCGTCATCTCGTTAAGCGGGATGCCGTCGAACAACTGGCGCATGTCGAGAATGGAATCGATGGCGACGCCGGCCATGCCGACATCGCCGGCTACGCGCGGATGGTCGCTGTCGTAGCCGCGATGCGTGGCGAGATCGAAGGCGACCGACAGGCCCTTCTGGCCGGCGGCAAGGTTGCGACGGTAGAAGGCGTTGGACTCTTCGGCCGTCGAGAAGCCGGCATATTGCCGGATCGTCCAGGGTTGCTGGACATACATCGTCGGATAGGGGCCGCGCACGAAAGGCGGCAGGCCCGGATAGGTATCGAGGTGCGGCAAGCCCTTGAGATCGCCCTGGTTGTAGAGATGCTTGACGGCAATGCCTTCCGGCGTCATCCGCTGGCCTTTGACCTCGACCGGCACCCGCCGTGGCGGCGACCAGCCGATCTGGCTGAAATCCGGGATCATGGTACGGCTCCGATCGACTGATCGATGCGGATCGGAAATAGCGGCTCGCACACCGCAACGCCTTCGGTGAAGGCAGGCCGCCGCTCCGCCGCCAGCGTCTCGACCGGACGCTCAGTCTTCGACGGGTGCAGCGTCGTGCCGACGATCGCCCGTTCGCCCGCCTGGTAGGCAGTGTTGCGGCGGGCGGAAGCTGCCTGGACGCGTTTCTGGATATGGCCTTGCTCGAGGCTGGACAGCACGCCGCCTTCCGCCTCGATCTGCTGGAACTCTTGCCAGGCCGCCGCGCAGAGCTCCGAAGTCAGCGCCTCGACGGCGCCCGAACCGCAAACCGGATCGGCGACGTGGTCGATGTGGCTTTCATTGGCCATGATCAGTTGCGCGTTGCGGGCAACGCGGCGAGCAAAACCCGCGGGTAGGCCGTGCGCGATCGTGTGCGGCAGGATGGCGATCGAATCCGCGCCGCCGGCGGCAGCCGCGAAAGCGGCGATGGTGGTGCGCAGGATGTTGGTTTCCGGGTCGGCCGCCGTCATCATCCGGAAGGAGGTTTCGGCATGGATGCTGGCGGTGGAGGGCGGTATCGAGCAGGCCTCCTGGACACGCGCCCACAGCCTGCGCAACGCCCTGACCTTGGCCGTCGAAACGAACTGGTCCTGGTCGACGCTGAGCGCAAAACCGATATGCGGCGCCGCGTAGACGAGCGGCTGGCGCGCCTTCTCGAACAGCCTCAAATAGGAGACGGCCGAGGCGAGCATGGTGCCAAGCTCCTGCGCCTCGGTGGCGCCGGCATTGTGGAATACCCGCCCGTCGGCCTCCAGCAGCACGCCGGGCACACCCATCGAAAAGAAATGCGCCAGCGATTGCGGCATCGAAGCCTGTAAAGCCTCGATCGACATGCGCAGCCTGCCGGTCCCGGCAAAGATCGCCGCCGGATCTATGCCGAAGGAGAGGTTGAGCTTTGCCGGGTCGGAGCGGCGCTTGGTCAAAAACGCCACCAGCCAGTCGGCCACGGCACGGCTCCAGGGATGGGCGTCGATGCGGATCTGGATGCGGTTGAGCGGCACGCCGTCGAGCACGCCCTCCAGCGCCTCCGCCGTCCTCGGCAAGCCATAGCCGAAGGCGTTCGGCGCACCCTCGAAGACAAGCGACAGTCCGGTGGCACCCTGCGCGACGTCTTCCAGCGCCTGCGCACTGGCGCGGCCTATGTCCGGATCGTCGATGCGCTGGCTGACGATCCACGGTGATCCCGGGTTGGCGCGCACGACAGGCTCGGCGGTTACCGAACGCTCGTAGAGCGGCTCGATGCGGATGGCGTCGTCCGTGTGCGAGACGAGCTTTTCCTCGAAGGACCCGCCGGCCAGCGCCTTCTCCGCCAGCGCCAGCCATCGTTGCCGGTCGACGTTCGGAAGTTCGGCATCCTGGGTCAAGGCACCGGCGCCCATCGGTTCTCCTCGTTCTAGCGGCCGCAGCGGCCGACTATGTCAGTCTACGGTCCCCGGCCCGATATCACAATGCAGCACACATGCCGTGCAACACGCCTTCCGTGACGGTGACCGTCAACCGATTGCCAAACATGGGCAGGTTCCGCAAGCTCCAAAAGCCATTTTCGACGGTGCCCATTGTCGCTGCGCAATGGCCTCACTATACCTGCGGCGGGGCTCCCTTTTCTTCAAGGGATCAGGGCATTCAACCCTATAGGTTTGCGGAGACCGGACACATGGCCGACGATACCAGTATCTTCATAGGGGCCAGCCGCAAGCCGGACGACAGCTATCAGCGGCCCGAACAGCTTTTGCTGCAGTATGGCAATCGTCACGGCCTGGTCACCGGCGCGACCGGCACCGGCAAGACGGTGACCCTGCAGATATTGGCCGAGGGTTTCTCCAATGCCGGCGTGCCGGTATTCTGCGCCGACATCAAGGGCGACCTGTCGGGTATGGCCATGATGGGCACAGCGCAGGATTTCCTGGTCAAGCGGGCCGAGCAGGTCAAGCTCGATCCCTACGAATTCCAGGAATTCCCGGTCATCTTCTGGGATCTGTTCGGCGAGCAGGGCCACCCGATCCGCGCCACCATCTCGGAGATGGGGCCGCTGCTTCTGTCGCGGCTGATGAACCTCTCCGAGGCGCAGGAAGGCATCATGAACATCGCCTTCCGCATCGCCGACGAGGAAGGCCTTCTGCTGCTCGACTTGAAGGACCTGCAGTCACTGCTGGCCAACATCGCCGACCGCGCCGAAGAGATCGGCGCCCGCTACGGCAATGTGACCAAGCCTTCGGTCGGCGCGATCCAGCGCACGCTGCTGGTTCTGGAGCAGCAGGGAGCCGCGAATTTCTTCGGCGAGCCGGCATTGCGGATATCCGACATCATGCGCACCACGCGCGATGGACGCGGCGCCATCAGCGTGCTCGCCGCCGACAAGCTGATGATGAATCCGCGGCTCTATGCGACGTTCCTTCTGTGGCTGATGTCGGAACTGTTCGAGGAACTGCCGGAAGTCGGCGACCCGGACAAGCCGAAGCTTGTCTTTTTCTTCGACGAGGCACACCTTCTGTTCGACGACGCGCCGAAGGTGCTGATCGACCGCGTCGAGCAGGTGGTCCGGCTGATCCGCTCGAAAGGCGTCGGCGTTTATTTCGTCACGCAAAATCCGCTGGATATCCCTGAAACGGTGCTGGCCCAGCTCGGCAACCGCGTGCAGCACGCACTTCGTGCCTATACGCCGCGCGAACAGAAGGCCGTCAAGACGGCGGCCGAGACGTTCAGACCCAATCCCGATTTCGACTGCGCAACCGTGATCACGCAGCTCGGCACCGGCGAGGCGCTTGTCTCGACGCTGGAAGCCAAGGGCGTGCCGTCCATGGTGCAGCGAACGCTGATCCGCCCGCCGTCCTCGCGCCTTGGCCCGATCACGCCCGACGAGCGCCGCAAGCTGATCACAGAGAGCCCGGTTGCCGGACAGTACGACCAGACCGTCGATCGCGAATCGGCCTTCGAGATGCTGCAGAAGAAGGCCAAGGACGCCCAGGAGGCACAGGCGCAGCAACAGGACGCAGGCCGTTCGCGCTGGAC
This sequence comes from Mesorhizobium sp. M0678, assembly GCF_040320505.1. NCBI lineage: Bacteria > Pseudomonadati > Pseudomonadota > Alphaproteobacteria > Hyphomicrobiales > Phyllobacteriaceae > Mesorhizobium > Mesorhizobium sp. M0678. Next base: position 176,785 of record NZ_JAMYPT010000003.1, on the reverse strand, counting down.
CATTCCCGGCTTCGGCAATGACGATCCCCAGCCGACCGGCGGCCGCCGCGCGCCGCGCCCCTCCAACCGCCAGACGGTGGCGGAGGCGGCGATCAAATCCATCGTGCGCTCGGTCGGCTCGTCGGTCGGACGAGCGATCGTCCGCGGGATTTTGGGGAGCCTGTCCAGGGGGCGGTGAGGGGGCATCGGACCCGAAGGCGGGCATCTGTGTTGGCAAATTCTGTCTTGGCATCAAGCGCCAGCAGCCAGATCTGGTGGACAGAGGACGGCGGCTATGCGCCATTTGCCGACCTTCATTGCGTTTCTCCAAACCTGCCGTTCGCGCTACAGCCTGATACGACCATCAGCGGGCATAGCTGCGTCCTTGGCTCGGCGCTAATCAGTGCCGCTATCGCTTGGTTACGTCAGGGTAAAAATCTGATGCTGGACATCAGAGGTCGAACGGTCGGAGTCGACCACCCAAAACCGAAGTTCAATCCGCGACACTATCCAATTGCCCGTCGCTTGTAATCAAGAGGTCATTGGCCTAATCTGAACTGAGGGGATGAGCAGTCTCCCCTTCAGACGGCTTCCGTCAAGCACTGCGCAAGATCCTATTGAGGGATGGCGCGCGTGGATGGCAGGTTCCTTTCAATTGCACTTCACTTATTGTCGCGAATTGTCGCAACTGCTTTGATGGCTGCGGCAAACCTGCCGGTTGCGACGTTTGACGCTGCGGGCCAAGGCACGGAGCCGCCATTACGGCTCGAGGCCAGAATCCCACTCGGAGATGTGCGCGGCCGCATCGATCACATGGCGATCGATTTAAAGAGGCGGCGCTTGTTCGTTGCAGAACTCGGCAACAACAGCATGGCGGTGGTCGATCTCACCCATCGAACCGTGCTTCGCACAATCAAGGGATTACGGGAACCACAAGGTGTCGGCTACCTGCAAGGGACCGACACCCTGTATGTCGCGAATGCCGGCGACGGCTCGGTTCGATTGTTTCGAGGAGCCGATTATGCCGCTATCGGCAAAGTCGACCTAGGGGAAGATGCCGACAATGTTCGCGTGGATAGCGCGACCAATCGGGTCTTTGTGGGGTATGGCAGCGGTGCGCTGGCTGTCATCAATCCCACGACTAACCGGAAAACCGGCGATGTGCCGCTAAAGGCGCATCCCGAAAGTTTTCAGCTCGACGCGAGGACGAGCCACGTCTTTGTGAACCTGCCGGACGTTCATTCAATCGCGGTCGTCGACCGCACATCACTGGCTCAAATCGCAAGCTGGCCGACCGCCGGTTTGGCCGGTAATTTTCCGATGGCGTTGGACGACCCTCACCAGCACGTCCTTATAGCTTTTCGCCACCCTGCGTGGCTCGGCATCTTCTCCATGGGAGACGGTTCGCTCGTCGCGACTGCGAAGATTTGCGGTGATGCCGACGATGTTTTCGTCGACTCGAAACGGCAGCGAGCCTACATCAGCTGCGGAGACGGATTCATTGACGTGCTGGATACCCGGGACCCGCCATATCGACGCATCGCGCAGATTCCGACTGTGTCCGGTGCGCGCACTTCGCTCTTTGTTCCCGCGCTTGACCTGCTTCTTCTCGCGGTTCGAGCGGGCGGAGAGCAGCTGCCGGCAATCTGGGCGTTTCGTCCAACACCTTGAGGTGCGCACCCGTGTGGACGACGTTTTCCTGTTGAGCTGCATACCGATTGCCTATTCGGCATCGGGCGGAGATGCTTCAATGGCCAGGAGCTCTAAGCACTCAATCTCTTGCATCACCTTTCCAGCGATACCTTGCAAATCGCCGTACATGCCGACGGTCGACTCGATTACGCCTTGTTGGATGATGCTGAGCTCTATTGGATCATGCAAAACGGCATTAAAATGACCGGGATGCCTGCGTTTGGTTCAACGCACAACCAGGAAGAGCTATGGGCGATGGTGGCCTTTACCCGACGTCTTCCAGAGATGTCGCAATCGGAATACGAGAAAATCACCGAAGCCTCTGAAGGGCATCATCAGGCTGGAGGTGAAGACCGTGCACCGGCTGCGTTTCGCAAGTGAGTCGTACAGGGACTGCGGAAGGGCGGTCGTGATCGCTATCCGGTCGTGGCGACAAAGGGCCGCCTGATCCTCGGCTGTAGATCGTGTTCGCGCATCAGGCGACGAATCTTCCCTGCCGCCCAGGGCGGTGACGCTTGATAGCCAGGTTCGAATTTGTCGCGGAGGGCGCTGCTGGGATCACCGGTCCTAACTTGGTAAGACGTGGGTAGGTTGGATTGTCCGGTTCAATTGGTCATGACTGCCACGCAACGTCCGCGTCCGCGACCACGATCTGACGGAACTTCTTCCGCGATGGCAGCCTTCTTTTCAGGTTGCGACAGACGCAGGACATCTTCGAGACAGAGCGCGCCGCCATCTCCGCTGCCGCCGTCCCGCGCCGCGAATTCACGCGGGCCAACTTGAGGACTACCTGAGGACAACCGGGGCGACGCGTTGGTGTATATGACGCTCGGCACGGTGAAGTGGGTGGAGCTTGGTGTCCGCACGTCCTGTATGCAAGGTCACGGGCAGGTTCTGACCCTATTCCCGACCTTGACAGCCAAGCGCAATATGCGCCAGTTGCGTCTTCGGTCGTTGCAAGCCTTGACACGATATGAATCAGCATTGTTGGGCGGCAGCCTGAGGATTGAAACCGATATTCGCCTCGCTGGAATGTCTAACGCGACTCCGTCATGATCTTCCGGCCCTGTCGAGCGACGCTGCCAAAGCCGGTGACGCCAACGCAGGTGATGAGGGCAGGCTAGATCAGTGCAGCAGATCCGCCCGGCGACTTTTCTTTTTGCGGCCCGAGCCTTGCGCGACATGGGCGACGGCTTTGTGGCCGTTCTGTTGCCGGTCTATCTCCTCGCATTAGGCTTCGCGCCTCTGCAGGTCGGCATCATAGCAACCGGATCGCTGCTCGGTTCAGCGCTCTTAACCATCGCCGTCGGACTCCTTGGTGCCCGACACGATCACCGCCAACTCCTGTTTGCCGCCGCCAGTCTGATGGTCGCCACGGGTGTGGCCTTTGCTGTGGTCCACGACTACGCGCTGCTTTTGGTGATCGCCTTCGCAGGCACCATCAACCCGTCGGCCGGCAGCGTCAGCGTATTCGTGCCCTTAGAGCATGCCGTGCTCACACGCGAAGTCACCGACGCCGCGCGGACCAAGATGTTCGCGCGCTACAGCCTTGTGGGTGCGCTCGCAGCCGCGGTTGGCGCGCTCGCTTCGGTGACACCTGATCTTCTGGCTCCAGCCGGCCTCGATCAACTCACCGGCATCAAGGCGATGTTCGTGCTCTATGCGTTGCTGGGCCTGCTCGGCGGTCTCCTTTACGCGCAGATCCCGCAGCGCCGTCCAACGTCGGACTCCGGCAGCACGTCCGCGCTTGGCCCCTCGCGGAATATCGTTTTCAAGCTTGCGGCCCTTTTTAGCCTTGATGCCTTTGCCGGCGGCTTCCTCGTCCAGTCGCTGCTTGCCCTGTGGCTTTTCGAAAAATTCGACCTGTCGCTTTCGGAAGCGGGCTTTTTCTTCTTCTGGTCCGGCGTCCTTTCGGCGTTCTCATTCCCCGTTGCCGCCTGGCTGTCGCGGCACATCGGACTCATCAACACGATGGTGTTCACACACATTCCGTCCAGCATCGCCCTGATCCTGGCGGCCCTTGCGCCGACGCTCCCTCTGGCGCTCGCCCTGCTGCTGATCCGTGCCGCGCTTTCGCAGATGGACGTCCCGACGCGCTCATCTTACGTCATGGCGGTCGTCACGGAGGCGGAGCGGGCAGCCGCCGCGAGCTTCACATCGGTCCCGCGCAGCCTGGCTGCCGCAGCCAGTCCCGCCCTGGCGGGCGCTCTGTTCGCTGCCTCGTTCCGGGCTTGGCCCCTCCTCATCTGCGGTGCACTGAAGATCGCTTACGATCTGCTGCTGCTGATGCAGTTTCGGCACCTCAAGCCGCCGGAGGAACGCTGATATTTGGGTGCTTGACGGGGAGGGGTCAATCGCGAAGGCAAATGTTGGAAAGATCGTCGATCACTTCGGCTCTGACTCCGGACTTGTCGAATGCCTGATGTGACCCGACATCCTCGACGCGATGCCTGCAGACCATCACCCGCAGCGCAGCAGACAACGAAAGTCTCCGCTGGGCTCTGCCGATCAGGCAGGCCGTGCTTTGTAAAAGCGGCACCAACCATCGGGGCTGATTTCACCCGCGACAATCTAGGATGCATTCGGCTTCAGGAAATGGGTGCACCCGGCGCAGCGGCGACCTTTGTTTGGAACATCCTAATAAAGCGCCACAGGCTTTGGGGTTGTTTCGGCGCCGCGCGCCGCAGGCTGACCTGTCATGCAGGAAGCAAGCCCACCTGCACCGGCAAATCGCCGCGCCGGTCGTCGACGCCTTAAGAAATTTCCGGCGAGACAGCGCTTGGCCTGGCTTACGTTGTGCCGACCCGCAATTTATCTCACCACGATCTTCTTTAATGGTCTTTCCTCCCAATCGAACCCAAAGAAGCGCCGAGTGCTGATCAGATCGATTTGAGGTACTCGATCAGATCACTCTTTTCCTGATCGGTCAGATCAAGGCCGAGATGGCCGTCATAGTGCTCCTTCTGCGCAAGACGTCGATCGGTTCCACTCCTCCTGCCAGGGGTCGATCAAGTTTAAGGACCCGACGTCTCCTCCCGGCTCGAGGTCTATTTCAATAAAACCGTACGTCACCGTCCTGCTTCCTTGATCCCTTGCCTTCCCTTACAATCCCTTCCGGACACAGAGGAGTTCCGCCATGAGCGAAGACGCCGTCAACATGTCGATCCGCAAGTTCCTGAAGGAAGTCGGCGTCACCTCACAGCGCAAGATCGAGGAGACGGTGCGCGAAGGGCAAATCGGCGGCAAGAAGCTGAAGGTCCGCATGACGCTGACGGCGGAAGGCACCGGCCTCAACCACGTGGTGGACGGCGAGATCGAACTTCCATAAGCCGGGCGAAGCGACCTAGCGAAACGTCCAACGCGGCCGAAAGCCGTCGAGACGGATCAGCGGTTGGAATGGCGTCTGGCCGGGTCGATGTAGTACCGCTCACCCCACGCTCTTGCGACTCTGAGGGAACGCGAAAGACCGACCCAACCAAGCCGTTTGACCCGCGCTGGCAGCTGCTGAGTAGGCGAAGTCAGCATCGCCTCGATCGCGCCACGAACGGTCATTGGTCAGCTACTAACGGAATGTCTCGATCCCATTACTTGCCGTTCGATAGCGCGGACGGACATAACAGTCACGTGGCCTCATTGCGATCATGAGGCGTGCACCCTACCATTTGCCTGGCGGCCTTTAGGGGTCATCACCGTCGGGGGAGGCGTCTGCGCTGCCACCTTCTAAAACGTCGTCGCTTGCGACGCGGTTCTACTTACCGGCGTTGCTCAAGCTGAACAGATCGACGCGATCACGAGAGGGTAGCTCCGGCTGGTCCGCAACGACGAAAGCAGTCTTGTTCCAGCTAACGTCGAATTGGTCGAGCTTACTCACTAGCTTCCTGCGCTCTGCGGCGGAATGCAGCGCTTTGAGTGCCTGCGTTTCATCGGTGCTGATCCCGAGCAACCTTCCACCCGTGGCAGTAAGGTAGGCCAGCAACCAGCCAATAACGAAAGAAGCCGCTCGAATTATTGGCGTTGTGTCCAACAGCAGCGAAACAGAGAAGATCGAGCCCAAGACCACACCAATGCCGATTCTGACGGCTCTGTTGCGGCGAAGGGTCCCCTCGACATCAGTGCAAAGGGCCTCAATCGCATAACGGTCCTCACGGTGCTTGGCCTCCAGCTTTGCGCCCAAGATTGTTGCTTCTTGCTCCCTCTCCTTCTGTATCGTCTCAATTCGTTCATTGACCTTGTTTAACCGTTTTTTCCCTTCGGCTTTTGCCTTGTTGACCGCTTCCAGCCCTTTCTGACGTTCCTCTTCGAGGTGCGGATGCAGCATCTCCTGCCACAAAAGCGGGAGGTTTTCCTCGGTCACGACGTTGGACACACCTAGCGTTTTATCCATGAGGGCCTGCGCGCTGCGATCCTGCGAAATCAGCAAATCGAGCTGGCGGCTCTTGTCGTCATCCCCCAGCGCATCAGTGAGCCGCTTCACGGCCGCTACCACTCCCGGACGGATCGCGAGCACATGTTCGCAGCTTGCCAGCAGCATTCGTTTTGGAATGTTGAGATCACCGGCCCCCATGCCTGTGCGGAGCCAGATGGCGGTCGCAAGTACGCGGCGATGAACGACGGGCGGCACCGTTTCGTCAGGCAGTCCGCTCATTTGGACACACGCTCGGCGGACAATTTGGGCAAGAAGACCGTTCCGAGTCAGGCCGACCGCGTGCGACTTGAATATGTCTCGGCTAGTTCTGCCCCGCCGCTGTCTGACAATGAAGGCAGTGATGTCGGTGTCGTGTTCACGCGCCAACGGATTCTCGGCGTAACTGAGCCTGCCGTAAAGGTCCTGCCAGTTGTCCTTGTTAAAGAACTGGTGCTCGGATGGCCTGCTCCCGGGTTCGATACGTAGCCTTCACACCCACTGCGTCCAACAGGGGAGCAGGGTTGCGCGACACCTCGTTCACATACTCCCGCAAGACCTCACGCCTCAATAGGGCATGCGCAGTCGGGCCTGTAGGGCGCGGATTCTTCAAGACGGCTTGCAGGTTATTCTTTATCTCGTCGAGGCTCTGCCCGAAAATTCGAACCGAGGCCCCGATCCTGATGAGTTCGGCCACGACAGGGGCAGTGTTCTCGCGCGCCAACTTCCCGGAGACACCGAGAAGTTCCATCGCAACTGGCGCATCCAGATAGACAACGAGGTCGGTCTTATCGACCGAGGTCACCGGCTTCACAAAGTCCTGAACGACCTCGGTCAGAAGCCCGATAGCTGCAATCCGGGCAAGTACCTCAGCACTGCCTTGGTTCTCCTCGATTGCATGTTTGACGAAGCGCGCGCACAGGAATTTCTCTTCGTCTCGGAGGGAGGTCGTATTGGGGATTTCTACTACCTGCCGCAGCTTTCCTGACGCATCCGGTTTGACGCCCGCTTTGAACTCGATGCTCTTCTCGCTGAACGCTTCGACGTAAAGGAGCCATTCGACAAGGATGTCCTCGAACTCTTCGACGTCTCGGGGGATTGTAGTGAGTGGCGAAAGCGCTTCGGAGAACTCCTTAAACTGAGTGGCGATGCGGCGTAGCTCAGCCTCAACGGTCTGAGTGGATGCATCCGGCTCGCCGTTGTCAGCCATCTGAATCGTATACGTGGTATCCTTGGCACCTGCGATGTCAGCAACAATCCAGCCGTGACGCTCTAAGTAAGGGACAAATGTCTCGACCAGATCGGAGTTGAAGTTCCACTTGTACATATCGCGAATTGCTGCGGCGATGACATCTGGGTCGAGTTTGCTGCCATTGTGACGGCGCAAGATCGGATCGAAGAACGGCAGCAACCCTTCCAGCACGTTTCCGCTGTCATTTCCGAGTGCAGACAACGCCCCGTAAATGCGAACCGCCGACCGAGTAAGTTGCGTTGCCATGACCCGTATTGAACCGTTGCCTACGGTTGCAGACTAAGGGTCAACGTGGTCGCAGGCTACTGCTTATTGTGCATGTCAAGATGATCATGGTCGGTAATTGTTATGGTCAACGTCGCGGATAGACGCGAACAGCTTCCACCTCTCTTAGCCAAATCAATCCGAAGCGATCCGGCGCCCTAGTGGACGCTCCGCTTCCGAGCCGAGGCGTCGCAGTATGGTCACATCGGGGAAGGTCCGCTTCCGCTCATCGCAAACAGCCTCGAACCGTCGGGCTGAATGACCGCAAACAATAATCCATAGCCGACGATCGCGATCACTGGCCTTGGAATGTCTGGCAAGGGTCAGGAGCGCTGGTTGCGCTCAACGTCGGGTTTCGGGAAGGAGAAACGGCCCAGGACGGGCAGCAATGGGTAGGGAACGCTGGTTGCGTTGAATGTCGGCTATCGGGGGGCTCGGCATAAGCATCGGACCTAAAAGCGGGCACGGGCAAGCCGACGCTCGGCAAAGCCAGCAGGAGCCGTGAGCAATCCCGCCTCCGCGCTTTCGACCAGCTCAAAAGATCGAGTTTGTGATCGATTTTATCGGGCCGAGCAGGATCGATCCTTCCGGCACGCCAGCGTCGATCGGGATGGCTTTGCGGTTTGCTGTCGCCACCATCGGCTGACCGATGTCGGCCGTCACCACGACCGGGGTCTTGTTCGGCACACGATCATAGAGATCGATGATGTCCTGGTTCATCAGGCGCACACAGCCCGACGACACCGACTTGCCGATCGACCGCCATTCCGGCGAACCGTGCAAGCGGTAGAGCGTGTCCTGGTTGCCCTGGAAGAGATAAAGCGCCCGCGCGCCAAGCGGGTTCTTGAGCCCACCGGGCATGCCGCCATTGTCGGCGCTGTACGGCTTCAACTCCGGCTGCCGGGCGATCATGTCGTCCGGCGGCGTCCATTTCGGCCATTTCTGCTTCCATTGGACCACCGCATCGCCCGACCATTCGAAGCCGGCGCGGCCGAGGCCGACACCGTAGCGGATCGCCTGGCCGCCCGGGCGCACCAGGTAGAGGAAGTGATTGGTGGTGTCGACGACGATGGTGCCCGGCTGCTGCCCGGTCGGATCGTCAACGATCTGGCGCAGGAACTGCGGGTCGATCTTGTCGGCCGGTATGGCCGGCAGCTCGAAGCCGCCATCCGACATCGGCCCATACATCGTCACATAGTCGCCGAGCGCCGGCTCGACATAGGTCGGCGGCGGTGGCTCGACCGGTTGTTGCGACAGCGTGGTGCAACTGGAGACCGCGACCGAGGCGGCGCCAAGGGCTGCTGCGTTGAGAAAACCGCGACGGCTCAGGCGAAAAGAGGACGATGGGGGTGTGAACATGATTGCCTTTTTTAAGTCTCAAATCGCAACAAAGCATAAATGCGTCCTGTTGCGCGCGGTTGCCCGAGCAATGCCCGGCGCGATAGGCGGTTCCAATTCTGGCCGCAGGGTGGACAAACAAAGGCAAAGCTGTGACCGGATCGTCACTGTTGCGCCGACGCAACATTTCCGGTGTCACCCCCCGGCGACCAGACCTTCAAGGGACGGCAGGATCAGGGCCGGTGGAAAATCCCGGTATTCCTCAGGCTGATTGGCGCGGTTGATCCACACTGTCCTGAAGCCGAATTTGGTGGCGCCGGCGACGTCCCAGCGGTTGGATGACTGGAAAGAGACAGCGCCCGGATAGAGGCGCCAGCCCGTGGTGACCATGTCGTAGACCGACGGATCGGTCTTGAAGCGCCTGACGCTGTCGACGGAAAAGACGTCGTCCAGGACCTGGTCGAGCGCGGCGGACTTGACGGCCGCTTGCAGCATCTCAGGCGAACCGTTGGACAGGATCGCCAGCCTTGCCCCCGATGCCTTGAGCGCCTTGAGCACGGCCGGTACCTCCGGATAGCAGTCCAGCCGCCAATAGGCCTCGAGCAGCTTCGCCCTCAGCCCGGCATCGGCGGATGGAACCTTGCGCAGGGCGAAGTCGAGGGCCTGCTCGGTGAGCTGCCAGAAATCGGCATAGGCCCCCATCAGCGTCCTGACCCAGGAATATTCCAGCTGCTTGGCGCGCCAGATATCGGACAGCAACTGGCCGTCCGGCCCGATCTGGTCGGCGTGACGGCGCACGGCCGCATGCACGTCGAACAGCGTGCCATAGGCGTCGAAAACGTAAGCCGCGAACTGCATTCGACAGTTTTGAGGCCGCATAAGGCAAGGCGCAAGCGCTGATTGCAGTCCGCCAGCCCGCTGGCCTCAACAAATCTCAGCCATGCCGGTTGACGGCGGCCGCCAAAGCATCTTCCAATGCGCCGCAACAAGCATCGAACGGAACCTGGCAATGACATTGGCGACAGCGGCGCAATCCGCGACATGGACCTTCGTCGACGGCGACTGGTACGAGGGCAATGTTGCCATTCTAGGGCCGCGCAGCCACGCCATGTGGCTCGGCACCAGCGTGTTCGACGGCGCTCGCTGGTTCGAGGGCGTCGCTCCCGATCTCGATCGCCATGCAGCGCGGGTAAATGCCTCGGCGATCGCGCTCGGTCTGAAACCGACGATGAGCACCGACAGGATCGTCGGCCTGACCTGGGACGGGCTGAAGAAGTTCGACGGCAAGACGGCGGTCTATATCAGGCCGATGTATTGGGCCGAGCATGGCGGCTATATGGGCGTGCCGGCCGACCCGGCCTCGACGCGTTTCTGCCTTTGCCTCTACGAATCGCCGATGATCTCGCCGGCGGGGTTTTCGGTGACGGTGTCGCCGTTCCGGCGCCCGACCATCGAGACCATGCCGACCAACGCCAAGGCCGGCTGCCTTTATCCCAACAACGGCCGTGCCATCCTCGAAGCCAAGATGCGCGGCTTCGACAATGCGCTCGTGCTCGACATGCTGGGCAATGTCGCCGAGACCGGCACCTCGAATATTTTCCTGGTCAAGGACGGCCATGTCCTGACGCCGGCGCCGAACGGCACCTTCCTGTCCGGCATTACCCGCGCGCGCACCATGGCCCTGCTAGGCGAATACGGTTTCACGACGACGGAAAAGACGCTGTCGATCCGCGATTTCCTGGAGGCGGACGAAATCTTCTCGACCGGAAACCACTCGAAAGTCGTGCCGGTCACCCGTATCGAGGATCGCAATCTGCAGCCGGGACCGGTGGCCAAGAAGGCGCGCGAACTCTATTGGGAATGGGCGCATTCGACTTCGCCCGGCTGACCCGCTAAAAAGCGGCCGGCGCTTCGTTTCCGGAGTTGTTCCAGACCAATCCAGTCCTATGTTAGTCCGGTATCGACACCGGATTTTTCCACGAGGGAGTACGACCGATGGCTTTTGAATTGCCCGCCTTGCCCTATGATTACGAGGCTTTGCAGCCTTACATGTCCAAGGAAACGCTGGAATATCACCACGACAAGCACCACAAGGCCTATGTCGATAACGGCAACAAGCTGGCCGCCGAGGCGGGCATGGGCGATTTGTCGGTCGAAGAGGCCGTCAAACAGTCCTTCGGCAAGAATGCGGGCCTCTTCAACAATGCCGCCCAGCACTACAATCACATCCATTTCTGGAAATGGATGAAGAAGGGCGGCGGTGGCAACAAGCTGCCGGGCGCATTGCAAAAGGCGGTCGACAGCGATCTTGGTGGCTACGACAAGTTCAAGGCCGACTTCATCGCCGCCGGCACCACCCAGTTCGGTTCGGGCTGGGCCTGGGTCTCGGTCAAGGACGGCAAGCTGGCGATCTCGAAGACGCCGAATGGCGAGAACCCGCTCGTCCATGGCGCGACGCCGATCCTCGGCGTCGATGTCTGGGAACATTCCTATTACATCGATTATCGCAACGCCCGGCCGAAATATCTCGAAGCCTTCGTCGACAGTCTCATCAACTGGGACTATGTGCTCGAACTCTACGAAAAGGCCTGATCCGTTCCAGAAAGCCCCGGCAGAACCGGGGCTTTTCTTTTTCTGCATCAGAACGACAGCTGCAAAAATTTCACGCAAGCGTGAGGCGAAGCGTCGGAATTTTTAAGCCATCCTTGCCGTTTGTCATCGGGGTGGGACCGCATTCTGAATTTGCCTTCAACATGGAGCCAAGTGAATGAGAAAGCTTATCCTCGCCATCTCGATGCTCGCCTTCGCCGGTTCGGCGGCATTTGCCGACCCGGTAGCCGACCGGCAGGCCCTGATGAAGGAACGTGGCAAGATCGCCGCCGGATTGTCGAAAGTGGTCAAGGGCGAGACGCCCTACGACGCCGCTTCGGTGCTGACGGCGTTGCAGGCACTGCAGGTCAATGCCGAGAAATTCCATGCCGGCGTCGACACGCTTTTCCCGGCGGGCAGCGACACCAGCGACACGACGGCGTCCCCAAAAATCTGGCAGGACATGGCCGGCTTCAAGACGGCTGAAGGCAAGTACCTCGCCGACGTCAAGGCGGCGGTCGCCGCAGCACCTGCGGATGCCGACGCGTTGAAGGCGCAGTTCAACACCATTGGCGGCGGCTGCGGCAACTGTCATCAAAACTACAGGGTGAAAAAAGGCTGATAGCGGGCAATGCGCTTGCTGAAGAAACTTGTCGGCGCCGCCCTCGTTCTGGGCGGCGCGGCCGCGATTGCCGGCTGGTTCCTGTCGGCTCCGGTCAGGCTCGATGCCGCAACGCTGGCTGAGCTTGGTCCTGGCGACGCCGCCAGGGGCAAGCGCATCTTCTACGCCGGCGGCTGCACATCCTGTCATGCCAAGCCTGGCTCGCAAGGCGACGCCCGTCTTCAGCTGGCGGGCGGCCTTGAACTCAAGACGCCATTCGGCACCTTCGTGCCGCCGAACATATCGCAGGATACCAGGGACGGCATCGGCGCCTGGTCGGTCGAGGACTTTGCCAACGCCATGCTGAAGGGCGTGTCGCCGTCGGGCGAGCATCTCTATCCGGCATTTCCCTATGCTTCCTACGCGCGCATGAAGCCGGCCGACATTGCCGATCTCTATGCATTCCTGAAGACGTTACCCGCGGTCGCCGGCAAGGCGCCCGCCAATTCGCTGGCATTTCCCTTCAACGTCCGACGCGGTCTTGGCTTGTGGAAGCTGCTCTATTTGAGTGACCAGCCGGTCGTTTCCTTTCCCGACGGCACACCGGATCCGGTGTTGACAGGCCGCTATCTGGTCGAAGGCCCCGGCCATTGCGGCGAATGCCACACGCCGCGGGATCTTGCCGGCGGCACCAGGAAGAGCCAATGGCTGGCAGGTGCGGCCGCCGCCGAAGGCAGCGGCATCGTGCCGAACATCACGTCGGGCGAGGGCGGCATCGCGGACTGGTCCGAGGCCGACATCGCCAACTATCTCGAAACCGGCTTCACGCCGGATTTCGATACGGTCGGCGGCGCAATGGTCGACGTGCAGCGGAACATGGCCGTGCTGACCCCGGAGGACCGCGCGGCGATCGCCGCCTACCTGAAAGCCGTGCCGCCGCACCCCAACGGCTATCCGGCGCGCAAGAAGCCGTCGAGCTGACGGCCGTTGCGTCAGCGGTCGCCGAGAAAGTCGAAGCCGGTTTCGAAGAAGTGATTGTAGTCGCAGGTCATTTCCTCGCCGGGCCCAATGTCGCGCAAGGCATAGGTCTCCTCCGGCTGCGAGACGTCGCAATTCGGGTCGTCGGCATGGTTCATGTAGCGCGCATCGTCGGCTTCGAAGACGATGTAATTCGGGTCGCGCCGGTCCGGATAGGCGTAGCGGTCGAGATAGGTTCTGACCGGCCCGGTTTCCCGCTCGTAGGCCGCTACCTCGATGCGCCGGTCGTATTTCGGGTCGAGCTTCCAGACCAGCGTGCCGCGGGCAATGTGGTTCTTGGCAAAGACGCCGATGCCCTGGATGGGCGATTTGTCGAGATAGACATCGACGAGCAACATGGCAGATCCCTGGGTGATTGTGTGTTGGCGCGGCTGTGAAAAGGCCGCGCACTGGGTAGCGCGCGGCCTTTGCAATTGCGAGCGGAAAATCAGCTGTGCCTGCCCATTATCCGAAGCCTCGTACGGCTCGTCGCCTGTCGAGACCCTAGCGCTGTTGCAGCGCCAGCCGGATGCCTAAGGCGCAATAGATACCGCCGACAGCCTTGCCTTGCCATCTCAGCACCGTCGGGTTTCGGCGCAGGAATGCACCGAGGCCGCCCGCACCCACGGCGAAAACCACCGTGCTGACGAGGCCCAACAGAACAAAGATGATGCCCAATATCGCCAGTTGAAGCATCACCGATCCGTTTTCAGGCCGCACGAACTGCGGAAGAAATGCGAGGAAGAAAAGCGCGGTCTTGGGATTGAGAACCTCGGTCAAAACAGCCTGCCGAAATGCTTTGGCAGCGGGGATCGCAAGTGCGCCGGCGGCCGGATAGGCCGGCGTTTTCTCGATGATCGCGCGAATGCCGAGATAAATGAGGTAGGCTGCGCCGATGTACTTCACGATGTTGAAAAGCGCCGCCGACGTGGCAATTATCGCCGAAATGCCGACGATCGCCATGAAGGTGTGAACCACGTCGCCGGCCGCGATCCCGGCGCCGGTCGCAATGCCCACCCTGGTTCCGGAACTGGTTGCCCGCGCCACCGTCAGAAGAGTGGCGGGACCCGGGATGAAGACAAAGCCAAGCACAACCGCGACATAAGCTATCAACGTGGCGAGATCGATCATTGGTGGGCTCCGCAACTCTCACCGCCAATGAAGCCACGTCGCGGAACGGAAGGCAATGACCGCTCATCCGCCGATGCTCACGCCGCAAGCTCGGCCTTGCCCCTCACCTTGAGCGCGAAGGCGTAGGTGAAGGCGATTTCCTCCAGTCTTGAAAACCGGCCGGAGGCGCCGGCATGGCCTGAATCCAGGTTGATCTTGAACAGCACCGGATTCCCACCTGTCTTGCGGTCGCGCAGCCGCGCCACCCATTTGGCCGGCTCCCAATAAGTGACGCGCGGGTCGGTCAGGCCGGCCAGCGCCAGGATCGGCGGATAGTCGAGTGCGGCGACATTGTCGTAGGGCGAGTAGGCGGCGATGGTCCGGTAATCCTCCGCCGACGCGATCGGATTGCCCCATTCCGGCCATTCCGGCGGCGTCAGCGGCAAGCTGGCGTCGAGCATGGTGGTGAGCACGTCGACGAAGGGAACCTCGGCGACGATGCCGCCGAAGCATTGCGGCGCCATGTTGGCGACCGCGCCCATCAGCATGCCGCCGGCCGAACCGCCTTGCGCAACGATGCGGTCATGCTGCGTATAGCGTTCGGCGACAAGGTGGTGGGCGGCAGCGACAAAATCGGTGAACGTGTTCATCTTGTTCGCCCGCTTGCCGTCGTCGTACCAGCCATAGCCCTTGTCCTTGCCGCCGCGAACATGGGCTATCGCGTAGACAAAGCCGCGGTCGACCAGCGAAAACAGATTGGTGTTGAACGCGGCGGGTACGGCTATGCCGTAAGATCCGTAGCCGTAAAGCAGGCAAGGGGCGGACCCGTCGAGCGGTGTGTCGCGGTGATGGAGGAGCGAGATCGGCACCAGTTCGCCGTCGGCGGCAGGCGCCATCAGCCGGCGCGTGACGTAGTGCTCCGGGTCGTGGCCGGACGGCACTTCCTGGGTCTTGAGCAGCACCCGCTCGCGGGTGCGCATGTTGTAATCGAAGACCTGCGCCGGGGTCGTCATCGACGAATAGGAAAAGCGCATGATCTCGGTGTCGTATTCGTAGGAGCCGGACAGGCCGAGCGAGAAGGCTTCCTCGTCGAAGGAGATCAGGTGCTCCTCGCCGCTCTTGCGGTCGCGCACGACGATGCGCGGCAGGCCTTCCTTGCGCTCGAGCCGGACCATGTGGTCCTTGAAGCCGATCACCGAAAGGATCAGCCGGCCCGCTTCGTGCGGCACCAGTTCCTGCCAGTTGGCGCGCACCGGATCATGGGCCGGCGCCGTCATGATCTTGAAGTCCTTGGCGCCGTCGGCATTGGTGAGGATGAAGAAGATGTCGCCGCCTTCCTCGAGTTCGTACTGCAGGCCCGTCTGGCGCGCCGCAACCAGCTTCGGCTCTGCGAACGGATCGTCGGCGCTCATGATGCGGTATTCCGAGGTCTCATGGTCGTTGATGCCGATCATGATCCACTCGTTGGAGCGCGTGCCGCCGACATCCATGAAGAAGCCGGGATCGGTCTCCTCGTAGATCAGCCGGTCGTTTTCAGGACCGTCGCCAAGCGCATGGAACAGCACTTTGGAAGGACGGTGGTTGGGGTCGAGGCGGGTGTAGAAAAAACCGTCATTGCCGGCATCCCACACACCGCCGCCGCCGGTGTCCGGGACCCTGTCCGCCAGATCGTTGCCGCCGGCCAGATCGCGGACGCGCAGCGTGTAGAATTCGGAACCCTTGTCGTCGAAGGCCCAGAGCAGCTTGCTGTGGTCGTCCGAATGATCGACGCCGCCCAGGCGGAAATAGGGCTTGCCCTCGGCCTCGGCATCGCCGTCGAGCAATATCTGCTTGTCGCCGCCGTCACGCGCCGTGCGGAAATAACGCGGCTGCTGGCCGCCAAGCTTGAAGGAGGAGCCGTAGGCGTAAGGTCCGTCCTTCATCGGCACGGAAGAATCGTCTTCCTTGATGCGTCCCTTCATTTCCGCGAAAAGCTGCTTCTGCAGTTGGACCGTATCGGCCATCAGCGCCGCCTGGTAAGCATTCTCGGCTTCGAGGTGGGCGCGGATTTGGCCGTCGAGCAGGGACGGATCCCTGAACATCTCTTGCCAATTGGCGGCCCTCAGCCAGCCATAATCGTCCGTCCGCGTTATGCCGTGATGCGTGTCGAAGATCGGCCGCTTCTCCGGCTGCGGCGGCGTGGCGGTCGGAAACACTGGGGTTCTGGTCATTGCGTCTCGCTGTGGAAGCTACTTGAATGGCGAATGAACACGCCGAGCAGCGCGGGTTCAAGGGCTATGATCTATTGTCGTGGTGGCTCGAGAGGACGGGCTGGAGGAGCGGATAACGAATATTTCTTCTCGGACTGCCGCGGTTCTCGCCGTCGCTGCGATGACCCTGCCAGTGCCGGTCAATCTCATGCAACTGCCTTCGCGGCTTGGCAAGTGGCCGATATGGCTGGGTCTACGGAAATACATTACCCCATTTCAATGACACAGCGCACCGCTCCGGCGACGGCTCGCGAGCAACAGTAACGCTTCGCAACCTATGATTTTACTGAATCCGCCGATCATCCAGGCTGTAATGCCGCCGGCAGGGTCAAGCATCGAACTCTATTTACCTGCTGCCGTTTGTGTAATGGCTGCTTGCCGCGGCGTCAGTCGATGCTGGTCTGACCAGAAAAAACGGCAAAGTTACGCTTTGCACGAAAGAGTGAAGCTGAATATGGAAGATTTGACTTGTATCGCTGAATAGACCGAAAGAAGCGAATTGACTTACTTGGCGGCCCGGCCCATTAAGATGCCGCGACGCGAATCGCGGAGGCTTTTTCCTGCACAAGTTCGCGCGATGCCCAACTATCGAAACGGGCGCAAACAGAAACAATTCTCGTTGGGGCCTGAACGCCATGGATATTACCGAAACACCTTCCAGAAACAGTGACGCGCTGATCGAGCTCACCGCCGACGTGGTGGCTGCCTATGTCAGCAACAATCCCGTACCGGTCGGCGAACTGCCGAACCTTATCGCCGATGTCCATGCCGCTCTCGGGCGTGTCGGCGGGGCCGCCGAGCAGCCGCCTGCCGACAAGCAGAAGCCGGCGGTAAATCCGAAGCGGTCGGTGCATGACGACTACATCATCTGTCTCGAAGACGGCAAGAAGTTCAAGTCGCTCAAGCGTCACTTGATGACCCACTATGATCTGACGCCCGACCAGTATCGTGAAAAGTGGAACCTGGACCCGAGCTATCCGATGGTTGCGCCCAATTACGCGGCCGCCCGTTCGCAGCTCGCCAAGAAGATGGGTCTCGGCCGCAAGCGCAAGGGACGCTGACAAGCGGCTCTTCCGGTTTGATACTCAAACGGCGCCTACAGGCGCCGTTTTCGCATTGTGGGGAGACCAAGCTCAGGCCGCCAGTTCTTCATGCCGCCGGCAATTGCCGTCCGGTCAGGCGGTCTGCTTCAGCGCTGCCTCGGCGTCACGCTTGATGCGCTTGACCATCGAGCGAAGACCATTGGCGCGCTGCGGCGACAGGTGCTCGTCAAGTCCGAGTGCCTTCAATGTGGCCTCTGCGTCGGTCCTCTGGATTTCGCTGGCCGGCCGTCCCGAAAACAGCGCCAGCATGATGGCGACCAGGCCGCGCACGATATGCGCGTCGGAATCGCCCTTGAAGGTGATAACGGGGTCGACACCCCCGCCTTGCTCGGTGGTCAGCCAGACCTGGCTGACGCAGCCGGGCACCTTGTTGGCTTGTATGCGTTGCTCGTCGGGAAACGGCGGCAGCGCTTCACCCAGTTCAATCACATAGCGATAGCGGTCTTCCCACTCGTCGAGCAGGGAAAAGTCGTCGCGGATGGTCTGGATCGTCGTCGTCATTCCCCCGGATATAGTCATCCGGCGCTGCCACGTCACGGAAAAAGAGGAGAAACGCCGCAGGTGCCGAGAGCGAGAGCCTTGCGGTTTAGCGATGAATTCGGCCGAAACAGTCTCAGTTCTTCGCCGGCAAGTGCACTTTCGCCGGCAAATCGACTTTCGCCGGCAACACGATTTCCTCGGACACGCTGCCGGTGGTCGTCACCGTATCGGGTTCAGCGGCCTTGTCGTCCAGCATGGCGGCCGCGATCTTGGCGGTCTCCCTGGCCCGGGCGGTGATGGTGTGCATTGCCGATTTCCCGGTCTCGCACACGTCCGGCTTGCGCTCGCAGATGCCGGCGATATCGCCGACGGCTTCGCGCGCCGCAAACAGCGCCTGGAGCGGCCCGACGCTTTCGCGGCCCGCATCATCGGCGCCGACACCCAGCGGCAGCGCCAGAAGCACCAGCGAAAACCAGAAAGCAGCTCTTATCAGAAAGCCCATCTGTCTGTCCTTTATGACGTCATGCATCCGAACCGCACGACCCTTGTACCGCGATACTGACACAGACGCGCAAAGGACGGCTTGTCCCGAAAGCAACAGTTTTCCTTAAATTTTAGGTAGATTCGAAACGAAGCGTTTTGAAGTTCATTTGCCTCGAACGGCTCAGATTTTATTCAGCAAATGATAACCATCCAACCTATTGTTTTTCATTATCATTTTCTTAATCGGCGACAGTTTGATGCCATCGGTCGTAGGTTCAGGCGCGGGCGGTGTGGATAACGCTCCGTTTACTATGGCGGCAATTGCCCCGGTTTTTCCCCGCCGGTATCCCGATATTTGCAGCCTGCCGGGGGACCATCGGCCCAGCCTTATCCATTCCTTAAACGCTGGATGCGAGTTTCGGAATCGACAAAAGCCGCCTGCAAAGCAGGGCCGTTCACGACCGGGTGCGTTGAGTTGAGTGCGATCAAGGCCAGATACGCCGAGTTGCCGGGCGCGATAGCCGCCGGTTGCGAACGGATGGTTCATCCGTCCGTGCTCGGCCAGAGCGATCGTCGCCGCCACAGTCGGTTCATTGGCGCCATGCTGGCGGCTCCTTTCTTCAGCGCGGGTGCAGCGGTGACGCTGGTCACGTCGGGCATGGGCGCGGCCGTGACCGTGGCTGCCATCTTTGCGGCGTTCGGCCTTTGCTGGTTCGCCGCCCTGCTGGTGGCTGCATCGGGCAAGATGACCCTGGCCGGCCAACTCGCCTTGGTCGTCGGCAGCGTTGCCCTCGGTGCCCTTATCGCTGCCGCCGGCGGTGTGGCCTCGCCGGTTGCCTTGCTCGCGGTGGCGGTGCCGTTTGAAGCGTGGTGGATCGGCCAGTCGCGCCGTGCCGTGATCTGGGGCGCCATATCGGCCTTTGTCGCAGTCTTGCTGCAGCCTTTAGCCGGTTCCGTCTTGCCGCTCGACCAGACCGAAATCGCCGCATGGCACTGGCTGGTACCACTGGCCTGGGCACTCACGCTCATTCCGCGTATCGCTCCGCTTCGCGGCGCCGCCAGCGCACAGTTCGATCCGGCCGGCAGCCACCGGCTCGAAGACCTCATCGACACCGTCGTGCTGCGAATCGCGGCGCATGGCGAGGTTCTGGACGTCTCGGCTAAGGCACGCACTATGCTGCGGCTGCCACCGGAGCTGCTTTTCGGCACCGGACTTTTCGATCGCATCCATCTGTCCGACCGCGTCCCGTATCTCAGTGCGCTGGCCGATATGCGCGATGGCGCCCTGTCGCGCCGGCTCGACCTTCGCGTACGGCTGCCGCAGAGCAGTGGCGTGACGGCCGACAATTACCGGCCGTTCTCGCTCGAGATGATGCGCGCGCCGGGGCAGGAGACTGTCTTTACGCTTCTTCTGCGCGAGAACGACGAACTGGCCGGACTGCGCCAGGAGCTTGCCGCCGCCAATGAGGCGGCTGCCTCCGCCGAGGTGGCGAAAGGACGCTTCCTTGCCGTCGTCAGCCATGAGTTGCGCACCCCGCTCAATGCCATCATCGGCTTTTCCGACATGTTGCTGCACGAGATGTTCGGCAGCTTCAAGGATCCGCGCCAGAAGGAATATGTCGGGCTGGTCAGGGATTCGGGCCAGCACCTGCTCGCCGTCGTCACCTCGATACTCGACGTATCGCGGATCGAATCGGGCGCCTACGCGACCGAACCGGAACCGTTCCGCTTCCGCGAAGCGGTCGAGATGTGCCAATCGATGATGCGCCTGCAAGCCGAGGCAAAGGCCATCGATCTGCAGGCCCAGATCGCGCCGGACGCAGGCGAAATAAATGCCGACCGTCGCGCCGTGCAGCAGATCCTGATCAATCTCGTCTCTAACGCGATCAAGTTCACGCCCGAAGGCGGCAATGTCGTCATCGGCGCCAAGCGCATCGGCTCGCGGCTGCATTTCTGGGTCCGGGATACTGGCATCGGCATCGCCGAGGAAGATTTCGCCAATCTCGGCAAGCCGTTCATGCAGATCCAGAACGACTATACCCGCCGTTTCGAAGGCACAGGCCTCGGGCTCTCGCTGGTGAAGGGGCTGGTGGCGCTGCACGAGGGCACCATGTCGATCGAAAGCATGCCGGGCGAGGGCACTACGGTGACGATCAGCCTTCCCGTGAGCGGCCCGACGGGCCGCTCGGCGGAGAAGGCCGGCGTGGTGCCGATGTCCGCGGCCAAAGCCAGAGCGGACGGTGGCAAGGGGGAGAGCAATGGGTCGCTCCGCAAAACAGCCTAAGGCGGTCAAACGCCGCGGCAATGCCTTCGAGCACGGAGCTATGGCTCTGGGCAGCCTGATCTCGCGCAATCCTGTTGTGGTCGGCGGCTCCACCGCATTCCTGGTGACGCTGTTCTACGTCTCGGCGAACGCGCTTTGGTACCAGCCATTTCCGCATGCCGGCGCGTTTTTCGCCACCAGGAGTATCGAGCGCTTTCCCCGGGCGGACAGCGACGAGCCCGAAACCACCATCAATATCGTGCGTCCGGCCGCTGCGCCGATCAAGAGCGACCCGGTCGTCGAACAGGTCCAGGGCATTTTGAAGGATCTCGATTTCTATTCCGGCACCGTGGACGGGATTCCCGGACCGAATACGCGCAAGGCCATCCAGGCCTATCAGCAGAAGGTCGGATTGAATGCCTCCGGCGAGATCGACAGCGTCCTGCTGGATCAACTGGGTGCCACGCCGACGACCGCAGCCGTGGTTCCGCATCCCGTGCCGCGGCCGGTCGAAACGGTCGCTGTTCCAGCCGCCATTCCAGCGTCCGCACCGGCAAATGCGGTGGCGCCGGATCCCCGCATCGTCAAGATCCAGGCCGGACTGAAAGCGTTCGGCAATGACGACATTCAATTGGATGGCGTCGTAGGCGCGCGCACCAAGGCCGCGATCAAGGAATTCCAGGCGCTGTTCGGCTTGCCGGAGACCGGCGAGCCAGACGAGATCGTCTACGTCAAGATGCGCGAGATCGGCCTGACCAACTAAGGGTCGTGACGGCCGCTCGCCGGTCGCTCGGCAAAGACCGGTTACGGTTTTCCGGCCAATGCTGTAAGGACCGCCGCATGTCCAGGAATTCTCCATGCGGGTAACCACCGATCTGTGGGTGTCGGCGCTGTTGCGCCGGGTTTTCAGCGCCGGCGGCTTTGCCGCCGTGGTCAAGCGCGGCGCGACGGAAGCCGGCGCGGTTTTCGTGCTGGCGCGGGGCAGGCTGGGGGAGATAGCGCTGTTCGGGCCGGCGCCGCAGACGAGTTACGATTCAGCCAGGCCGGACGACCGTTTTTTCAGCCTGCTTGGCGAAGGCGACGATGCCGCCATCTTCGACGCGCGGCTGGAGCGCGAGAAGAGATTCGATCCGGATATCTGGGTGGTCGAGATCGAGGCGGGCGCCATTCCCGTCGAGGAGCTTATCTCGGTCAAGGCGTCGTAACGGCAAGCCTTCAGATGCGACGCGCCTTTGGGGTGGCGGCTATATCGGCGCTGTTCGGCTTGCGCAGGTCGGCATTTGCGGCGACGCGCCCAGGCTTGCGAACAATTTTCGATACGGTGTCGGCCTTCCAGCCGCGGAGCCTGTCCAACGCCGCGTCGCGGTGCAGCAGGCGGTAGCGGTCGAGGAAGATGCGGATCGCCTGCGGGTGCGGAAACTCGGTCGGATAGATGGCCGCCGTGATCAGGAACGCCTTGTCTTCACTAAGGTCGAGCGCGCGCAAGGCGGCCAGCAGCGGTGTGTAATTGTGGCTCGCGGTGAGCGTCCGCGCCGTTGAAAAATCGACTTCGAGCGCATCGGCGAGCGCTGTCTGGAAGAATGCCGCATTGCCGGTCAGCGCGGTCTCGCGCAGCTTGACATAGGTTTGTGGCTCGACGAACGGACTGATGGCGGCGCCGCTCTCGGCGCGCATCATGGATCGCAGCCTGCGGCGTACAGTTTCAGCGGCATCGGAAGCCTCTTGCCTGTTGACCTCGCCCGCAACCACTTCGGCGTTTTCGGACGCGGCTTTGGCGGTTGTTTCCGGCTGCTGCTGCGACCGCACCAGCGTCGGCCTTTCGAGCACTTTGATGAGATCCGCGATCGTTTGATTGAGATCCTTGCGGCGGGCAATGGCACGGGCATGCGGCAGGCCGTGACGCCCGATCAGCGCGATCAGGTCGACGTCGCTGAGGGCGCGCGAGCGGATCAGCAGCGGAGCGGCGATGTCGACCCGCTCCTGGCAAAGCCGCCGCACCAGCGCGGCAGGTGCATATTCGCATTCGGAAAGGGCTGCCGCGACGTAGCGGCGCGATTCGACCGAGACATTCTCGAAAAGCGGCAGCGTCAGGTCTTCGAGCTGCGCGATTTCCCGGCGCGAAGGGCGGGTGAGCGAGCAGAACGCCGATACCGCGGCGCGAAACAGCCTTTCGGCCTTTCCCGATTCAGCTCCTGCTGCGATTTGCCTGAAATCCGAAGCTGACACGAAGGATACGCCCGACACTCGACACGATCTGGACAGCGCTCTGCCGGGCTGTACCGGTTTCGCGTTTCCCAAGAACAAAGATCAATTTAGCGGCGATCCGTTAGCGCTCCGTTAACCTACTACCTTCTTAATCGACTATGGAGGCGTTGCGTTGTGCTCCGGGGCAACCGAGAGGAATACGCGAACCATGGGCATGGTACTGTCTTTCGTGCCGCGAACGGCGGCAACCAATCGAGCACAACAAGCCGCGCCGGCGGCAGTGATCATCTTTCCCGGGGTGCGCTACGAGCAGCGGCCGCTGACGGGCGAAACGCGGCCGGCCGGCCCCGACAAGCCGGGACCTTCGGGAACATTGCCGGTACCGCATCACTGAGCATCGGAACCGGCTTAAAAATCCTGCAGTTCGCAGGAACTCTGTTCGAGAAACCGCGAGACGATCGGCTTCCAGCTGTCGTCGGGCACGAACGAACGGACGACGAATACGCCTTCCTCTATCGGCGCCTCGACGAAGATGGCCCCTTGCAGTTCCTCGGGAAGATCCTTGCGGACCTCGATCATCTGGGCCGGCGTCAGCACAACGGTGTCGAGCACGCCTGCGGTCGCGCTGTGGTCGTTGAACGAGTAGATGTTGTGGCCGCCGCGGTCGTAGACCGATATCGACCAGAACGGCACCTTTCCCGGTGCCTTGACCCGCATCATCCCCTCGGCAAGATCGAAGCGGCATGCCGCCGCATAAAACAGCGGATCGACCGATTTCACCACCGGCGCGCCGCCGGCTTCCGCGTCGAGCCTGGTCATCTTGTAGAGATCCGAAGCCATGGCCAATCGCGACCAGGCGTCGCGTTCGGAAAACTCGGGGACGAGCAGCAGCACGATGATGTGCACGATGCCGGCGCCGAGCAGGCCGAGCAGCACGGCATGCAGCAGGCTACGCATTGCAGCCGACCTTCTGGATCTGCGGCAGCGTGACGTCCGAGAGACCGGTGCTGCTGGCGATCGGCGTGTCGTAGAACGTAAGCACCAAGTACATCTTGCCGGCGCCGCTGGTCAGCAGCCAGTTGCCGGGCACAGGGCGGCTGCCGACGGAAATGACCACCGAATTGTCGGCCTGGCGCAGCACTTGATAGGACTGCAGCGCAGCCGGCCTCGGCTTGCCGGTCTCGACCACGCCAAGCGACTGGTCGGCGGCATAAAGCGTCCAGAACCGGGCGGTGGGAAAGCCGCCCGCAATCTTGTAGGCACATTGCCGCTTGAGCTGTTCGCCGCCGGAATCGCGCTCGGCGATGAAGGACAGTCCTTCCGCCTGTCCGAGCGCCAGCACGCCTTCGCGAGCCACGCGGGCCTTCGAATAGGGATCTGCCGTCGGCGTGCCGATATCGGGGAAGGCGGTCCATTGGCCGATCCTGATGGCGCCGACGCCATCCTGCAGCTTCAGTGCATACCAGACGCTGCCGCCACCGCCGACGACGGCTATGGCAAGCGAAAGCAGTGTCAGGAAGGCGTTCTTGAGCATGAGGAGGCAGGGAACCGAAGGCCGGGACTGAAAGATTGCCGCTCGGGGATATCGCGGCGCAGGGCCTTGTGGCAAGCGGCCCTGTGGAATTGACCGCTCAGAGCGCCGACAGGGTCTCCGGCGCAGCGGGCGCGTCGAGCACGGGTGCCGCCTGGAACAGCTTCGTGAGTTCCTTCAGGGTCTGGGTGGTCCGGCTGGACAGCACCGGCGGACGCTCGGCGGCGGCATCGGCTGCTGCCTGTTCGGCGCTCTTCTTCTCCGCTTCCTCGGCCTTGGCAGCGATTTCGGCATCGACGAAGGGGTGATCGAGGCCGGGGATCGGTCTGAGGTCGATATTCTGGTGCGCATAGAGCATCAGGCGCTGCCACACCATGGCCGGCAGCGTGCCGCCGGTCATCTTGTTGGTCGCGGTGAAGTCGTCATTACCGAGCCAGACGGCGGCCGTGTAGTTGCCGGTAAAGCCGACAAACCAGGCATCGCGGTAGGACTGGGTCGTGCCGGTCTTGCCGGCGACGACGATGTTTGGAAGGGCTGCGCGCCGGGCAGTGCCGATCACCGGCACCGCCGCCAGCATGGTGTTCATGTATTTGAGCGCCTGCTCCGATAGCACCCGGTGCGGCGGCGGCGCATCCTTGGCGAAGTCGTAGACCACCTCGCCGGTACGGGTGAAGAGTTGGCTGACGCCGTGCCGGGTTCCGGCAAAGCCGTTCTGGGCAAACACGCTGTAACCCGTCGCCTGGTCCATCACGGTCATGCCCGACGTGCCGAGCACCATGGTCTTGTGCGATTCAAGCGGCGACTCGACGCCCATCGCCTCGGCCATCGCCTTGATCGGCTTGATGCCGAGATAATCCTTGGCCAGCCGCACCGGCACCGTGTTGATCGATTTGGCCATCGCCGTGATCAGCGTGACGTTGCCGGCCGACCCGCCATTGTAATTGTGGGGCGACCAGCTGCCCCAGGAGATGGGTCCGCCGGAAACCACCGAATCCGGCGTGAAGCCATGCTCCATCGCCGTCGCATAGACATAGGGCTTGAACGAGGAGCCGGTCTGGCGAAGCGCTTTGGTGGCGCGGTTGAACTGGCTGGCGCCGTAGTCGCGGCCGCCGACGATCGCCCTGACCGCGCCATTGGTCTCGATGACGACGAT
Source organism: Mesorhizobium sp. M0678 (assembly GCF_040320505.1). Classification (NCBI taxonomy): domain Bacteria; kingdom Pseudomonadati; phylum Pseudomonadota; class Alphaproteobacteria; order Hyphomicrobiales; family Phyllobacteriaceae; genus Mesorhizobium; species Mesorhizobium sp. M0678. The sequence goes on along the minus strand of NZ_JAMYPT010000003.1, from coordinate 151,074 downwards.
GGCGCCCTCGGTGACGTTGTATTCCTTGCCGAACTGGCGGAGGTGGAACTCCATCGATTCTTCGGCCGCCTTCTGGATGTTGGCATCGAAGGTGGTGTGGGCGACAAGCGAGTGCGGGCCACCTTTGGCGGCGATCTTCTTGACCTCGTCGAAGGCCCAGTCGAGGTAATAGTCGGGGCTCTTCTGCTCGCCGCGGTCGACGATTTCGGCCGGGTGCAGCCTTGCCTGCAGCACCTGGCCTTCGGTCATGAAGCCGGAATCGACCAGATTGGACAGCACCACGTTGGCCCGCGCCCGGGCGGCGGGCAGGTTTATGTGCGGCGCATATTTGGTCGGCGCCTTGAACAGGCCGGCCAGCATCGCCGCCTCGGCAAGGTTCAGGTCCTTGACGCTCTTGCCGAAATAGAAATCGGCTGCCGCCTCGATGCCGAAGGTGCCGCCGCCCATATAGGCGCGGTCGAGGTAAAGCTGCAGGATTTCCTTCTTCGACAGATTGGCTTCGAGCCACAGCGACAGGAACGCTTCCTTGATCTTGCGCTCGAACGTCCGCTCATTGGTCAGGAACAGGTTCTTGGCCAGCTGCTGGGTGATGCTCGAGCCACCCTGGACGACGGAATTTGCCCGCACATTCTCGAATATGGCGCGCGACAGGCCGAGCACATCGATGCCGTAATGGTCGAAGAAACGGCGGTCTTCGGTCGCCAGCACCGCCTTGATGACATGGTCGGGCATCTCGTCGACCGGCACCGAATCGCGCTGGATGATGCCGCGCTGGCCGATCTCGTTGCCGTAGCGGTCGAGGAAGGTGACGGCGAAGTCGCCTTGCGTGCGCCAGTCGCCGGCGGTTATCTGGAAGGCCGGCAAGGCCAGCGCCAAAAGCACGACGATGCCGCCGGCACCGAGCGTAAAGCCTTCACTCAACAGTTCGATCAGGCCACGGCGCCAGCCGCCGACGCGGAAACGCCGCGAGAAGATGGTCGCCGCTTCCCAGAACTGGCGCGCCCTGAAGCCGATTTCGTAGACCGAGGAATCGATCCATGCATCCACCGCCAGCAGCCTTGCGGCGATCGGACCTCTTCTCTTGCGTGGTTCCAAAGGACTGGCCATTCCAGGATCCGGCTGCGGCGATGCCGCCAACTGAGAAACCGCATACCGGCAATTTCACGGCGGCGCGCCGCTATGACTATTCGTCCATTTTGGCGCTGCCTACAAGGACGATGAAGATAAGGGCGATGAAGATAAGCGGGAGGTTTGTCGAGGGGAAGACGGCTCCCGTGCGGCGTCAGCGCAGGATGCTGACTGTCCTGCGCGAGTAGGTGGTGTCGTTGATCTGGGCGAGCATGAAGGCCGCTACGTCGGCCCGCGCCAGTGTCGGCAGCAGCGATGCCGCCCGGATGCCATTGCCATGGCGGAATTCACCCGTTGCCGCCCCATTGCTCAGCTTGGGCGGCCGCACGATGGTCCAGCCGAGACTGGATTGAACGACCAGGCTTTCCTTCACCTCATGGTCCGTCACCTCATGGCGCAGCACCAATGGCACGATGATGTTGCCCAACAGGAGGCCTAGTTGCCGCCGGCCGTCGCGAACGCCAAGGAATGAAAGATAGATGAGCCGTTCGGGGCCGGCCTGCTGCATCGCCGCGACGATGAAGCCGATGCCGGCAACGACGGCCGGATCGCGTTTCAGCGGCACGCCCACCCCAAGACAGCTGAAAACCGCATCATACCTAACAACGGCGCGTTCGACTGCCTGCCGATCGGCGACGTTTCCGACGATCACCTTGAGATTTTCGTGGCTGATGGCAAGCTTGCCCGGCGTGCGGACGAAGGCGGTCACCGCATGGCCCTTCGCCAACGCCGCCGAGACAAGCAGTCGACCCGTCGCACCGGAAGCGCCGAAGATCAGCAGTTTCATCGTCCGCTCCTGGAAACCGTTAGCCCCGCTTACGCCCGGCGACGAAGGCGACAGGCGCCCCGGTCGGGCCGGGCAGCAACCGGCTGTCGGCATAGCCGCTCTGATCGACCAGGTCCTGGGCTGCGCCCTTTTCAAAGACCGTGCCGCCCCACATTGTGGTGCGGAAGCGGGCGAGGGCGTCTCCCAGTGCATCCGGTCCAGGATTGACCATTGCCAGCAGCAGCCAGCCGCCGGGCCGCAACGCGGCGTGGCTGCGCTTGACGATGGCCCTGACATCCGGCTCGGGGATGAAGGCGCTTGGTACGAAAACAAGGTCGAACGCGTCCGTGTCCGCAATATCCTGGCCCAGCCCGGTGTGCAGTTCGATGCGATGTTCGAGCCCGGCTGCCCTGACGTTGGCAGCGGCCTGCGCGATGGCTTCAGGCAGGGGATCGACACCGACCGCCTTCAGGCCGGGCCATTGCCGCAGCATCGACACCGACAGGGCGCCGACGCCGACGCCGATATCCAGGAAGGCTGCGCCCGGTGCGGCGAGCCTCTCCGGCAAACCGGTCAGTTGTGGCGCGATCAGCCGCTTCAGCAACGCCGGGAAGCCAGATGAAACGTCGCCGAAGGCCTGGCGTAAACGGGCTTCCAGGGCCTCGACGCTTTCGGAGGAGCGCGACAGCAGCTTGCCACCTGAAAGCAGGTCGACCCGGATGCTGGCCAGCACCGGCGTGAGTTCGATGACGCCAGCACTTGATACGACGTCGGAGGCGCCGAGTTCGGCAAGCACGGCCCCTGTGCGCCGGGCCACACTGCCCTCGAGTGGCGTGCCGGAAATACGCGCCTCCATCGCCAAACCGAGCGCCACCAACGCATTGGCCGACGTCGCGTGCCGCGCCACCATCGTTCGCAAACCTTCGATATCCATCGATCGCTTCCCTGAATTGGATCAGGCCTATTCTCGCGCGGACGTCAAATTCAGGCGATTTGCAATTTCCGGGCATGCTTGTGCAAAACTGCACAGGTGCGCGGCGAGGAATTGATCTAGACTAGGTTCGTGATCAAGACCGGCGAACCGGACTGGAACGATCTGCGCTACTTTCTCGCTGCCGCCCGCGCGGGAACGTTGTCGGGAGCTGCGCGCGTGCTCGGCGTGCGTCACACGACGATCAGCCGGCGCCTGGCTGCTCTTGAGGCGGCACTCGGGGTTTCGCTTGTCGTGCGCACGCGGCAAGGTATCGAGATCACGCCGCTTGGCCAGACATTGCTGCCGCTCGGTGATGACCTTGAACGTACCATGCAAGCACTGACGGCGCTTGTGCGTTCGGGCAAGAATAGCGTTCGGCTGGCACTGCCGTCGGGCTTCAGCCCCCTTTTTGCCGAGCGTATGGCCGGGTTCCATAAGGCCCACCCCGATATCAATCTTGAACTGACGAGCGGCAGCAGGCCCGTGGACCTGCAGCACGGCGAGGCCGACCTAGCGGTCAGGATCGGCACCATCGCCGACGACGATTTGATCGCGCAGAAGCTTTGTGTTGCGGGCTGGTCGACCTACGCGTCCCAGCGCTATCTCGACCGTCACCCGATGCCCATCGACCCTCGCCAGCTGGCCGGACACGAGATCATTGGATTTCACGCAAGCCTTGCCGGCGTCCCCGGCGCCAAATGGGTTGAGGCGCACGGCGCCGGCGCGACAATTGTCCTTCGCGTTGCCGAAATGACGGAAATGCTGGCGGCGGCTCTGAGTGGCGCCGGTCTGGCGGTAATGCCCTGCATGTTGGCCGAAGCTGAACCGCGGATGGTGCGCCTTGCCCCCGACATTCTCGGCAGTCATCCGGTGTCGCTCGTCTATCGCCGTGAAATCGGGGCGGAGGCGCCGGTGCGCGCCGTCATCCGCTTCGTTTCTACCATCATCAAGGACCATGCCGAGGTGATCAGCGGCGAGACGCAGTAGGGGCATGGTGCAGCCGCTTGCGCGAGGTGCCGAGGATTGGCAGTCGTCACACGGGACGCTTGTCCCGCTCTTTGCGGGTCGCACCTTATCGTCCGGCGTTGGTTCTCTCGGAAGACTCGCTGGATACTCGATTTGCGGGAGCGCCAGAGAATCTTGCGATCCCGATAATATTAACAGGTATTATTTCCGCTAGGTCTCTCACCACAGTTGGGTCATGCCAAATGCCTGAGAATTGAATTTCCGCTGTGAAACACCTATCTTACAGTGAAATTCACGTTTTCGACTTTAGCTGCAAGGAGATTTTACGGATGGCCCAAGGCAATCAGAACATCATGGGAAAATCTGAGGCTCGCTTCATGGAAAATCAAAAGAAGGCGGCGGAGCGGAACAAAGCAACTGCCGAATATCTCTCGGAGGCGAAGGCCAGGACCATCAAGACGGCAAGGCTGAGGGAATTGCGACTGGCCAAGGAAGAGGCGGACCGCGCGGCGGCAGCTCTGAATCCGGTCGCCCCGAAGAAGAAGCGGGCGTCGCGGGCACTCAAGCAGGCCGTATCCGCATCGACGCAGCCCAAATCATGAGCCTGACATTTCCCATTCCAGCTGCAGCCAGGAAGCAAACGCATCCGCTTCGTCGGCCGTGCCGTCGCGGGTTGCAGGAGCAGGGCTTATTGCCGAGATCATGAAGGTTCATAATCCGCATGAGACGCGCTGATTCGCGCTTTGGCGGGATGCCTTCATGCAACGCAGCTACGCAGCCGGGAGCTCGACGCGACGGGCGAAGGGAAAGACGATGACCGCGCCGGCCGTCGAATTGCAGAAGGCCGTATTCGATGCTGTGAATGGCGATCCCGATTTATCGGCGGCATTGGGCGACGCAAGATTGTTCGACCGTGCGCCGGAAAATGTTGCGTTCCCCCACATGACCTTCGGCCGCACCAGCGTCTACGATTGGGCAACGGGAATGGAGAACGACGCAGAACAGTTGCTGACGTTGCATGTCTGGTCGAAATCAGAGGCCAGCAAGGAAACCAATGACATCATGGACCTTGTTAGCACCCGCCTGCGCGATACGGCTCTCTCGCTCGGCGAACATCGCCGCGCCTACCTCAAGCTCGAATTCGCCGAAGCCCGCTACGACGAGGACCTTTCGGCCCATCACGGGCTGCTGCGCTTCCGTGCCGTGATCAAGGACGAGGGCTGAGCACCGGGCACTTTTTGCAAATCGGACAATTTTGTTCTTGCTTTGTGCCGGCAGCTATGCTACTAATTTCCCTATGGTGCTGATGGCGCCAGCGACCCGCCGCAGAGGCGGGTTTTTTGTTTCAGGTTCGGTTCGCCTGAACTGCCATCGGTTGCCTTGGGCCGGATGCTTCGTCCTCCCAAATGGTCCTGCCCGCCAGATGATGCCGGTTGTCGGCGAAGGATTGGAGGGCTAGGTTAAACATTGGCGATTTCGCGGAGCCGGGCGGCGAAATGGCAATCCGGTAATCTCGCGCTTCAGGGGTGTGGCGGGCATGCATTCGAGCGTTCACCGTTCATATCACGTTCAGCACCGGCGCGTTAGAACGCTGACCATGAAAACCCTTCGCTCCCACTTCCGGACCGCGGCACTGGCGCTGTCAGCCGCCGGTCTGCTTGCGTCGCAAGCGATGGCGATCCCCGCTGTCGTGCCCGAGTGGACTCAGCCGGTCGTCGTCGCCGCGTCCGACTGCTACGCGATCGGCCAGCAGGTGGCCGAGCAGAATGGCGGCACCCTGGCCAAGGCCTCGCAGTCGACACGCGGCGGCCAGCCGGTCTGCGTCATCGTCGTGCTCGTTCCGGGCAAGGACGGGCAGCGTCCCCGTCGCTCCGAGATCGTCGTTCCGCTGAACTGAACCGTGCCGTTTCCCAGTCTGCCGGAATCGGCCTATATCTGACCAGTTTCAACAGGCCTCCCGCATGCGCGTACTCGTCGTCGAAGATGACAAGGATCTCAACCGGCAGATCGGCGACGCGCTGGTCGATGCCGGTTATGTCGTCGACCGCGCTTTCGACGGCGAGGAAGGGCACTTTCTCGGCGACACCGAGCCCTACGATGCCGTCGTGCTCGACATCGGCCTGCCGCAGATGGACGGCATCAGCGTGGTCGAACGCTGGCGGCGCGGCGGCCGCAAGATGCCGGTGCTGATCCTGACGGCACGCGACCGCTGGAGCGACAAGGTTGCCGGCATCGACGCCGGCGCCGACGACTACGTCACCAAACCCTTCCACATCGAGGAAATCCTGGCCAGGGTGCGGGCCTTGATCCGGCGTGCTGCCGGGCACGCTTCGTCCGAACTGACCTGCGGGCCGCTCCGCCTCGACACCAAGGTCTCCAAGGCCGACGTCGACGGCGTGCCGCTGAAGCTGACCTCGCACGAATTCCGCTTGCTTGCCTATTTGATGCACCATATGGGCGAGGTGGTGTCCCGGACCGAGCTGGTCGAGCATCTCTACGACCAGGATTTCGACCGCGATTCCAACACCATCGAGGTCTTTGTCGGACGGCTTCGCAAGAAGATGGGCATCGACATGATCGAAACTGTTCGCGGCATGGGCTACCGCATGCGTAAGCCGGAGGCGTAACGCGGAACCGCTGCCTACAAAACCCGCCGTCTCGAACACGCCGTCGCTGCGGTCATGGCCGCGTTCGGTGGCGTTTCGCGTCATCGCCTTTTCCACGGTCTGGGCGATCCTCACTCTGGTCGTCATCTTCACCTTGATCACCACGCTCTATCGCCAGGCCAGCGAGCGCGGTTTCGACAGCCTGCTTTCGGCGCATCTGTTCAACCTGATCGGCTCGGTCGGCGTTTCTGAAAGCGGCCAATTGACCGGCGCCCCCGACCTTGGTGATTTGAGGTTCTCGGAACCGAATTCCGGCTGGTACTGGTCGGTCGAGCCTGCCTCGGAAGGCGTGCACGGCGATCTCCATTCGTCGTCGATGACCAAGGCGATCCCGTCGCCAAGCGTTGCCGAGGTGCCCTTCAATGCCAGCTTCCAGCGCAGCTATTCAGCGGACGGCATCGAAGGCGAGCAGTTGGAGGTGTTCGAGAGCGAGTTCGTGCTCGATGCGAAAAACCGCGCCGCGCGCTTCCGCGTCATGGGCAACCAGACCGAGCTCGAGCAGGAAATCGCCACCTTCCAGCGGCGCCTTTTGACCTATCTGTCGCTGTTCGGCGTCGGCATGATCGCCATCAATGCGATTGCCATCCTGCTCGGCCTGCAGCCGCTGCGCCGGGTCAGGAATGCGCTTGCCATGGTGCGCGAAGGAACCGCGCAGCGCCTAGACGGCCGTTTCCCGGCCGAGATCGAGCCGCTCGCCAACGAGACCAATGCGCTGATCGAGAACAACAGGCGTATCGTCGAGCGGTCGCGCACACAGGTCGGCAACCTGGCTCACTCGCTGAAGACGCCGCTTGCCGTGCTGCTCAACGAGGGACGGGCGCTGGGTGGCGCCAAGGGTCAGCTGATCGCCGAGCAGGCCGCTTCCATGCAAAAGCAAGTGGACCATTATCTGCAACGTGCCCGCGTCGCCGCGCAGCGCGACAGCGTCGTCTACCGTACGCCGGTGGCGCCGCTGGTCCAGCGCATGGTTCGGGTGCTGCAGAAGCTCAACCCGCAGACGGCGCTGTCGCTCTCACTGCCGGCCACCGACATCGTCTTTGCCGGCGAACGCGAGGACCTGGAGGAGCTGCTCGGCAATCTGCTCGACAATGCGATGAAATGGGCAAGGAGCGCGGTCGCCGTTTCGGTCAAGCCAATCTCCAGCAAGGGTGGCGCTGGCACGGAAGGCGCAGCCAACCTGTTCGAGATCAGCATCGAGGATGACGGCCCCGGCATTCCCGACGACAAGGCGCGCGAGGTGTTGCAGCGCGGCCGGCGGCTCGACGAGACAAAACCGGGCAGCGGGCTCGGACTTGCCATTGTCGCCGACCTTGTCAACGAGTATGGAGGCTCTCTGGCGCTGGAACGATCCGTCATGGGTGGATTGAAGGCGATGGTTCGATTGCGGAGCCTTCAGTAATGCTTTTCCAGATTGCTTTTCCAGGTGGCCGGCCGCGGCCAAATTTCCGACAAACATCGACATTATGGCCGCGCCAGCTGCTGACAGCGCGGCGGTCCAGCTCAAGAAAGCCGGTATTGGCATGAAGATTCGCGTCGCGCTCGTTTCCGCCCTGCTCGCCGTCTCCGGCTGCACAACGCTCGGCAAGGGCCCGGCCGTTACGGTGACGCCGGCCGCGACGCCCCCCAGCGGCGCCAAGGTGGCGACGACGATCATCTCCGCCATGGGCGGCGGCCTCGTCGGCGGCTCTATCGGCGCCGGCCTGAGCGAGACCGAGAAGCGCAGCGCGCTCGAGGCGGAATACAAGGCGCTTGAATACACGGCGAGCGGCCAGAAAGTGGCTTGGAAGAGCGACGGTTCGGCCCATCGCGGCGAAGTGGTCGCCGCCCAGCCCTATCGCGTCGGCTCGCAGGACTGCCGGCAATACACCCATACGGTGTTTACCGGCACCGCCGGCGCCACCGCGCGCGGAACCGCGTGCCGCAATGCCGACGGCAGCTGGACGCCGCTGACGTAGCTGGCCGGCCATCGATCCGCCGATTCCGGTCCGGCACTAAAGCGCGTCGCGTGCGACCGGCCTCATGCGACGCGCTTTAGGTCCTTGCTTTGATGCATGGTCGTTATCGCAAAACCGCTGCACACTTTTGCGCGACATGCATTATCGATCGGAGCGGCCCCGCCAAAGCGTCGCAGCACGCTTGTGTTGGCAGGGCAAGGGTCTCGTTCTATTGGAAGAGCCATGCTGTTCTGGGTCATAGCCGCAATCCTGACGCTGGGCGCAAGCCTGGCGGTGCTGCTGCCGTTGGCCGGCGGATCGAAGAACGCGTCCGCTGCCGGCGATCACGACCTTGAAGTCTATCGCGACCAGCTGGCCGAGCTTGACCGCGATATGGCGCGTGGCCTGATCCAGCCAATGGAGGCCGAAGAGGCACGCGCCGAAATCGCCCGCCGCATCCTTCGCCTGAGCAATGCCGGCCACGCCGACGACACGGCGACGCAACCGTCGCGGTCGACAAGGCTGGTGGCGACGGCGGCCGTGCTGCTGGTTCCGCTGGTCAGCTGGGGCCTCTATGGCCAGCTCGGCTCACCCGACCTGCCGTCGCAGCCGCTCAGCGAACGCCTGGCCAAGAACCCCGCCGACAGCTCGGTCGACGAGCTGATAGCCCGCGCCGAGGCGCACCTGGCGGCCAACCCATCCGATGGCCGCGGCTGGGACGTGCTGGCGCCGGTCTATCTGCGCATGCAGCGATACGCCGATGCGGTGACCGCCTATCGCAACGCCATCCGCCTCGACGGCGACAGCGCCGCCCGCCAGGCGGGTCTTGGCGAGGCGATCGCCAATGCGGCCGGCGGCATTGTCTCCGCCGAAGCGCAGGCGGCTTTCGAGGCGGCGTTGAAGCTCGATCCGGCCAATCCGAAGGCATCGTTCTATCTCGCCATGGGCATGGCACAGGAAGGCCGCATAGCTGAAGCCACGGCGGCCTGGCAAAAGATGCTTGCCGCCTTGCCGCAGGGCTCGCCGTGGCGCGGCGCCGTCGAGCAGGCGCTGGCCGAATCCGCCGCCCGCAGCGTCGCTTCGGAGGCGCCCGCGAAAGGGCCGACCGCCGAGGATATCGATGCTGCTTCCTCGATGTCGCCGCAGGACCGGCAAGCCATGATCAGCACCATGGTTGCCGGCCTCGACGAAAAGCTTCGGCAAAATCCGCGCGACGAGGAAGGGTGGATGCAGCTCGTTCGTTCCTATGCCGTGCTGGGCAAGACAGATCAGGCGCGTGACGCGCTCAATCGCGGTATCGCCGTCTTTGGCGCGGACAGCGATCAGGCCAGAAAATTCACCGCCTTTGCCGCCTCGCTTGGCGTGACGGCGACGGAGTAGACGATGACGCGCAAGCAGAAACGACTGTCGGTGATCGCAGCGGGGCTGGGGTTTCTCGGTGTTGCCACGGGGCTGACCTTCTATGCGCTTGGCCAGAAGGCCTCCTATTTCTACATGCCGGCCGATCTGGCCACCGCCAGCCTTCAGCCGGGCCAGCGCATCAGGCTCGGCGGTCTCGTCGAAAAAGGCACGGTCGAGCGTAGCCAAGGCGCCACCGTCGCCTTTTCGGTGACCGACAACCAGAAGGACGTCAAGGTCACCTATACCGGCATTCTTCCCGACCTCTTCCGGGAAGGACAGGGCGTGATCACCGAAGGCTCGTTTGGCCCCGATGGCGTCTTTGTCGCCGACAGCGTGCTGGCCAAGCATGACGAGACTTATATGCCGAAGGAGGTAGCCGACGGCCTCAAGGCCAAGGGCGTATGGCAGGAGAGCAAGAGTGACTAGCGGGTGCGGTGACAATGGTTGAAACCGGACATTTCGCCCTGATCCTGGCGTTTGCGCTGGCCCTGGTGCAGACGATGGTGCCGCTGTTCGGTGCGCGCACCGGCAACCACAAGATGATGGCCGTCGGCGCACCGGCCGCGCTGACCGGCTTTGCCTTGACGGCGCTGTCTTTCGTGGCGCTGGCAACCGCCTACGCCGGCTCCGACTTCTCGGTTGAGAGCGTCTGGGAGAACTCGCATTCGCTGCAGCCGCTGATCTACAAGATCACCGGAACCTGGGGCAATCACGAAGGTTCGATGCTGCTCTGGGTGCTGATCCTGACCTTCTTCGGCGCGCTCGTCGCCGTCTTCGGCGGCAATCTTCCGGCGACGCTCCGGGCCAATGTGCTTGCCGTGCAGGGAGCGATCGGCGCCACTTTCTTCCTGTTCATCCTGACGACGTCGAACCCGTTCGTCAGGCTCAATCCGGCGCCTATCGAGGGCCGCGATCTCAACCCGATCCTGCAGGACCTCGGCCTCGCCATCCATCCGCCGCTGCTTTATCTCGGCTATGTCGGTTTCTCGATCTGCTTTTCCTTCTCTGTCGCTGCCCTCATCGAGGGCCGCATTGACGCTTCGTGGGCGCGCTGGGTAAGGCCGTGGACATTGGTTGCCTGGATGTTCCTCACCGGCGGCATCGCCATGGGCTCCTACTGGGCCTATTACGAGCTCGGCTGGGGCGGCTTCTGGTTCTGGGATCCGGTCGAGAACGCATCCTTCATGCCGTGGCTGGCGGGCACGGCGCTGCTGCATTCGGCGATCGTCATGGAAAAGCGCTCGGCGCTGAAGATCTGGACGCTGCTTCTGGCGATCCTGACCTTCTCACTGTCGCTGCTCGGCACCTTCCTGGTGCGCTCCGGCGTGCTGACCTCGGTGCACGCATTCGCCACCGATCCGACGCGCGGCGTTTTCATCCTCTGCATCCTGACGCTGTTCATCGGCGGCTCGCTGGCGCTGTTTGCCTTGCGCGCCTCCCGGCTGACGGCCGGCGGGCTGTTTCACCCGATCTCGCGCGAAGGCGCGCTGGTCCTGAACAATCTGTTCCTGACCACCGCCACCGCCACCGTGCTGGTCGGCACGCTCTACCCGCTCGTCGTCGAAGCCCTGTCTGCCGACAAGATTTCGGTCGGCGCGCCGTTCTTCAACCTGACATTCGGCCCGCTGATGGTGCCGCTCTTGGTCGTCGTGCCGTTCGGGCCGCTCCTCGCCTGGAAGCGCGGTGACATTTTCGCGGTCGCCCAGCGCCTGATGGCGGCTTTCGCGGCGGCGCTGCTCGCCGTGCTGGTGACGGCCCTGTTCATCGATGGCGCTTCGGTGTTGGCGGCACTCGGTGTCGGCCTTGCCTTCTGGCTGATCTGCGGCGCGCTCTCCGATCTCGCCGTCAAATCCGGCTTCGGCACCGTCGCGCCCGCCACCATGCTCAGGCGCTTCGCCGGCCTACCGCGCTCGGTCTTCGGCACAGCGCTTGCGCATCTCGGCCTCGGGCTGACAACGCTCGGCATTGTCGGCACGCTTTGCTTCGGCACCGAAAAAATCCTGTCGATGCATGCCGGCGAGACCGTCGAACTGTCCGGCCACAAGCTGCGCTTCGAGGGACTCTACCCGGCCCAGGGGCCTAACTACAGTGAGGATCGCGGCCGCTTCGCCCTGCTTGGCGCCGACGGCAGCGTCACCGGCGAGATCACCTCGGCCAAGCGCTCATATCCGGTGCGCCAGATGACCACAACCGAATCCGGCATCAGGACGATCGGCTTCAGCCAGCTCTATCTTTCGCTTGGCGACGAGGGCAGCGATGGCTCTGTGGTCGTTCGTCTGTGGTGGAAGCCGCTGGTGACGCTGATCTGGGGCGGCGGAATGGTGATGATGGCGGGCGCGGCGATGTCGCTGCTCGACCGCCGCCTGCGCGTCGGCGCACCGTCGCGCCGCAAGGCTGCGGCCGGCGTGCCATCGGCGAGCCCGCAATGAAAAGGGTCACGCTGGCCTCGCTGGTCCTGCTGCTGGCGCTGTTGTTCGCCGGCGCCGTGCAGGCGGTCAAGCCCGACGAGGTGCTCGCCGACCCGGCACTCGAGGCGAGGGCGCGCGCTTTGTCGGAAGGCCTGCGCTGCATGGTCTGCCAGAACCAGTCGATCGACGAGTCCGATGCCGACCTCGCCCGCGACCTGCGCATCCTTGTGCGCCAGCGCCTGGTCGCCGGCGATACCGATCGGCAGGTGATGGACTATGTCGTTTCGCGCTACGGCGAATTCGTGCTGCTGAAGCCACGCTTCAATCTGCGCAATGTTTTGCTCTGGGGGACGCCAGTTCTTCTGCTGCTCGTTGGCGGGACATTCATCCTGCTGGCCGCCCGCTCGCGCCATTCGACGGTGACCGCTGCATTAACTGCCGAGGAACAGGCGGCGCTGGACAAGATGCTCCGCCGCGATTGATCGATACATTACGAAAGTTTCATGTACCGGAAATGGCGCCGTAATGTGCGGCCCTCTATTTCCTTTGTCGAGGATGCCAATCAAGGGGCGTCCCTTGAAAAGAGGATACGATAACCATGAATGTTGCCCCCAATTCATATCTTCGCACCCGTAAACGCCTGCTGGCCGCAGCCGCATCCCTGGCCATTGCCGGCGCGATCGGCTTTGGTGCTGTTGCCACCGGGACAGCCCCGGTGCTGGCCGACGCCGTGCGTGTCGAGGCACCGCAGGTCCCGAGCTTCGCCGATGTGGTCGAGCGCGTTTCGCCGGCGGTCGTCAGCGTGCGCGTCAAGGCCAAGATCCAGTCGACGGCCGATGACGGTTCCGGCCAGATGGACGACGAGGACGGCTTAGGCAATCTTCCCGACAACCCGCAGCTGCGCCGGTTCTTCCGCGAATTCCGCGGCTTTGGCGATCAAGGCGGCGATCAGGGCCCGAACGGAATGCGCCGTTTTGGACACCGTGACCGCAACAACGACCAGCCGCGGCCGGTGGCGCAAGGGTCCGGTTTCTTCATCTCCGATGACGGCTATCTCGTCACCAACAACCATGTCGTCGAGGAGGGCACCGCCTTCACCGTGGTGACCAATGACGGCAAGGAACTCGACGCCAAGCTGATCGGCACCGATCCGCGCACCGATCTTGCCGTGCTCAAGGTCGATGACGGCAGCAAGTTCACCTATGTCGACTTCGCCGATGATTCCAAGGTTCGCGTCGGCGACTGGGTGGTGGCTGTCGGCAATCCGTTCGGCCTCGGCGGCACGGTTACCGCCGGCATCGTCTCGGCCCGCGGCCGCGATATCGGCGCCGGTCCCTATGACGACTTCATCCAGATCGACGCCTCGGTGAACCGCGGCAATTCGGGCGGCCCGACCTTCAACCTCAACGGCCAGGTTGTCGGCATCAACACCGCGATCTTCTCGCCGTCGGGCGGCAGCGTCGGCATTGCCTTCGATATTCCCGCTTCGACCGCCAAGCAGGTCGTGCAGGATCTGATGAAGAACGGTACAGTCCAGCGCGGCTGGCTCGGCGTCGAAATCCAGCCGGTCACGCCCGAAATCGCCGAGTCGCTTGGCCTTGGGTCCGGCAAGGGCGCGCTCGTTGCCAGCGCACAGGACAACGGTCCCGGCAAGAAGGCCGGCATCACCGCCGGTGACGTGATCACCCAGGTGGACGGCAAGGACGTTGCTTCGCCGAAGGAACTCGCCCGCCTGATCGGCGCTTACCCGCCCGGCAAATCTGTCGATGTCACGGTGTGGCGCAACGGCAAGAGCGAGGCGGTTAAGGTCGATCTCGGCAAGCTGCCGTCGAGCGACAAGCAGGCCTCGGCCGACCAGCAGCCTGCCCCCGCGCCGAAGACCGACACGCTCGCCGATCTCGGCCTGACCGTCACCAAGTCTGACAATGGCAAGGGCCTTGTGGTGACCGATGTCGACCCCGACAGCGATGCCGCCGATCGCGGCATCCAGCCCGGCGACGTCATCACCTCCGTCAATTCGGCGGAAGTGAACGGCGCCGGCGACGTCGACAAGGCGATGGCCGACGCGGTGAAGTCCGGCCGCAAGGCGGTGCTGATGCAGATCACCCGCGACGACAGCAACCGCTTCGTCGCACTGCCTGTCGCCAAGGGCTGAGCGCATGACCCCGAACACGTATTCCGTTTTCGGAAAGGCTCATGCGCCGATTCAAGGTGCTAGAGCGTCCTTTGCGCGTCCAAGAGGACGCGCGGCGCTCTAGTGGTCGACTTTTCCGATGCGGCGGTTTTCAACACCCCCGAGCCACCGCACGGGAAAGCACGGGGCCTGAATACGTTAGTCAGTCATCGTGTTCCGCCCCAGCGGCAGCGGGCCTCCCATCGCCCGCTGCCGCTCGAACATGCCGCTCAAGGCGTGAAGCGATTTTAGGCTACGACATGCTAAAACAAAGACTTACCGCGTATCCCTGAATCACTTTGTTCGCGATACGTCATGGAGAAGGCCACGATGCATATGCCGGCCACTCAATCTTCCAGTGAAATCGCGTATAACGGTTCTATGAAGATTCTCGTCATAGAAGACGATCGCGAGGCAGCCGACTACCTGCAGAAGGCGTTCGCCGAGGCCGGCCATACCGCCCATGTCGCCGGCGACGGCGAAACCGGCTTCGCGCTCGCCGATTCCGGCGACTATGACGTCATGGTCATTGACCGCATGATGCCGCGTCGCGACGGCCTGTCCGTCATTGCCGGGCTCAGGTCCCGGGGCAATACGACGCCCGTGCTGATCCTGTCGGCGCTCGGCGAAGTCGACGACCGGGTCACCGGTCTGCGCGCCGGCGGCGACGACTATCTGACCAAACCCTACGCCTTTTCCGAACTGCTCGCCCGCGTCGAGGTGCTGAACCGCCGCGCCAGCGCCAGGGAAGCCGAAACCGTCTACCGGGTCGGTGATCTCGAACTCGACCGGCTGTCGCACTCGGTGCGCCGCGCCGGGCGCGAGATAACGCTGCAGCCGCGCGAGTTCCGCCTGCTCGAATATCTGATGCGCCATGCCGGCCAGGTGGTGACGCGCACCATGCTGCTCGAGAATGTCTGGGACTACCATTTCGATCCGCAGACCAACGTCATCGACGTTCATATCTCGCGGCTGCGGGGCAAGATCGAGAAGGGCTTCGACAAGCCGATCCTGCACACGGTTCGCGGCGCCGGCTACATGCTGAAAAGCGGCTAGAACCCCATGACTCTTTCCGTGCCGGCCATCATGAAGACGACGGCAGCGCGGCTTTCGGCGCTCTACCTCCTGCTGTTCGCCATCTGCGCGGTGCTGCTCGTGTTTTACATGACCTCGCTGTCGGCGCGCATGCTGACCGGCCAGACCCAGGACACGATCAACGACGAGGTGCTCGGCCTCGCCCGCGCCTATCAGCGCGGCGGCTTGCCGCTGCTGGTCCGTGTCGTCGAGCAGCGCTCCCGCCAGCCCGGCGCCAATCTCTATCTGATCGCCGATGCCAACGGCCAGATCCTGACCGGCAACGTGCAGAGCCTGGAGCCGGGCGTGATCGAGGCCGAGGGCTGGACCACCGAACCGTTCTCCTACCGCCGCTTCGGTGAGGGCGAGCTCGAGCGGCAGCGCAACCCGGTCGCCGACCCGAACGAGCCCGCCCAGAGCGAAGTCCAGGCCGAAGGCGAGAAAGGCCACAACGCCATTGCCCTGGTGCTGCGCCTGCCCAACCAGATGATCATGCTGGTCGGCCGCGACCTCGGCGAGCCGGAGCGCTTCCGCGCCGTCATTCGCCGCGCTCTGATGCTGGCGCTCGGCATGATGGGCGTCGGCGGGCTGCTGATCTGGTTTTTTGTCGGGCGCGCGGCGCTGAAGCGCATCGACAGCGTGTCCGAGGCGAGCCGCCGTATCCTGGGCGGCGATCTTTCCGGCCGGCTGCCGGTCACCGGCGCCGGCGACGAGTTCGACCGGCTGTCGGAAAACCTCAATTCCATGCTGGCCAGGATCGCCACGCTCAACGAGGGCCTGAAGCAGGTCTCCGACAACATCGCCCACGACCTGAAAACGCCGCTGACCAGGCTGCGCAATCGCGCCGAGGCGACGCTTTCCGGCAAGCACAACACCAGCGACTACCGGCAGGCGCTGGAAGGAACGATCGCCGAATCCGATCAGCTGATAAAGACCTTCAACGCCATCCTGATGATCTCGCGACTGGAAGCCGGCTATTCCTCGGAAAGCACCACCAGGGTTGATCTGGCCGCTGCCGTGCACGACGTCGTCGAACTCTACGAGCCGGTAGCGGAGGAGGCGGGCGTGACGCTCGAAACTTCGGTGCAAGGTTCCTTCGCCGTCAACGGCAATCGCGAGCTGATTGGCCAGGCGCTGTCCAACATCGTCGACAACGCGATCAAATATTCGACCGACTCGACCTCCAGGCCTACGGTTCGCGTGACGCTGGAGCGTGTCGGCAGCGAGATCAGACTCGCCGTCTCCGACAACGGCCAGGGCATTCCCGACGATGTCGACCGCGCCAGGGTGACCGAGCGTTTCGTGCGGCTGGAAAAGAGCCGCTCGCAGCCGGGTTCCGGCCTTGGCTTGAGCCTCGCCAAGGCGATCGTGACGTTCCACAATGGACGGCTTGAGCTTCTGCCCGGCAATCCCGGATTGTCCGTCGTCATGAGTTTTCCCGGGCGGGAGGATCGCTGATGGTGGCGAGGATGGCAGTGCGACGCCTCGAAACGGACAGGCTGTTGAAGCCGACGATAAAGCTCGTTCCGCTGGATGCAAGCCGCGCCAGGCAGGAATTGTCGGAGATCGCCGACGCCGCGCGGCAAAAAGAACTGCCGCGACTGGCGAAATTCTTGGCAGGCAAGGGGGTCGTCCAGGATTTCCTCGCCGCCGTGTTCGACCTGTCGCCGTTCCTGCGCGATACCGCGCGCCGCCGGCCGCGGATACTCGATGCGCTTTTCGACGAGGCCATCGAGGCGCGGCTATCATCGATCGGCGCCGCGGTCGACAAGGCAGCACGCGTACAGGCCGTCTCCGAAAGCAGCCTGATGATGGAGCTGCGCCAATGCAAGGCGGAGGCGCATTTCCTGATCGCCTTGGCCGATCTCGCCGGCGAAGCCGAGACCTCGCTGACGGTGCGGCGACTGAGCGACCTTGCCGACGCCTGCACGCGTGCGGCTGTCGATTTCCTGCTCCGCGACGCGCATGAGCAAGGCAAGCTCCGATTGCCGGATGCCAAAAATCCGGCGCGACGCTCGGGCTGGATTCTGCTCGGCATGGGCAAGCTCGGCGCGCATGAGCTGAACTTCTCCTCCGACATCGACCTCGTCGTCTTCTTCGACCCCGATGCGCCTGCCGTCGTCGATCCGCTCGATGCCACAGAGCTGTTTTCGCGCCTGACCCGCCGGCTTGTCCGTATCCTCCAGGACCGCACCGAGCACGGTTACGTCTTCCGCACCGATCTCAGGCTTCGTCCCGATCCCGGCTCGACGCCGCTGGCGATCCCGGTCGAGGCGGCACTGCGCTACTATGAGGCGCGCGGCCAGAACTGGGAGCGCGCCGCCATGATCAAGGCGCGCCCGGTGGCCGGCGATGTTGCCGCCGGCGCCGCGTTCGTGAAGGGACTGCAGCCCTATATCTGGCGCAAATACATGGACTACGCGGCGATTGCCGACGTCCATTCGATCAAGCGCCAGATCCACGCCCACAAGGGCCATGGCGAGGTCGCGGTCAAAGGCCACAACGTCAAGCTCGGCCGCGGCGGCATCCGCGAGATCGAGTTCTTCGTCCAGACCCAGCAACTCATCGCCGGCGGCCGCTTTCCCGAACTGCGCGGCCGCGAGACCGTGCCGATGCTCGGCGAGCTCGCCGCGCGCGGCTGGATCACCGCCGACGCGCGCGATGCGCTCACCAGGCAATACTGGTTCCTGCGCCGCGTCGAACATGCCATCCAGATGGTTGCCGACCAGCAGACGCATATCCTGCCGGAGGACGAAGAGGGGCTGGAGCGCGTCGCCCGCATGCTGGGCTTTGCCGATGCGGCAGGCTTTGCCGAAACGTTCCGCGCGGCGCTGCACCAGGTCGAGCGCCACTATGCAGCGCTGTTCGAAACCGCGCCGGAGCTTTCGGCCGGCATCGGCAATCTGGTCTTTACCGGCGACGTCGACGATCCCGACACCTTGCAGACCTTGCAGCGGCTCGGCTTCCAGCGGCCGAGCGACATCTGCCGGGTTATCCGCGGCTGGCACTTCGGCCGCTACCGCGTCACCAGGTCGGCGGAAGCGCGCGAGCGGCTGACCGAACTGACGCCGGCGCTGCTGCAAGCCTTCGGCCAGACGCGGCGGGCGGACGACGCAGTGATCCGCTTCGACGAATTCCTTGCCGGCCTGCCTGCCGGCATCCAGCTGTTTTCGCTGCTGCAGTCGAATCCGGCTTTGCTGAAGCTGATGGCGACTATCATGGGCGCGGCACCGCGGCTGGCCGCCATCATCACGCGCCGGCCGCATGTCTTCGATGGGCTGCTCGATCCGGCGCTGCTGAGCGAACTGCCAAACCGCGCCTATCTGTCGGCGCGCCTTGCCGCCTTCCTCGAAGGCGACAGAGCCTATGAAGACGTGCTCGACCGGCTGCGCATCTTTGCTTCGGAGCAAAAATTCCTGATCGGCGTCAGGCTGCTTGCCGGGTCGATCGACCCGCCGCGCGCCGGCCGCGCTTTTTCCGATCTCGCCGACCTGACCATCGAGGCGGCATTGCAGGCGGTGATGGCGGAATTCGCTTTGCGTCATGGCTATATTGCCGGCGGCCGGGTCGCGCTGCTCGGCATGGGCAAGCTCGGCAGCCGCGAACTGACGGCGGGCTCCGACGTCGACCTCATCCTGCTCTACGATCACGACGCCGATGCGGAGGAGTCCGACGGCGACAAGCCGCTTGCCCCGTCGCATTACTACAGCCGGCTGACACAGCGGCTGATCGCCGCCGTTTCGGCGCCGACCGCCGAGGGCGTGCTCTACGAGCTCGACCTTCGCCTGCGGCCGTCCGGCAACAAGGGGCCGGTGGCCACCCATGTCGACGCCTTCAAGAAGTATCAGCGCCAGGAAGCCTGGACATGGGAGCACATGGCGCTGGCGCGCGCCCGCACGATCGGCGGCGATGCCGAGCTCTGCCGCGAGGTCGAGGGAGAAGTTGCCGCAGTGCTCGCTCTGCCGCGCGATCCAGCCAAGGTGATGGCCGAGGCATCCGAGATGCGCGCCATGGTCGACAAGGAGAAGCCGCCGCGCGATCCCTGGGACATCAAGCTGATCCCGGGCGGCCTCATCGATCTCGAATTCATTGCCCAGATTGCGCTGATCACCGGAAAGATCGAGGCAGGCCGCAGGGCCACCGGCACGGCTGAGGTCCTGTCGCGCCTGGCGCCGGATTTCGCCAGCGCCCAGGTCAGGCAGGAACTGGTGGATGCCTATTCGCTCTATCTGGCGCTGACCCAGATGATACGGCTTTGCCTCACCGGCGCGTTCGAACGAGACGACGTTCCGCCAGGGCTTTCGGATCTGCTTCTGGCCGTCACCGACCTGCCGGATTTCGGGGTGCTTGAAGCGCATCTCGGGGAGACGTCGCAGAAGGTCAGAAAGGATTTCGACCTTCTGCTTCGTGCGAAACAACCGTGACGGCAACCAGCCGTACGGGCGAGAGCATCGGGCCCAAAATTGCGACCTGCTTTGGGAGGTTCCGATGTTCAATCAAAGAGATAGAGCGGGGGATTGAAGGTCCGCCGCTCTAGCATCGGGGGTGACGATGCAACAGGAGAAGACCATGAGAAAGACGACCAGACTTGCACTCGTTTTCGCAGCCCTGGCCGGCGCCGTCGGCACCGCTGCCTATGCAGACGAGCACTCCGGGGCCGGGCCGCGCGACGGCATGATGATGCGCCTCGGCAAGGTCATGAAGGACAATGACGGCACCATCACCTTCGACCAGTTCTCCGACGCCATGAACGCGCGGCTGAAGAAGATGGTCGCCGACAATGGCGGCAAGCTGACCGTGGCACAGCTCGCCGACGCGCTGGAGAAAGCACGCTTCGAGCAGATGGCCAGGCGCATCATCGCCCGTTACGACACCAAGGGCGACGGCACGCTGACCGCCGACGACATCACAAGCCGCCAGAAGAAGGTCTTCGCCATGCTCGACCGTGACAATGACGGGAAAATCGAGAAGAACGAACTGCCGAAGGGTCCCGGCCGTCACCGCCAATGGGACGGCGAGGGCAATGATGGCGCTGACGGCATGCAGTGAGAATTGACAACCGCTCCGGCGGCGCGAGCCGCCGGAGACTTATTTTGTCATTCAGGCAGCGGCCCTGACCGCCTGCGCGGCTTTCTTGATCGGGATGCGTACCGAGACGATCGTTCCGACGCTTTCGGTCGAGCGGATCTTCAACGCGCCACCCTGAAGCTCGGCCAGCGAGCGCGAGATGGCGAGGCCGAGGCCGGAGCCGGCATGGCTCTTGGAGAACTGGTTTTGCACCTGTTCGAATGGCCGCCCGAGCTTGCTCAGCGCCGCCTTCGGGATGCCGCAGCCATTGTCCTCGATCGTCAGGATCAGCGCGCTGGAAATGCTGCGGGCTCTGACCGAGATGTGGCCGCCTTGCCCGGTGAACTTCACCGCATTGGACAGAAGGTTGATGAGGATCTGCTTGATCGCCCTGCGGTCGGCGAACAGCGTCAGCGAATCGGCGATGCGGGTTTCGACGGTGATCGACTTTTCCGCCGCCTGCAGAGAGACGACGCGAACCGTCTCCCTGATAAGCGGGCAGAGATCGATTTCTTCCTGATCCAGTGCGAACTGGCCGGCCTCGATCTTCGACATGTCGAGAATGTCGTTGATCACGCCGAGAAGATATTTGCCGCTGCCGTTGATGTCGGTGGCATACTCTTCGTAGCGCGGCGAACCCAGCGGCCCGAACAGCCGCCGTTCCATCAGTTCCGAGAAGCCGATGATCGCGTTGAGCGGGGTGCGCAACTCGTGCGACATGTTGGCCAGGAATTCGGATTTCGCCCGGTTCGCCGCTTCGGCGCGCTCGGTTTCCTTCATGTATTTGCGATTGAGTTCGACGAGCTCACGAGCCCGTTCTTCTTCCGCGCGGCGGGCAAGGCTGAGGTCATGGATTGTCGCCATCAGCCGGCGCTCGCTGTCGACCAGCTTCTCCTGGTGCAGCTTGATCTGGGTGATGTCGGAGCCGACAGAGACGGTACCGCCGTCCCTTGTCCGCAACTCGTTCACCTGCAGCCAGCGGCCGTCGGCAAGCTGGCGCTCGAAGGTCACGCCTCCCTGCGGTCCGTTGGTGTTGGCAAGCCGCCGCTCCGAGGCGAAGGCCAGCATGCGTTCCTCCAGAACGGCGCGCGGAGCGCCCGGCATCACGTCGCGATCCAACAGGCCGTTGTCCTGCTGGTATTTGGAATTGCACATGATCAGGCGCTCGGACGAATCCCACAGCACGAAAGATTCGTTGATGTTTTCGATGGCCGTCCTCAGGCGCAGGTCCGCCGCTTCGGAGCGCAGCGCCAGATGCCGCTGCTCGGTGACGTCGACGGCGATGCCGATCAGCTGGATCTCCGGCGCTTCCGGGTCGATAACGTGTGCTCTTGCGCGCATCCAAACCCATTGCCCGTCGGCATGGCGCATCCGGAACACCTGGTCGATATGGTCGATCTCGCGTGCGACGATCCTGTTGGCGAGTTCGAACAAATCGCCGTCCTCGGGATGAATGATTTCATCGACTTCGCCGAACGACAGCATCGTGTCACAAGGCTCGTAGCCCAGCATGTCGTACATCGAGCGCGACCAGTACATCTTGCCGCGCACCATGTCCCAATCCCACAGGCCGCAGCGGCCGCGCACCAGCGCCATGTCGATGCGCTGGTGGGCTTCGAGATAGATGCGATCGGCGGCCTGGGCGCGCGCCGCCTGGCCGAAATAGGCGTAGAGGATGATGATCAGCACGCCGGCCGTCAGCACGAACAGCGTGACGTTGAGTGAGACCGTCTTGCGCCAGGCGTCAAAAACTGCCTCCTGCGGCACGAACGCTGCCGCGGCACCCCTTCGGCCATTCGCCAGGCTCACTGCCGCGTACCAGTCCTGTCCGCCGATGTTGACCTCCATTACCCCGGCGCGGTCACCGAACATGAACAGCGGCTGCCCGCCCTGCACGACGCCATCGAGCGATCGCCCCTCCCAGTGCATCGACTGCGGCGATACGGCAATGATCTTGAAGGCGCTATCGGTGATCGCCAGTACGTGGCTTCGGCCCATCGCGCCCTGACGACCGGTGCTCTCCAGCAGGTCCTGGATCGCGCCGGGCGCGGAAACCATGGTCGCGTCGGCGATCGAACTGGCCAGTTGGCCGGCGGCCAGCGCAAGGATCGCCTTGGCGTCGCGCTCGATCTCGTCGCGCTCGTTCATCAGCGAAAGAAAGCGCAGTACTGCGATGATCAACAGAAACATGATGATGAGGGCCGGGATCGATCGCCGCAACAGCGGCTCGGCTGCCAGCAGCCGTCGGTAGGCAGGTTCGGCGATGAGCCGCGTATTGCCCGCGAGACCGTCGCTTCGCGCCTCGCGACGCTCAAACGCCGTCCCACCGGGCGCGCCCCACGCGTCCGCCTTCGCCATAAATGGCACTCCCCGATTTTCTGTCCCGCTTGACGATCCGGCAACGCCGCACTTCCGAATCGTCACTAAAGAATCAAAGGTGATTCGCCTTGTCCAGAGGCGCGGCGAAAAAAGATTAAAAATCGACTAAAATAATGGGGTTTTCGGGTGGTCTTCCCTTTTTCCCACAAGGGGAGAACGGGAGGTCGCTTACGCCAGGGTGCGCTCGACGATGTCTCGCAAATCGGCCGACAGCTTCTCGGTATTGGCGATCGAAAGCAACGCCTCCCTTGCCTTGGCCTGCCGCACCGGTTCGAGCGAGCGCCACGACCTGAGCGCCGTCGCCAGCCTGGCGGCCACCTGCGGGTTGCGTTTTTCGACCTGCAGCACCGTTTCGACGAAAAGCCGGTAGCCTTGGCCGTCGGCGCGATGGAAGCCGGTCTGGTTGGCGCTGGAAAACGTACCGATGAGTGCCCGTACCCGGTTCGGGTTGGCGATCGAGAACGCCGGGTGGCTGGTCAAGGCGCGCACCGCGTCCACGGTTTGCGGGCCGGGCACGCTGGCCTGGGTCTGGAACCATTTGTCCATGACCAGCGGATCGGTTGCATATTTCGCCTCGAAATCGGCCAGTGCCTTGGTCGCTTCAGGTGAGCCATGGTGACGGTGCGCAAGAACGGTCAACGCCGCGGCACGATCCGTCATGTTGGTCGCCGATTGGAAGTGCCCGGCAGCGAGTCCCGCACCTCCCGGCAGCAAGGAGAGATAGTCCAGCAGGACATTGCGCAGTGCACGCCGCCCGGCACTGGCCGCGTCCGGGCTGAACGGACCATTGTCGGCGAGCCGATCGTAAAGGTTGGAGAATATCTCGCGGTTGGCCTCGGCGATCGCAACCGCCAGCGCCTCGCGCGCCGCGAAAATGGCGTCGGGGTCGATGTTCTTGCCGATGTCGCGGGCGATATCGGCCTCGCCGGGCAGCGCCAGCGCCAGCGCCCGATAGGCGGGTTCGAGCGCTTCGTCGCCGGCTGTCTTGCCGGCAAGCCCGGTCAGCCGGGCGCTGAACTCGGGTTGCCTGTGGTCCAGGATCTGGCGGAAGGCTGCAATCAGCGCATCGGTCAAAAGAGTGTTGAACGACTGCCAGCGCGAGAAGGCGTCGCTGTCGTGGCCAGCCAGAAAAAACTGGTCGTCGGGCCGCTGCTCGACCGAAAGCGTCACCGGCGCCGAAAAGCCGCGGTTGAGCGACATGGCCGGACGCTCGGCAATCCCGGAAAACCTGACGACGTGGCGGCGTTTGCGGATATGGATGACACCGTCCTCGACATTCGCCCCTTCGGCGCCGCTATGGGCTATCGCCTCGCCACCGGCGCCAACCAGGCCGAAGGCAAGCGGAATGTGCATCAGCCGCTTGCGGCTTTCCGCCGGTGTTGGCGGCACCGACTGCTCGATTTCGAGCGTGAATTCCCGCGCCGCCGGATTATACGCCGAACTGACGGTCAGGTTCGGCGTACCGGCCTGATGATACCACAGCGCAAACTGCGACAGGTCGCGACCTGAGACGTCTTCGAACACTTTGATGAAGTCTTCGATCGTCGCCGCCTGGCCGTCGTGACGTTCGAAGTAGAGGTCCATGCCGGCGCGGAACGTCTCGGCGCCGAGGATGGTATGGATCATGCGCACGACTTCCGAGCCTTTTTCGTAGACCGTCGCCGTGTAGAAATTGTTGATCTCGCGGTAGCGGCGAGGCCGGACCGGATGCGCCAGCGGCCCTTGGTCCTCGGGAAACTGATGGGCACGCAGCGTACGCACCTCGGCGATGCGCTTGACGGCGCGCGAGCGCTGATCGGCCGAGAATTCGTGGTCGCGGAAAACCGTCAGCCCTTCCTTCAGGCAAAGCTGGAACCAGTCGCGGCAAGTGATTCTGTTACCTGTCCAATTGTGGAAATACTCATGCGCGATGATGGCTTCGATATTGGCGAAATCGGCGTCGGTCGCAGTTTCCTGGTCGGCAAGAACGTACTTGTCGTTGAAGATGTTGAGGCCCTTGTTCTCCATTGCGCCCATATTGAAGTCGGACACGGCGACGATGTTGAAGACATCGAGGTCGTATTCGCGGCCGAATGCCTCCTCGTCCCATTTCATCGACCGTTTCAAAGCGTCCATGGCGTAGCCGGCGAGCCTCTCCTTGCCCGGTTCGACATAGATTCCGAGCTCGACCTTGCGGCCAGACAGGGTGACAAAACTGTCCGAGATCTTGCCGAGGTCGCCCGCCACCAGCGCAAACAAATAGGACGGCTTGGGGAAGGGGTCGTGCCAGACCGCATAGTGCCAGCCGCCGGCAAGCTCGCCGCTGCCGGCCGGGTTGCCGTTGGACAAAAGCAGCGGCGCCTCACGGCGCTGAGCTTCGATGCGGACCGTATAGACCGACAGGATGTCGGGACGGTCGAGGAAATAAGTGATGCGGCGAAAGCCTTCGGCCTCGCATTGTGTGCAATAGACGTCGCTCGAGCGATAGAGGCCCATTAGTGCTTCGTTCTGCGCCGGCGCCAGCACCGTTTCAATTCTCAGCTGGAAGCACCTTGTCGCAGGGGGGCTGATGATTGTCAGTTGATCGGGCGTGGCGAGAAAATCCGCAGGGCTCGGCTCCTGGCCGTCGATGGCAATGCTGCGGAGCGTCAGCCCGTCGCCATCCAGCACCAGTGGCACCGACGCCGCAATCCCGTCGCGGCGTTCGACCGTCAGCTCGGCGGTCACATGCGTTGCTTCAGGCGAAAGGCGGAAAGTCAGGCTGGTTTCCGGAATGAGATAATCACTGGGGCGATAGTCTTCGAGCTTGAAGACCTGGCCGGTATCTGTGCGCATTCCTTGATTTTTCCTGTCGATCCGGGAGCGG
Organism: Mesorhizobium sp. M0678; assembly: GCF_040320505.1. Classification (NCBI taxonomy): domain Bacteria; kingdom Pseudomonadati; phylum Pseudomonadota; class Alphaproteobacteria; order Hyphomicrobiales; family Phyllobacteriaceae; genus Mesorhizobium; species Mesorhizobium sp. M0678. The sequence continues at coordinate 125,294 of NZ_JAMYPT010000003.1, read as the reverse complement.
CGGGCGGGTCTGCTGGTCCAAATAATTTGAAGTCTGCGCTCTTTACACGAAACGCTCCCTCGACAAAACTGCAGCGACGTCTATTTCAGGCGATCATTTCCCAACCATCATCGCGAGGCTTCCATGACCGTCGTCACGCCGAAATTCGGAACGAGCGCCTCTGTGTTGCGTCGCGAGGATATCGCCTTCATCAAGAGCGCGCGGGAGGCGGGTACGATCGGGTCGACGCCTGCCGCGCTCAATGCGGTGACCGACGCGCTCTACCGCACCTACGGCATCAGGCATATCGACATGCCGGCAACGCCGGCGTGCATCTGGGCGGCGATCGAGGAAGCAAAAGGGGCGTGACAGCCAGACCGGATTTGCCAGTGCTTGCAGTTGGCGACCTTGCCGGCGAGCACAGCACGCTGACCGGGATCTTGCTCAAGATCGTATCGGTGGCGGTCTTCGTCGGCATGTCGTCCTGCATCAAGGCGGCAGGCACCGTCCCGGCCGGCCAGATCGTCTTCTTCCGCTCCTTCTTTGCCATTTTTCCGATCATCGCCTTCCTCGCCTTCCAGGGAAAACTCGGAATCGCCTTTTCGACAAAGCGCCCGCTCAACCACATTGTGCGCGGCGTCGTCGGTGTCTGTGCCATGGGGCTCGGCTTCTTCGCGCTGACGCGGCTGCCGCTGCCGGAGGCGATCACACTGAACTACGCGCAGCCGCTGCTGGTCGTGGTGTTCAGTTCGATCTTCCTCGGCGAAGCCATCCGCATCTATCGCTGGAGTGCGGTTGCCGTCGGCCTGGTCGGGGTGCTGATCATCTCGTGGCCGGAACTGACGCTGCTCAGTTCGGGCGCTGCCCTTGGCGATCAGGAGGTGCTTGGCGTCATCGCCGCCCTCATAGCCGCGGCGATCTCGGCCATCGCCATGCTCCTGGTTCGCAACCTCGTCCAGAGCGAGCGGACGGCGACCATCGTATTGTGGTTTTCGGTAACCGCGAGCGTCATGGCGCTGCTTTCGCTGCCATTCGGCTGGCAGGCGCTGACGCCAGCACAAGCGGGGCTTCTGATTGCCGCGGGTTTTTGCGGCGGGCTTGGCCAGATCCTGATGACCTCGGCCTATCGCCATGCCGAGGCTTCCGTCGTGGCACCTTTCGAATACACTTCGATGATCCTCGGCGTCGTCGTCGGCTATCTGGTCTTTGGCGACGTCGCCACGATCAACATGCTGGTCGGCGGCATGATCGTGGTTGCGGCGGGGATTTTCATCATCTGGCGCGAGCGCCAGCTGGGTCTCGAACGCACCCGCACCCGCAAGGCCGTCGCGCCGGAAGGGTGATCAGCCCGCTGCGTCGGTCCGCTCTTTCGCCAGCCGCATCAGCACCGCCCGCGTCTGCTCGTCGGCTGGGAAAAAAGATTCGATCGCCAGCTCCGACAGCGTCACGTCGAGCGGCGTGCCGAACACGGTGATGGTGCTGATGAACGACAGCACCGCGTCGCCATGGGCAAGCTTGAGCGGATGGACAATCGCGTTCGGTTCGACCGGCGCCGGCCGGCTGCTTTTAAGGCCGGACGGATAGGCCCGAAGCTCGCGCTCGAGCTCGACCAGAACCGGATCGGCGGCAGCGTCGTTCTGCCGCTTCAGCCGCTCCAGAAGATGCGTCCGCCATTCCGCAGGGTTGACGATGCGCGGCGCGATGCCGCCGGGATGCAGGCTGAGGCGCAAAACGTTGACCGGCGGCTTCAGCAGGGAGGCGTCGGCGACATTGGCGAGGAACGGGCCGATGGCGGCGTTCGCCGACACCAGGTTCCAATGCCGGTCGACGGCAAGCGCCGGGAACGGCTCGTGCGCCTTGAGCACGGTCTCGACCGCCGCCATCGCCGGTGCCATCGAGGCATCGTCAAGTGGTCGTTCGCTGAAGCTCGGGGCAAAGCCGGCGGCCAGCAGCAGCTGGTTGCGCTGCCTGAGCGGGATCGAGAGCTGCTCTGCCAGATGCAACACCATATCACGCGAGGGTGCGGCGCGGCCGCTTTCCACGAAACTCAGATGCCGCTGCGAGATCTCGGCCTCCATAGCAAGGTCGAGCTGGCTCATGCGCCGGCGTGTACGCCATTCGCGAATGAGACTGCCGGCGGAAATCTGGGCTGCTGTCATGACGAGATGACTAGGCCGGAAGTGGGCGCATTTCAATTACCTGCTAGGTCATGATGCCGCCCTTCCTTCCTCGCAAGGGGAGGACGGAAGACGCGTTCTGCACCGTTACCCAAGTGCCCGCAACTTCGCCTTCACTTCGAGGAAATCCCGCCACGCCAGCTTCTTGTGCGCCGGCGTTCTCAACAAATAGGCCGGATGCAGGGTCGGCATGGCGGGAATGGCGACGCCAGACGGGGTCGTGTGGACGCGCCAGTTGCCGCGCAGCCGCAATATGCCTTCGGAGGTGTTGAGCAGGGTCTTTGCCGACGGGCCGCCGAGATTGACCAGCACCTTCGGATTGACCAGTTCGATCTGCCGCTCGATGAACGGCCGGCAGATCTCGGTCTCGTGCGGCGTCGGCGTGCGGTTGCCCGGCGGCCGCCAGGGAATCACGTTGGCGATGTAGGCAGATGTCCGGTCAAGACCGATCGCGGCCAGCATGCGGTCGAGCAGCCGGCCCGAGCGGCCGACGAACGGCAAGCCCTCTATGTCCTCGTCGCGGCCCGGTGCTTCGCCGACCAGCATCACCGCGGCAGTCGGATTGCCGTCGGCGAACACCAGGTTCTTGGCGGTGAATTTAAGATTGCAGCCGTCGAATGCCGCCATGTGCTGGCGAAGCTCGTCGAGGCTTGCCGCCGATCTCGCCAGTTGCCGCGCCAATGCCGCCTGCGCCTCGTCGGGCACCGTTGACATGGCCGCGGACGTTCGCACTGCCGGTGCCGTATTCGGTCTCTCGCCCATTTCGGCGCGCGACACGCTCGTCGAGCGATGAGGCGATGCATTTTCACCGGCCGGCAGAGCGGCCGCCGCAGGCACCCGCTCCGGCGGCCTGGCTTCTGCAAACCTGTTTACCGGCTGTTCTTCAAGTGCCTCGTCGACGCCGGCGCTGGCGTAGAAGGCCAGCAGCTCGGCGAGATCGGCTCGGCTAGTGTGGGGGGCGGCAGTCATGGTTTCACATTCGGCCGCGGAGCTTGAATTTGCAAGTTCAGCTCGACGGTATGCGCGGATCCTGCACCAGATAGAACGTCCAGCGCGGCGTGTAGTCGGTGATCAGGAAATAGAAGCTGGCGGTCTTCAGCGGGTCGATCTTGCCGTTCTTGAACAGCAGGCGGTCATACGGTTCGAAATTGCGGTCGAAATCGGCGTAGCTGCTCGACCAGATATTTTCGGGCGTTTTGTTGCGCTGGTCGAACGACAGGCCGTCGCCGAACACGCTCGGCTGGTCGAGGATCTCCTGGAGTTCGAACTGGAACTCGACCCAGGCTTGGCCGCTATTGTTGAGCACGTCGATGCGCATATACATCAGACCATTGGCGAAGTCTCCCGCCTTGCCGAACGGCTGGATCGGCCTTGTCGTGCGAATGGCCAGCGTTACCGGCGTCGCTGAATTCAGCTCTTCGGTGATGACCAGCGGATCCTCCTTCGTGCCGATGCCGGAAGCCCCGGTGATGCGGAAACCGCCGCGCTCGTCGGAAAAGGAATAGGCGCCGGTCGCCCAGACCAGTTGCTGCTCGGCACGGGCATCGAGGGCCGTCAGTGGCAGAAGCGCCAAGAGCGCCGCACGGCAAAACCGGCCGGGCGTGAAAAAAAAGCGCGTCGATGAAAAGCCAGCCGGCCCGAATATGCGCATGGCGGGAAGTATGGCCGATAAGCAAGCCGTCGAACAATTAAAAACATCAGTGCGACATATCTGTGCAAACGGAATAGGATTGAAGATTGATGCTCGTCACCGCGAATCTGTGCGGCAGGACGCGACTTTTTGACGAAATCGGTATTGTCACGTCCGCGCCGGTTTCCCGTCGCTATTTGATGCGCTATGCAGCGCGTGAGCCAGCAAGATGCCGGGAATAGCGAGCCAGTGAGGGATCGATGAGCGATATCGAACGCGAAAGCATGGAATTCGACGTGGTCATCGTCGGCGCCGGCCCGGCCGGCCTCGCCGCCGCGATCCGTCTCAAGCAGGTCAATCCCGAGCTTTCCGTCGTCGTGCTGGAAAAGGGCGGCGAAGTCGGTGCGCACATCCTGTCCGGCGCCGTCGTCGATCCGATCGGCATCGACCGGCTGCTGCCCGGCTGGCGCGAAGAGGAGGGTCATCCCTTCAGGACACCGGTCACCGACGACCATTTCCTGGTTCTCGGCCCCGCCGGTTCGTTCCGTCTGCCCAATATCCTGATGCCGCCGCTGATGAACAATCACGGCAACTATATCGTCTCGCTCGGCAATGTCTGCCGCTGGCTGGCGACCAAGGCCGAGGCGCTGGGCGTCGAGATCTATCCGGGCTTTGCCGCGGTCGGCCTGCTCTACAACGAGGCCGGTGCGGTCACCGGCGTCGTCACCGGCGACATGGGCGTCGAGAAGGACGGCACGCACGGTCCGGGCTTTGCGCCGGGCATGGCGCTGATGGGCAAATATGTCTTGATCGGCGAGGGCGCGCGCGGCTCGCTGGCCAAGCAACTGATCGCCAAACACCACCTTTCCGACGGTCGTGAGCCCGGAAAATACGGCATCGGCCTCAAGGAACTCTGGCAGATCAAACCGGAAAACCACCGGCCCGGCCTTGTCCAGCATTCCTTCGGCTGGCCGCTCGATATGAAGACCGGCGGCGGCTCCTTCCTCTACCATCTCGAGGACAACCAGGTGGCAGTCGGCTTCGTCGTTCACCTGAACTACAAGAACCCCTATCTGTCGCCCTTTGACGAGTTCCAGCGCTTCAAGACCCATCCGGCGATCCGCGGCACCTTCGAGGGTGCCAAGCGGCTGGGCTACGGTGCCCGCGCCATCACCGAAGGCGGCTGGCAGTCGGTGCCGAAACTGTCCTTTCCCGGCGGTGCGCTGATCGGCTGCGCGGCCGGCTTCGTCAACGTGCCGCGCATCAAGGGCTCGCACAATGCCGTGCTCTCCGGAATGCTGGCGGCCGAGCATGTCTGTGATGCGATAGCCGCCGGCCGCACCAATGACGAGCTGGCCTCCTACGAGGCCACCTGGCGCGCCACCGATATCGGCAAGGACCTGAAGAAAGTGCGCAACGTCAAGCCGCTATGGTCGCGCTTCGGCACCATTGTCGGCGTCGGCCTTGGCGGCCTCGACATGTGGCTGAACACGCTGTTCGGCTTCTCGCCCTTCGGCACGATGAAGCACGGCAGGGCCGACTACGCGACGCTGGAACCGGCCGCCGCGCACCAGAAGATCGCCTACCCGAAGCCGGACGGGGTGCTGACCTTCGACCGGCTGTCGTCGGTGTTCCTGTCCAACACCAACCACGAGGAGAACGAGCCGGTGCATCTGCTCGTCGCCGACATGGACCTGCAGAAGCGCTCCGAGCATGACGTCTATGCGGGGCCCTCGACGCGTTACTGCCCGGCCAGCGTCTACGAATGGGTCGACAAGGATGGCAATGCCGCCGCCGATCCTGCGGCCAAGGATGTGCGCTTCGTCATCAACGCGCAGAACTGCGTGCACTGCAAGACTTGCGACATCAAGGACCCGAACCAGAACATAAATTGGGTGCCGCCACAGGGCGGCGAGGGCCCGGTCTACCAGAACATGTAAGTCACAAGGTTTGCTCCGGACTAAACAAGATGAGGAGCAGCGCAACCGTAGGATTGTTGAATAAACCGCCTGCCTGTGTTTCCTTTCTGCGGCGACAGGGAGGAAGGAAAATGCGCCTGGCAGTTCTGACGAGCGTTGTGGCGATCGGGGCATTGTGCGCCCCTGCAGCCTTGGCCGGCACTAAGGTGCTGGTCAAGACACGAACTTACAGCATTGCCGGAACCACCGGCGCGGCCCTGATCGAGGCCATGGATCGCAGTGGGCCGAAGCACGGCTTCATGACCCACGCCATCGCGCAGACCGGCTACAGCGTCGATGATTGGACCTTCGACGCCCATCGGGAAAACGGCGTCTGCCGCCTGCGCCAGGCCAACGGGACGCTCAATCTCTTCTATACCTATCCCAAACTAGTCTCAGCCACGTCGCCTGCGCTGCAGAAGCGCTGGAAGCGGTTCTTCGCTGGCGTCCGCGCCCATGAAGAGACCCATGGCCGCATCGCCAGACAGATGATGCGGGCCACCGAAAAGTCGGTTCGAGGGCTGACAGTCGGTGATGACCCGCACTGTTTCGAGGCACGTCGCGAGGCAAAGCGCCGGATCAATGCCATCTATGCCGAATACGAGGCAAAGCAGATCGCCTTCGATGCGCACGAGCATCGCGACGGCGGCCCTGTCGAGCACCTCATCCGCGCTTTTGTGGGCCAGTAATAAGCCAGGTCGAGATTGGACTGCGGATTTTCAGCTTCGCGTCCCGCCAGGCAGCGCCGCAAGCGCGGTCGCCGTCTGGTGCTCGTCGAGCGGCTTTTGTTCATCCGACCGTAGCGAAAACTCCACCAGCACCGGCAGATGGTCTGAGCCGGTGTCCTCAAGGGTCGACGCCGAACGGATAACGATGGCGCCCTTGCTGAAAACCTGGTCGATCGGCAGTCCGGCGAAGCGCAGGAAATCCGGCAGCCTTCTGTAGAGCCAGGTCGGCCCGACCGACGGCATTACAGTCAGCTTGCCAAGCGATGCGACGCGCCGGACGGCGGCGCTCCATGGCGCTGCGTTGCAGTCGCCTGCCAGGATTGACGTCTCGCCAAGCGAGGCGATTTCGCCAGACAACCCTCCAATCTGCCGTGATTGGTTGTGCGGCCATGGCCAGGTGAGGTGGATGGCGGCGACATCGACGTCGGTTCCGCCGAAATCGACCGTGGCGATCGCCATCGCGCCGCGGCTGTCGCAGTGCGGCTCCGTGCCTATGGCAAACGGTCGTCTGGACAGCAGCGCAACGCCGAACACGCCATTGGGATATGGGCAGAGGATCCGGTGGGGATAGGCGCCGGATAGCAGCCCAAGCTTTGCCTTCCATATCTCGGACACCTCGTCGAGGGTGATCACATCAGGCTGGGTCCGGCCGATCAGCGACAGCACCTTCTCAGGCGTTGGATTGTTGAACCTGAGGTTCATCTGCAGCAGGCGGTAGACTGGCTCGTCACCGGGTTTGGCTTCGTAGGCGGCCTGCACCTGCCATAGCCGCGAAAGCGGCAAGGCATTCGACGTGGTGGCAAAGGAGGCTATCGCAAACAGCAATGCGGCCGCGGCCTGCAGGCGAAACGAGGTGGTGAGCAGCGGCAGCGCGCAAAGCGCCATCAGCACCGAAAAATGCACGCGGAAATGAGCAAAGGAATCGAGGGCCGGATGCAGCGATCCGAAGAACCCGGCCACCAGCGCGGCCGAGAGTGCAAGCATTGCGACGAATGCCAGCGCAACCGTCATGTCCCGAACACGTGCCATCGCCTTGTCTATCGGCAGAAGTGCGGCTCAATCAAGATGACGAAATGTCCTGACCTGGACAGACACATGCGATTCGGCATTTACTGGAAGGCAGTTTCCGAAAAGCTCCTGAGTTTGCGCGAATGCAGTCGGTCCATCGGCATTTCAGCCAGCTTCTCCATCGCCCTGATGCCGATGGTCAGGTGCTGCGCTACTTGCCGCTTGTAGAACTCGGTCGCCATGCCCGGCAACTTCAATTCGCCATGCAGCGGCTTGTCGGATACGCAAAGCAGCGTGCCATAGGGCACCCGGAAGCGGAAGCCGTTGGCGGCGATCGTCGCCGATTCCATGTCGAGCGCGATCGCCCGTGACTGCGACAGCCGCTGGACCGGCCCGCGCTGGTCGCGCAGCTCCCAATTGCGGTTGTCGATAGTGGCGACGGTGCCAGTGCGCATGATGCGCTTGAGATCATATCCGGAAAGCCCGGTGACCTCGGCGACCGCTTCCTGCAGAGCCACCTGGATTTCGGCTAGCGGCGGGATCGGCACCCAGACCGGAAGATCGTCGTCGAGGACATGATCTTCTCGTACATAGGCATGGGCCAGCACATAATCCCCGAGCGCCTGCGTGTTGCGCAGGCCGGCGCAATGGCCGAGCATCACCCAGGCATGCGGCCGGAGCACCGCAATATGGTCGGTGATCGTCTTGGCGTTGGAAGGCCCAACGCCGATATTGACCATGGTGATGCCGCCATGATTCGGCTTCTTCAGATGATAGGCCGGCATCTGCGGCAGGCGAGGCGGCGCAGCACCCTCACCGGGCGCGCCGTCCCCTGCTTTGGTCACGATGTTGCCCGGCTCGACGAACTCGACATATCCGTCACCGCCATTGGCCATCAATTCGCGTGCACGGGCGACGAATTCGTCGATGTAGAACTGGTAGTTGGTGAACAGCACGAAGTTCTGGAAATGCTGGGGACTAGTCGCCGTATAATGCGACATCCGGTGCAGCGAATAGTCGATCCGTTGCGCGGTGAACGGCGCCAGCGGCCGTGCCTCGCCCAATGCCACTTCGAACGTGCCGTTGGCGATCTGGTCGTCGGTGCCGTCGAGATCCGGCACGTCGAACAGGTCACGGATCGGCCGTTTGATGCGCTCGGCAGCAGTGCCGTCGACATGCGTGCCTTCGAGGAAGGCGAAATGCAGCGGGATGGGAGTGGTCGATTCCGAAACCGTGACGGGAACGCCGTGGTTGCGCATGATCAGCCGAAGCTGTTCGGTGAGGTAGCTTTCGAAAAGAGCAGGCTGGGTGACGGTGGTTGAGAAATGCCCCGGCGTCGGCATGTGGCCATAGGCCTGCCGCGAGTCGATTTGCGTGAAGGAACTCGTGGTGACGCCGATCTCCGGATAGAAAGCCCGGTAACGTTTGTTGTTGTCGCCGCCCGCGGCGAGCGCGGCAAATGAATCGCGCAGGAACTTGGTGTTGCGGTCGTAAAGCACCTGTAGGGCCGCGACGGCCTTCTTGGGGTCGTTGAAGCTCTGCCGGCCAAACGGCTCCGGCGTGACCACCGATTCAATGGCTTGGGGATAGATTCGCTTTTCCATGACCCAATATAGAGAGTTGGACGCGCGGTTGGGAGGGGGTAAGGCGGCCTCAATACGCGCTGTCGGCGTTTTTCGGTCTGCTAACCGCGCTGCAGGCTAACCAGCAGCACAAAGCCGAGGCCTGACTTCCTCAACGCAGGCGCCTCGATCGTCGAGCCGGCATTGGTGCGCATCGTCGGCACTGCCAGTACCGGTACCGAAAGAACAGTCAGGATGAGCGCCGCGCGCGGCAGCAGCCGAAGCGTCTTGAGGGTGTTGGCGGCGAGGCGGTTCATTGGCGTTTTGCTTTTCTCTAAAGGTTCAGCTCTTTGTCGGGTTCAGTGGCGAAGCTGGTTCGGGCAACCGAGCCGGCAGGAAATGGCGACGTCCCAGGCGCGGGCCGGGCGGCCGGCTTCGGCGACAAGGACGGCGAACAACATGCCGAACAGGCTCATCAGCAGGCAGACGATGGTGAAGCGGCGGGCAAGCATTGCGCGGTGTCTCCTTCAACACGCATGACAATGCCTTGCCCAGGGTGAACCGGCTCTGATCCCGGCGTTCATCTGGGGTTCAAAAATGGTTGATGATCTCTGAGAGGGTCCGCCTTGAGTGCAGCGACCCATGGCGACGCCATGGCTGCGAGGCCGATAACATGAAAACGGGGCCGACTGGCCCCGCTCACCCCGGCAGGAAGGGCACGATCAGAGCTTGTGCCAGGTCTGGCTCTTGCAGATCAGCCCGCCGAGCACGCAGCCGCTCATCTTGAGCGAACTGCCGGAAAGCGAAGCCTTGCCCGAATAGGTCTTGTCGGTTTCCGGGTCGGTTATGGTGCCGGCATATTTGTTGTCGCCGGCAACCTTCAGTGAACCGATGTTCTTGCCGGCAAATTTGCCGGATTTGAGCGTAATCGAAAATGCCCCGCCGCCACCCGAAATGGCGGCAGTCGATCCGGCTTGCGTTTTCCAATTGCCTTCGATCGGATCGGCCCATGCCGCGCCGGTCATCATTATTGCGGCCGCGAGCGCCAGGCTCACTTGTCGAAACATGTCTTTCCTCCCTCAGGTAAGTCCAATCGGGCTCCGTCCCGGGTGTCTGCCCCTTACGCAAACGTAAGCTAGTCCAGCTCCCGGAAAAACAAAAGCGGTGCCGCGACGGAAGGGTTGCGGGTTTTTGCCCGCTCCCGAACGGCCGCGCCGGCGAAAAATGAAACGGGCCGCACACGTCTTTGTCTTCTGTGGTTAGCGGAGTCTTGATCCGCGCCTCGCAAGTTTTCTTCAAATCTTGTGCAAACCGGCGCGATTGCTGGCTTTGTATCCTTAACGAATTTTCGCGTTTACCTCTTGTTTTAGCTTTGTTTTCCTCAAATTAAGCACGCCATTTAACGACGGATTCAAGCCTCCGGGGCATTCTCGAAAGCATCGAAAGAGCGGCCGCCCCCGACGGTAATCAAGGACACCGAGGGACAGACGGAGACAGCTCTCGGGAGCCAGAACAGGGGATTTGAAATGGCACGTTTTGAAATGCTTGAAGCCGGCTTCGGCGCCACGGGGGCAACTGCCCAGGCCGATATTCTTTTCGAGTTGGGCATGATGTATGCGACTGGCCGCGATTGCGAGACCGATGTTGTCGCCGCCCACAAATGGTTCAACATCGCCGCGATCAAGGGTTCGGCCCGCGCCGCGGAACTGCGCTCCGAATTGTCTGCCGCCATGTCGAAGGTCGAGATCGCCAAGGCGCTGCGCGAAGCTCGCGAATGGATGACGATGCACTGAATTCGCCGGCATCGACTTCACAAGGGTACTGACCTCACAACAGGGACGCTTCGGGTCAAGGCCGCGCAGAGGGCCGGGCTCGAAAAATCAAGGCCGCGCAAGACGGCTGAGCCAACAAGATCAAGAACACGGCGGCAAGCTGTGCAATAGACAGAGAAGGCGAGCGGGTCCTGGCGCCGATGCGTTGGGAAGCTCATGGCAAAAGCCGCGACCGGCCGGAACAAGGCTGGCGCGGCTTTGTCTTTGGGACTGCGTGTTGCAGGCCCAATCGAGTGCCGACGATGCGTCTAGACAGCCCCGGTGAAGGATGAAATTCTCCCGCCACTCTGGAAGAGGCGCGGCCGGGATGGTCGCGCGAGAATGGAGGAGTTGTGTCACCATGAAGAAATTCAGTATTTTGAGCGCCGCCATATTTGGCCTGATGATGACCGCGCCGGTCGCCTTCGCCGACGACATCACCTTTTCGGTGGTCGGACCGATGACCGGTCAGCTTGCCACCATCGGCGATCAGTTCAAGCAGGGCGCGCAAGCCGCCGCCGACGCGATCAACGCGGCGGGCGGCGTCGACGGCCGCCAGGTCAAGCTCGACATCGAGGATGACCAGTGCGATCCGAAGCAGGCGGTTTCGGTCGCCAACCGCATCATCGCCAACGGTGTCAAGTTCATCGATGGCCACGCCTGCTCAGGCTCCAGCATCCCGGCCTCCGCTGTCTACGCCGAAGCCGGTGCGCTGATGATGAGTCCGGCTTCCTCGAACCCGGTGTTGACCGACGCAGCGGCGAAAGCCGGCTGGCCGACGATCATGCGCCTCTATACGCGCGACGATGCGCAGGGCGCTTTCATCGGTCCCTGGATCGCCAAGAAATATGCCGGCAAGAATGTCGTCATCCTGCACGACAAGAGCGCCTATGGGCAGGGCGTGGCCGATGCCGTGAAGGCAACGATGAACCAGAACGGTCTCAATGAAATCCTCTACGAGGGCATCAACGCTGGCGAGAAGGACTATTCCGCTCTTGTTACCAAGCTCAAGGAGCTGAAAGCCGACGTCGTCTATTTCGGCGGCTATCACCCCGAAGCCGGCCTGATCCTGCGCCAGTCGGCGGAGCAGAACCTCAAGTTCCAGTTGATCATGCCGGACTCGATCGCTTCGCCGGAATTCTGGCAGGTTGCCGGTCCGGCCGGCGAAGGCACCATGTTCGTCTTCCCGTCGGATCCGCAGGCGAAGCCCGAAGCCAAGGAAGCCATCGCCAAGATCAAGGCCGGCGGCTTCGTGCCGGAGGGCTTCACGCTGTTTTCCTATGCGGTGATCCAGGCCTTCGCCGAAGGCATCAAACGCGCCGGCAGCGACGATCCGGCAAAAGTCGCCGAAGCGTTGAAGAACGGCCAGCCGATCAGCACGGTTGTCGGGTCAGTCACCTTCGACGAGAAGGGCGACCTCAAAAACGCCAGCTACGACATCAACCAGTGGCACGACGGCAAATACGCGCCGATCCAGCCGTGATGGCCGCGGCGCCGCAAGACGCGCTGCTGTAATTGAACATGGCCGGGGTCAAACCCGGCCATGTTGTTTTTGGCGACGCCTTTGTCACGCGTTCGAGATCACTTCGTGGATAGGGAAACAGCAGTCAACTGAGGTTCCTCGGCAAAGCGAACCAGCACGGTGCCGTCGGTTACCTGCGCGCCTTCGGCAGCAATCTCGGCGATAACCCCGTCATGGGGCGCGGCAATGGTGTGCTCCATCTTCATCGCCTCCAGGATCAGCAGCGGCTGGCCCTTGATCACGGACTCGCCTCTGGCTGCACGCACCAATTTGACCAGGCCGGGCATTGGCGCGCGCAGGCTGCCGGAAGCGGCGGCGGCTTCGTCGGCTCGGGCCAGCGGATCCGGCACAGCAAAACCGTAGCCGATTGCACCATCGAAGACCGTGACGTGGCCCGGCCAGCGGGCGAGGCGAGGCGCCGCGCGGAGATCACGCGAATTGGCGCTGTCATAGGGCGCATCCAGCGCCACCTCGAACCGCCCGTCCGGCCGCACCGACACGCGCGCGCCGATCTCCTGCTCGCCAAACTTCAGCAGCATGCGCCGCACTACAGCGTGGAAATGCGCATAGCCGGCCAGCGACAACCAGGGATCGTCCGAGGACGGCAAGTCGCGCGCACCGGACGCGGCAAGTGCCGCGGCGGCAATCGTCTCACCGCCCGGCGGCGGAACCGCCGTCAACGCCTGCTGATGCCTAGCGATCAGGCCGGTATCGACATCGCCCGCCGCAAAATCCGCATCAGCGACCAGCGCGGCAAGAAAGCCAGTGTTGACCGTTGAGCCGGCGATTTCGGTCTGCGACAGCGCTGCGCCAAGCGCTGTGAGCGCTGCCCGTCTGTCCTTGCCGTGGATGATCAGCTTGGCGATCATCGGGTCGTAAAACGGCGAAATCGCATCGCCGGCGCGCACACCGGTTTCGATGCGCATGGTCGCACCCTCCGGTGCCGGCTGCGGAAATTTCAAATGGTGCAAGGTGCCGGTCGCCGGCAAAAACCCTCTTGCCGCGTCCTCGGCATAGATACGCGCCTCGAAGGCGTGGCCGGAGAGCGCGATCTCGCTCTGCGTCTTCGGCAGTTTTTCGCCGGAGGCTACCCGCAACTGCCACTCGACCAGGTCGATGCCGGTGACCATTTCGGTGACGGGGTGCTCGACCTGCAGGCGGGTGTTCATTTCCATGAACCAGAAACGGTCGGCCTTCAGACCTTGCGAGGCATCGACGATGAACTCGATGGTACCGGCGCCGGAATAGTGGATTGCCTTGGCGGCTTTCACCGCCGCCTCGGTCATCGCCTTGCGCAGTGCCGGCGTCATGCCCGGGGCAGGCGCCTCCTCGATCACCTTCTGGTGGCGGCGCTGTGCCGAGCAGTCACGTTCGTGAAGATGCACGGCGTTGCCGAAATTGTCACCAAACACCTGCACTTCGATGTGGCGAGGCTTGTCGACATATTTTTCCACCAAGACGCGGTCGTCACCGAACGCGGCTTTCGCCTCGCGCCGCGCGCCCGACAGTGCTTCCGAAAAATCATCGGGATGCTCGACGCGCCGCATGCCTTTGCCGCCGCCGCCGGCGCGCGCCTTGATCAGTACGGGGTAGCCTATCTCGCGCGCCTTGGAGGCGAGCAACACGATCTCCTGCGCTTCGCCATGGTAGCCCGGAACGACAGGCACGCCGGCCTTTTCCATCAGCCGCTTGGCCGCGTCCTTCAGTCCCATGGCGCGGATCGAGGCCGCCGACGGGCCAATGAAGATCAGCCCCGCCGCGACCACCTGGTCGACGAAATCAGGGTTTTCCGAAAGAAAGCCGTAGCCCGGATGGATGGCCTCGGCACCTTTGGCCAAGGCCGCCGCAATGATCTTGTCGCCGCGCAGATAGCTTTCGTTGGCGGGAGAGGCGCCGATATGCACCGCTTCGTCGGCCATTTCGACATGCAAGGCGCGATCGTCGGCGTCGGAATAGACGGCGACGCTGCGCACACCCATCCTGCGTGCCGTGCGGATCACCCGGCAGGCGATCTCGCCACGGTTGGCGATCAGGATCTTGGCGAACATCGGGCCTCCACAGGCAGAGCTGCCGCCAACGGCGCGAATTCTCGTCACGCGAACTGCGGCAATGCCCTGCTTTGTAGTCTGGCGGTCAAAGGGTAGGCAAGCGAGGCCTGCCTACTTTGAGGCCGCCATTTCGCAAGCTCCCCCGGTCGTGACCCTGTAACGGTCGCGGGTGACCTGGCAGGATTTCATCGCCATATCCTCGGCAGCCTTTTGCGAGGGCGCATTCAAGCGCGAGCCGCACAGGATGTACAACGAACGCACCCGGGAATACGGAGTGGTCGCATAAGCTGAATGGCCGCTGGCCGCCACATAGGCCTTATATGCCTTGGTGCATGGCCGATCCGCGGTCGCCGGAAAATACGGGTAGAAGCGGACGTCGCCCTTGCTTCCAGCCAGCGATTCCGCCGCGCCGACATTGGGGCTCGAGATTAGAAGCAACCCGGTTATCAGCGAGAAGACTGCTTGTTTGACGCTTATAGATTTCATTTTTCCCACCCATTGAATACGTCGAAGGCCGACGAGTGTCGGTCTATTTGGAGGCAGCTATGGCGCAGGCCCCTGCAGTCGTGACCTTGTACTTGCTGCGCGCGGACTGGCAGGATTTCAACGCCAGCGCCTCCGCAGCCTTCTGGGATGTTGCATTCAGATAAGCACCGCAAATAGTGAATTCGGTTGCCCAGTTGAATGGCGTCATCGCATAGGCCGAGTGACCGCCAGCCGCCACATAGTCCTTGTAATTCTTGCCGCAGCCTCCGATTGTACCCGGTGCAAAATAGACCGAAAGCGGCTGTCGCCCTTGCTTCCCGTCAGCGATTCGGCGGCGCCGACATTCGGTGCAGAGGCCACAAGCAGTGCAAGTACCGACATGGTTGCTCGCTTGATTGATAAAGATTTCATTGCCAAACCCATTTGAACCCCAAACACTGAAATATATTCGCCTACTTGGAGGCAGCGATTTCGCAGCCGCCGCCTGTTGTAACTCTGTAACTGTTGCGGGCGGCCTGACAGGATTTCAACGCCAATTCTTCGGCAGCTTGCTGTGACGGTGCATTCAAGCGCGAGCCGCAGATGATGTACAGAAAACGCACCCGGGAATACGGAGTGGTTGCATAGGCTGAATGGCCGCCGGCCGCTACATAGGCCTTGTAGGCCCTGGTACACGGATCCTTCGGGCTCTGCGGCAAATAGGGATAGAAACGGGTCTCGCCCTTGCTTCCCGCCAGCGACTCCGCTGCACAGATGCCAGGCATTGCTAATATAAGCAATCCCGCAAGTATATGCACAGTTGTTCTCTGAAAAACCCGCCGCCTCATCTTCGCCCAATCCCCATTGGTATTTGCGATGATCAATAGCCGTGATTCTTTCGTCTGGCCAGATCGAGAAGCAAAAAATAGTCTGGAGATGTGGTGGGTTGTCTCCCGCGCAGGGTCACACCCTGCCGAGTGCAGCGACGACCCGCTGATACAATTCGGCCGTCGGCTCGTCGAAGCAGCAGAAAATGACGGTTTCCGGAACGATGTTCTGGCCGATGAAGGCGCTCACGGTCCCGACAGCAATTTGCGTCGCCTGATCTTTCGGATAGCGGTAGGCCCCGGTCGAGATCGCAGGAAACGCCACCGTCCGGCAGTCCTTTGCGGCGGCGATTTCGAGCGACCGGCGATAGCAGGAGGCGAGCAGTTCGGCTTCTCCTTTGCTGCCACCTTGCCAGACCGGCCCGACCGTATGTATGACGTAGCGCGCGGGCAGCCTGTAGCCCTTGGTGATTTTTGCGTCTCCGACCTTGCAGCCATGCAAGGTCCGGCATTCTGCCACAAGCTCGGGGCCGGCCGCGCGGTGGATAGCGCCGTCGACGCCGCCGCCTCCGAGAAGAGAGGTATTGGCGGCGTTGACGATGGCATCGACCGCCAGCTTCGTGATGTCGCCGGTTTGAATGCGAATCCTCTGGCCGATTTCGCTCATCTCACATCCTGAACACGCCGAATTTTGTCTCCTCGATCTCGGCGTTGAGCGCGGCCGAAAGGCTGAGCGCCAGCACCTCGCGGGTCTTGGCCGGGTCGATGATGCCGTCGTCCCAGAGCCTTGCCGACGAATAGAGCGGGTGTCCCTCGTGCTCGTACTTCATCAGGATCGGCTTCTTGAATTTCGCTTCCTCCTCAGCGCTCCATTCCCCGCCCTTGCGCTCGATGCCTTCGCGCTTGACCACGGCCAGCACCGTTGCCGCCTGCTCGCCGCCCATCACCGAAATGCGGGCATTCGGCCACATCCACAGGAAGCGTGGCGAATAGGCGCGTCCGCACATGCCGTAATTGCCGGCACCGAATGAGCCGCCGATGATCACGGTCACCTTCGGCACCTTGGCCGTTGCGACCGCCATGACCAGCTTGGCGCCGTCCTTGGCGATGCCGCCGGCCTCGTATTTTCGCCCGACCATGAAGCCGGTGATGTTCTGCAGGAAAATCAGCGGGATCTTGCGCTGGCAGCACAGCTCTATGAAGTGCGCGCCCTTCAGCGCGCTTTCCGAAAACAGCACGCCATTGTTGGCGACGATGCCGACCGGCATGCCGCTGAGATGGGCGAAACCGGTGACCAGCGTGGTGCCATAATTCTGCTTGAACTCATCGAACTCGGAACCGTCGACGGTGCGGGCGATTACCTCGCGCACGTCGTAGGGCTGGCGCAGATCCGTCGGCACGATGCCGTAGAGTTCATGTGGATCGTGAAGCGGCGGAATCGATTTCTGTAAGGCAAGGCTTACAGTCTTGTTCCGATTCAGGTTTTTGACGATACGCCGGCATATGGCCAGCGCATGCTCGTCGTCGAGCGCATAGTGGTCGGCAACGCCGGAAAGCCTTGTGTGCACGTCGGCGCCACCGAGGTCCTCGGCGGTGACGTCCTCGCCGGTGGCCGCCTTCACCAGCGGCGGCCCGCCGAGAAAGATGGTCGCCTGGTTGCGCACCATGATTGTCTCGTCCGACATCGCAGGCACATAGGCGCCGCCGGCCGTGCACGAACCCATGACGCAGGCGATCTGCGGAATGCCGGCGGCCGACATGTTGGCCTGGTTGTAGAAGATGCGGCCGAAATGATCGCGGTCGGGAAACACCTCGTCCTGGTTGGGCAGATTGGCGCCGCCGCTGTCGACCAGATAGACGCAAGGCAGATTGTTCTGCAATGCGATCTCCTGTGCACGCAGATGCTTCTTCACCGTCAGTGGATAATAGGTGCCGCCCTTCACCGTGGCGTCATTGACGACGACCATCACTTCGGTGCCTTCGACGCGGCCGATGCCGGCGATGAGGCCGGCCGAAGGGATGTCCTCGCCATACATCGACCATGCCGCGAACTGGCCGATTTCGAGGAAGGGCGAGCCTGTATCGAGCAATTGGGCTAGGCGTTGCCGCGGCAGGAGCTTGCCGCGGGAGACGTGCCGCTCACGCGCCTCTTCCGAGCCACCGCGCTCGATGGCGGCGGCTTTTTCAGCAATATCGGCGACCAGCGCCCGCATGCGCTCGGCATTGGCGCGGAAGGCATCGGAGGCGGACGACATCTGAGAGGTGAGGGCGGCCATGGCGCTACCGGATCAGCTCGATCTTGCAGCCGACATCGAGGTCGCCCCAATCGCGATCAGCGGTGACGGCAATGGCATTCTCGCGAATTGCCAGCGCCAGGCAAGCCCGATCGCCCAGCGACAAGCCGCGATGCCGCGTCAATTGGCGAAGCTGCCCAGCGGCGATGCCCATCGCGTCGTCGAAAACGGCGATCGGCATGCCGAGACTGGCGAGGTCGTCCGCGGCCTGTTCCATGCTGCGTCCCTTGTCGATCAGCTTGGCGATGATTTCGGCCGCATTGACTGAACTGCATTGTGCGTCCGGCGCGAACCCCAAAGCATTGTCGGTGCCTTGCTCGTTGAGCAGGATTGCGAGCGCCGCCGAACTGTCCATGACGTAGGGCTTCATTTCGTCCGCTTTCCCGTTGTCCCTTCGGCGTGAAGCCGGTCGAGACGCTTGTCACTTCGACGCTGCTCTTCCCGTCGCTCTTTCAGAAATTCGTCGACGACGCTTTCACCGGGCTGTTTCAACGCTGACAATTCGGCCTGGACGCGTCGCAGATTCTGCAGCCACGATCTTACCCGCAGCTCGCCGTTTTCGACATGCAAGATCATGTCCTCGCCAGGCTTCACGCCCATCTCCTCGCGCATCGCGGCAGGAATGACGAAGCGCCCGCCCTCGCCAAGCTTGACACGCTCGCGTTTCGCCGGAGCACGAAGCTGTGGTTGGCGAGCGCCGGCATCGAACCGTGCTTGCGGATCTTCGTCAAATCCGGACTTTCCCGTTTTGCCAGCCATGGTCCGTCTCGCCTGTGTTGTGGCACATATTCCGAAGTGTGCCACATCGTGCGGCTTCTGGCAAAATCTCAAAAAGACGCCATCAGGCGCCCTCCACCATGATTTCCCGCCCAATCAGCCAGCGACGGATTTCGCTGGTGCCGGCGCCGATCTCGTAGAGCTTGGCGTCGCGCAAAAGCCGGCCGGTCGGGTAGTCGTTGATGTAGCCGTTGCCGCCCAAAAGCTGGATGGCGTCGAGCGCCATCAGCGTTGCCTTTTCGGCGGCGAAGAGAATACAGCCGGCAGCATCCTTGCGGGCCGTCTCACCGCGATCGCAAGCGGCGGCCACGGCATAGACGTAGGCGCGCGCCGCGTTCATCGTCGCATACATGTCGGCTAGCTTGCCTTGCACCAGCTGGAACTCGCCGATCGGCTGGCCGAACTGCCTGCGTTCGTGCACGTAAGGGATCGCCACGTCGAGGCACGCAGCCATCAGCCCGATCGGGCCGCCGGCCAGCACGGCGCGTTCGTAGTCGAGGCCCGACATCAGCACCTCGACGCCGCGCCCTTCCTCGTGCAGCACATTGTCGAACGGCACTTCGACATTCTCGAACACCAGCTCGCCGGTGTTCGAGCCGCGCATGCCGAGCTTGTCGAGCTTTTGCGCCACGGAAAAACCGGCAAAGGCCTTTTCGACGATGAAAGCGGTGATGCCGCGCGAATGGAGTTCCGGATCGGTCCTGGCGTAGACGACCAGCGTCTCGGCATCCGGCCCGTTGGTGATCCACATTTTGGTGCCATTGAGTACATAGCGATCATTGCGCTTTTCGGCGCGCAGGCGCAGCGACACCACATCGGAGCCGGCTCCCGATTCCGACATCGCCAGTGCGCCGACCTTCTCGCCGCTGCAGAGCGAAGGCAGATATTTTTCCTTCTGCGCCTGCGTCGCCCAGCGGTTGATCTGGTTGACGCAGAGGTTGGAATGGGCGCCGTAGGAGAGGCCGACCGAGGCCGAGGCGCGCGAAATCTCCTCCATCGCCACGACATGGGCGAGGTAGCCCATGCCGCTGCCGCCGAAATCGGGATCGGCGGTGATGCCGAGCAGGCCGAGCCCGCCGAGCTCCGCCCACAGATGTGCCGGGAATTCGTTCGAGCGGTCGATCTCGGCGGCGATCGGTGCGATCTTTTCCTGGGCGAAGCGCCGCACCAGGTCGCGCAGCGCCTCGATGTCTTCGTCAAGCCCGAAGTTGAGCGTATGCGTGTACATGCCGTTCCTCCCGGCGCACGACCGCGAAAATCGGGATCATGCGCGAAATCAAAGTGCTGCAGCGTCCGTTGCGCGCTCGAATGGACGCACGGCGCCGTGGCTCGTCGTCGCGCCATCGCTCTTTGCTCCAACAAGGCGCATTGTCATTGCTAGATATGTAGCGGTGACTTCGGCGATCGACAGCCGTTCGCCCGGCCGGAACCAGACGATGACGCCGGTCATCATCTGGATCAGCGCCATGGCGGTGAGCCCGGTGTCTTCGATGCTGAATAACCCCGCTTCGACGCCGTCGCGCAGGATGGCGCGCAGCTCCTTCTCGTAGGCCGTGCGCATGCGCAGGATCTGCGTGAGTTTTTCATGCGACAGGCTGCGCAGCTCCATGTTCGAGACATGGGTGGAGTGGCGGCGTTCGATATGGAAAGCGATGTGGTTTTCGACATAAGCGGCAAGCCGCGCTGCCGGATCGGCGCCGACAGGGCGTGTTGCGCGCCACGCCTCGATCAAGCCTTCCATATGCTCACGCATCAGCATGAACAGAAGGTCCTGCTTGGTCGGGAAGTAGCGGTACAGCGCCGCTGCCTGGACGCCGACCTCGGCCGCCAGTTGGCGCATCGACATCGCCTCGTAGCCGAGACGCGCAATCAGGCTGACCGCCGCCTCGCGGACCGCAGCTTCGGTCTTCTCTCCGTCGGAACCGGTCGTACGCGCCATGACAAGCCGCCTTTTCGCGGACAATAAAACAAACGTTCAATTAATTCAAGGACCGAGGCATGTCCGGGCAGGGCAATGGCTTCAGGTTTGCTCTATCTGCACCCTGGAGATTTGTGCGATGGAAGCGAATGAGCAGGATCATGCCTTGCTAGGCAACAATCCTGAAACCCGCGGACATGTTGCGTGACTCGATCTCCTCGACATCGACCTTCGAAACTGCTGCCCCTGGCGGCCCTTGCCAAAGACGTTCGATCATTGTCGAGACCGCCACACCGGCCCCTGCAATCAAGGCTGTCACCGAGCCGTCAACTTCGTTGCGCACCCACCCGGCAAGGCCAAGCGCCGACGCCTCGCGCCGCGCCCAGACCCGGTAGCTGACGCCTTGCACCTTGCCGTATATGCGTACCTGCACCGTACGATCGGTCATCGCGCTCTCCATCCTTTGAGTCGAGTCTGGCGCATCGCCGTGCAAATTCAACCGCGCAACGTGCATCGAAGGTCTCTCTCCGGTCGCTATCCGCCAGCTTCACGTGCGAGATAGGCGGCGTCTCCATTAATGATTGACTAAGTCAAATAATAGGCGATCATGGCCCTGACGGAGCGGTCCGTCCGAAGGAGGTCGACATGCCGGCCGATCGGAATGCCCTCGTCGCGGAGATACGTGGCTTCAATCGCTTCTACACGCGCCTGATCGGGCTGCTCGACCTGACCTTGACGCACAGCGCCTATACGCTGGGCGAGGCGCGGCTGCTGTTCGAATTGGGCGGCCGATCCCGCGCTGTCGCCAATAGCGGCGGTGAGGCAGGGTTTCTTGCACGGGCGTTCCACCTCGATCTCCGGCCGGCGGCCTCCGAAATCGCTGCCGAACTCCGGCTCGATCCGGCCTATGTCACACGCGTCCTGAGGAGGTTCGCCGCCGCTGGCCTGACCGAGACACGCTCTGACCCAGCCGATCGGCGCAGACGTATCCTGTCGCTGACCGCTCGCGGAAGTGCTGAGCTCGCCAGGCTTCAGGCTGCGGCGGATCGCGACCTCGCCCGGCTGACGGCCGGCCTCGCCGATGACGCGGCTGCCGAATTATCGGACGCCTTGAAGTGCGTCATGCGCCTGCTCGGGGAGAAATAGCGGGCAGCACTGGAATCCCGGCGTTGCGCTCTTCAATTCCCCCGCGCTGCCGCCAGTGCGCCAGGCAGTTCCTCGGCAAAGATGTCGAGCTCGTGGTCGAGGCCGACACTGACCCGGATGCAGCGGTCGAGAACCGGCACCATCGGCTTGCGGATGAAGACGTCGCATGACAACAGCGCCTGCAGCACTTTCAGTGCGAAAGCGCCGTCGCGGCCGCAGTCGATGGTGACGAAATTGGTCGCCGAAGCCAGCGGCTTCAGCCCGTTCGCTTCGGCTATTGCGGCGATACGCCGGCGGCCGGCGGCGACCCGCGCCACCACGCTATCCAGCCAGGCCTGATCGGCAAGCGCCTCGACACCGGCGATCTGCGCCATGCGGCTGACGCCATAGTGGTTGCGGATCTTCTCGAAGTCCCGAATCACCTGGGCCTCGGCCACCGCATAGCCGCAGCGTATGCCGGCCAGCCCATAGGCCTTGGAGAAGGTGCGCATGCGGATGACGTTCGGCCGCGCGACATCGATCGGCGGCAGCGCTGAGGCTGGCCCTAATTCGCCATAGGCTTCGTCGAGCACCAGCATTGTGGTCTCCGGCAAGGCTTCGATGAAGCGGCTGAGCTCGGCGGCTTCCCACCAGCTGCCCATCGGATTGTCCGGATTGGACAGGTAGACCAGTGGCGCCTTTTCCCTGGCCACTGCCGCCAGCAGGCCGTCGAGGTTTTCCCGATCGTTCTCGTAGGGCACTGCGACCAGCCGGCCGCCGACGCCGGCAACATGAAAGTTGAAGGTCGGATAGGCGCCGAGCGAGGTCACCACCGCGTCGCCGGGCGCCACATACATGCGCGCGACCAGGCTGAGCAGCCCGTCTATGCCTTCGCCGACGACGACGTTTTCGGCGCCGACGCCGAGATGCCTGGCTACGGCTACCTTCAAATCGTGATTATCGGGGTCGCAATACATCCACATGTCGCCGGCAATCTCGGCCATGCGGGCAACGACGCGCGGCGAAGGGCCAAAGCTGCTCTCATTGGCGCCGATGCGGGCGCGAAAGGCGCGGCCGCGATCACGCTCCTGCGCCTCCGGGCCGACAAACGGTACCGTGGAGGGAAGCGCGTCGATGAGCGGCGTAAGGGGAGGGCGCATGGCAAAGGCTCGTTCGAAAAGGGGCCTTCTTGCTAGCCTGCCGGCTTGGCCTGCGCAAGTTCCGCGGCAGGCGGGAACGTCAGGCTGGATTCTCCCGGATCATTTTGCTAGCGAGACATGATGAGCAACCGACTGCCGCCCGCTTGGTCCAAGCACATAAAGTCCCGCCCGGCACCGAAAGTGCAACCGCCGAAGGCGAAACCGCCGTCGCGCGCGCAGGCCGACGATGCGCTGCTGCGACAGGCGTATGGCTTGCAGCAGGCCAAGCGGTTGGCCGAGGCTGAGGAACTGTGCCGTCGCGTGCTGGAGCGCACGCCCAACCATCCCTTGGCTTCGTATATCATGGGCACGCTATTCATCGGGCTCGACAATGAAATGGCGCTGCGATATTTGGCCCGAGCCGTCGGCGAGGAGCCTCAAAACCCCTTTTATCACCTTAGTCTGGGTGAAGTTTATCTAAAAGTCAGCGAATATTCGCCCGCAATCAGGCATATTCAGCAAGCATTGAAGTTGAAGCCCGATTTGCTGGAGGCGCTTTGCGCATTAGGACGCGCTTACGTCGAATTCGACAAGGCTGACATGGCTGTCCCGGTTTACGAGAAAGCGCTCAAGATCAACCGCGATCATCCTCGCGTTCGGACAGGACTGGCCAGCGCACTCACCGGTCTCGGTCGCGTGGACGAAGCCGAAGTCTATCTGAAAGAAGCGATCGAACGTCGCATCGCGATGCCCGCTGCCTATAACGAGCTTGTGCATACGCGCAAATTCACCGAAGAGCCGGCCGAACTTAAGTCCATCCTGCGCGAACTGGGCTACCCAAAGCTTGACCCCGAAAGTGCGATGAGACTTCATCACGCAGCCGGCAAGGTGCTGAACGACCTTGGGCGCTACGAAGACGCGATAGATCATTTCAAGAAAGGCAAGCAGGCCGCAGGCTATAAGTTTGATCTGGAAACCTATCGCCGCTGGGTCGACTCCACGATCGAGTTCTTCAACCCGGATATGTTGGCTGCCAAGGCAGGTTATGGAAGCCCATCGGAAGTGCCCGTGTTTGTATTGGGTATGCCCCGCTCGGGGACCACCCTGACCGAGCAGATTTGCGCGAGCCACCCGGATGTTCACGGCGCAGGAGAACTCAGCAAGCTAAGACGAACCGCAAATGCTATCGGCCTTACGAGGCTTTCGGCACAGGGCTTGGCCCAATCGATCGTGCCGATCACCCCCGACCTAGCCAAGATGCTGACCGAGGGGCACCTGTCCTACCTTCGTGAGCGTGCGCCGACCGCACTTCGCATAGTCGACAAAATGCCCCAGAATTTCGAGCTGATAGGCCTCATAGGCCTTCTTTTCCCCAACGCGCGGATTATTCACTGTCGCCGCGACGCCATCGACAATTGCCTCTCATGTTTTTTCCTGAATTTCTCCAAGGGACACAGCTACATCGCCGACCTGCAGACGCTCGGGCTGTACTACCGTGAATACGATCGCCTGATGCGGCATTGGGACAAGGTTTTTCCAGGACGCATCTTCGAAAATCGCTACGAGACGCTGGTTGCGGATCAGGAGGCACAATCGCGCCGTCTTATCGATTATCTTGGATTGCCCTGGGACGATGCCTGCCTGCGCTTCTTCGACAAGGAGGGATCGGTCAACACGGCCAGTCGCTGGCAAGTCCGGCAGCCGATCTACAGGTCATCTGTCAAGCGCTGGAAAAATTATGAGGGCAAGATCCAGCCGCTGATCGACGCCTTGGGCGACCTAGCCGAACTTTGAACAAGGAGGGCGCCCGACAGGATAGGCCAGCCCTTCAGGCCAGGCTGGATTCTCCTGGACCATTTTGCTAGCGAGACATGATGAGCAACCGACTGCCGCCCGCTTGGTCCAAACACATAAAGTCCCGTTCGGCGCCGAAAGTGCAGCCGTCGAAAGTGAAATCGCCCTCGCGCGCGCAAGCTGACGACATGCTGCTGCGACAGGCGCTCGAACTTCAGCAAGCCAAGCGGCTCCCGGAGGCGGAGGAATTATGCCATCGCGTTCTCGCCCGCACGCCCAACCACCCGCTTTCGCTCTACATCCTCGGCACGTTGGGGCTCGGTATCGACGACGAGTTGGCTCTCAAATATTTTGCGCGGGCAGTAAGCCAGACGCCTCAGAATCCATATTTCCACCTTAGCCTGGGAGAGGCCGGTCTGAAGCTTGGCGACAGCTTGCTTGCGATCAGGCACCTGCAGCGCGCCTGCGAATTGAAACCCGATCTGGTGGAAGCGCTTTGCGGACTGGCGCGTGCCTACGTCAACTTCGACAAGGCCGAGATGGCTTTGCCCCTTTACGAGAAGGCGCTAAAGATCAACGGCGACCATCCCATGGTCCGGATTGGTCTGGCTGGTGCGCTCACCAGCCTCGGCCGCATGGACGAAGCCAGAGCCTATCTCGATCAGGCAATAGAACGTCGCGTCGATGTTGGGGCAGCCTACAATTACCTGGTCGACACGCAAAAGTTCACCGAAAAACCTGCCGAGCTCGACTCTATCCTGCGCGAACTCTCCAATCCCAGGCTCGAACCCGTTGCTGCATCGCAGCTCCACCACGCGGCAGGAAAAGTGCTGAACGACCTTCAACGCTATGAAGAGGCGATAGATCACTTCAAGAGGGCGAAAAAGGCCGCTGGTCACGATTTCGACCTGGAGTACTACCGCCGAAGCGTCGATTCCATGATCGAGATATTCAGCCCATCACTATTGGAAGCCAAGGCTGGCCACGGCAGTCCGTCTGAAGTGCCTGTGTTTGTGCTGGGCATGCCCCGGTCGGGGACGACGCTGACCGAGCAGATCTGCGCGAGCCATCCGGATGTCCATGGCGCCGGGGAGCTTACGAAGCTGCGGCGAATCGCGAACTCGATGGGCTTTAGAATACTGTCGGATGAGGACCTGCGCAGTTCGATTATGTCGATGACGAGGGATCAGTCGAGGGCGCTGGCCGAAGAATACCTGTCCTATCTGCGTCAGCACGCGCCTGCCGCGCCCCGCATCGTCGACAAGATGCCGCACAACTTCGAGTTTATCGGCGTGATTGGAATTCTCTTTCCCAACGCACGCATCATTCATTGCCGGCGCGATGCCATCGACAATTGCGTCTCCTGCTTCGTCTTGCATTTCACCAAGGACCACGGCTACAACGCCGACCTTGAGACACTCGGGTTGTACTACCGCGAATATGATCGCTTGATGCGGCACTGGGACAAGGTCTTTCCCGGACGTATTTTCGAAAGCCGCTATGAGACGCTGGTTGCGGATCAGGAGACGCAATCGCGCGGTCTCATCGATCATCTCGGCTTGCCTTGGGACGATTCGTGCCTGCGCTTTTTCGAGAGGAGCGGATCGGTCAATACCCCGAGCCGCTGGCAGGTCCGGCAGCCGATCTATAGTTCATCCGTCAAACGCTGGAAAAAGTATGAGAGCGCAATTCAGCCGCTGATTGACGCCTTGGGCGATCTGGCTGAAATTTGAACAAGTAGGATGCGCCCGATCGGCCGAGGTCGATCGTGACTTGCTGTCGAGATACATTGATCCGGTAGGCCAGCTCTTCAGATCGGCCCAAGTTTTTCTTTTGCACGAACAAGCGTGCGGAGCGAGCATTGCATTCGACCAGCCCTGCGATCGGCTGCTCAGCAGCAGCCTGCATTATGCATCGAGAGTTGACAGCTGCGTCGCGCCGATACGAAAAACCCGGCGGTTGCCCGCCGGGTTCAATCTCAATCTAGCTCGGACTGTTAGAATGAGCGCTGGAAGCGGAGCATGCCGCCGACGCTGTCCTTGTCGTCGGCATTGGTCCAGTTGCGATCGTAGGCTTTGTCAAACTGACCGTCGCGGGCCCAATCGACTTCGGCAGTGATCGTGAGACCGGGAACGATATCGTAGGCAATGTTCGCGGCGACGCCGTAGTTTTTGTCATCGTCAGCCGACGCCTGGAGGTTGAACGAGGTCTTCTCGTTTATGGTGTAAGTGCCACCACCCCAGACTGCCCAGTTGCCGCCCCACTGCTTGTAGAAGTTGCGGTCGATGTTGTCGTCAGAGCCGTAGCCGGCCATGATGAACAGTGTCAGGTTCTGTATCGGCGTAACGTCGACGCGAACCTTGCCGGCCCACTCTTCCCAGGTGCTGTCATAGGCGGCGACACCGGTGATCGAGCCCCAGCCCTGCGTGTATTTGATACCGCCGACGACATAGGGGACATAGCTGTCGATGGAATCATTGCCGCTGTTGCTGTCTTGGAAAATGCCAGGATCAGCGGCGGCACTGCCCGAACCGGTTTCCAACGAAGCCACGGCCGAGAAGCCGTTTCCGGCATCGAAGTAATACTGGACGACATTGGTGTCGAAGCCGCCGTAGGGGACCAGCGTATCCTGGATGACGTTGCCGGCGTAGCCGATGAAGGTATCAAAGGCCGATTCGTCCTTGCCGACGCGCAGACCACCGAGCTGGACCCAGGCAAAGTTCAGCGAAACGCTCGTACCGCCATTGAAGTTGTCATCAAGGTAATCGTTGTGGTTACCCCAGTTGAAGCGCGTCTCGGTGTAGGTCTTCAAGGTGCCGAGCTCGGTTTCCTGGCCGGTCCAGGTCTTCAGCGTGAAGCGGGCGTGCTTGTAGTAAGTATCCTGCGAGTCGCCGTCCTGCTGATCGGTGGTCTTTGCACCGTCGAATGAGCCGACGTCACCGATGCCGATGTCATAGCGGACGTAGCCGCCGATGCGCAGGCAGGTTTCGGTGCCGGGGATGTAGAAATAGCCAGCGCCGTAGACGTCGCAAATCTTGACGTATTCAGCGGGTTCCGGCTCGGCGACGACGACGGCGTCGGCGGCGCGCGCACCGGAAACTGCGATCAGTGCCGCAGCGGAGCCGAGAAGAAGGCTCTTGATGTTCATTTTCTGACCTCCAGTCAGAATCGAACGAAAGAGCGGAATTGGCACCGTGTGTTTCTGTCGTAAGTAGCTGAGATTGCGTTATTATTTGGGAAAACCGCTGATTATTGCACGATCACGTGAGGAGCGGCAGATGGTCACCAAAGGCGTTTGCTGGCAAAAGCATGCCCGGAACCGGATTTGAGATAACGCTCGAATGAGGTCGCCTTGGCTTGGTTCGAGAAGGCGATGCAGGTCACGATCCGCCATGGCAGGAATTTGGAGGTATGGCTGGATTTTCCGGCGTTATGCTCAGCGATCCGTCGCTTCAGGTCCGAGGTCACACCGATATAGCGCTCGCCTTCCGCAGTCTTGCTTTCCAGCAGATATACATACCACACGAACCGGCCCTCCCTCGCCAACGCATTGGAGTGCATCCTCCTTCGCAAGGAGGAATATGCCAACCCCGATTTTGCAAGCGTTCCAAGAGGTTGCGGCCCTCCTTCGCTACGGCTTCGGAGGGCATCCTGAATCGCGCGGAGAGGGGATTCGCTGGACTTGTCCTGCGAAGCGCGCAGCGCGAAGCAGGATGGCCTGCCACCCGAAGCCCGCAGGGCGTAGGGTGGCGGAGAGGATGGGATTCGAACCCACGAGAAGCTTTTGACCTCTACTCCCTTAGCAGGGGAGCGCCTTCGACCACTCGGCCACCTCTCCGTTGCGCCGGTGGATAAAGAAAAGCGCCGGCACAATCAACAAGCTGGCGCTATTATCCTTGAAAAATCGACCCTTCGCCAAAGCGCCGCCCGGCGATGTGGCGATTCTGCGGCAATTCCCTGGTTCGCGACTCGGGCCATGGTCACATTTCAGGCCGACCATCGCCGGAATCCGCCGTTTGCAACGGCTTGCGAAGGGCTGTTGGTTAACGGGAGCTTTCGGAGTGAGGCCAAATCGTGTCATTTGTGCAACAACGCTGGGGTATAGCGCCAACACAAACCTTTTGCCGGTACGATCGTGGTTGAACGCCGCCGTCTCATGGGTAATGTCGGGTTTGAAGGAGCGGCGCGGTGCGCATCTTTTTCGGTAGTGGGGATGGGGCAGGGAACGCTGTCCTTCAGCAAAGAATACCCAGACCCGTTTTTTAACTTTTGACTGGAGGTCAGAAAATGAACATCAAGAGCCTTCTTCTCGGCTCCGCTGCGGCACTGATCGCAGTTTCCGGTGCGCGCGCCGCCGACGCCGTCGTCGTCGCCGAGCCGGAACCCGCTGAATACGTCAAGATCTGCGACGTCTACGGCGCTGGCTACTACTACATCCCCGGCACCGAAATCTGCCTGCGCATCGGCGGCTATGTCCGCTATGACATCTCCGTGGGCCAGGCTGGCTCGTTCGACGGCGCCAGGTACCAGGACCTGTCGGATGCCTTGGATGGTGAAGACAACGTCAACGACGGCTATTACAAGCAGGCTCGCTTCACACTGAGGACCTACACCGGCCAGGAAACCGAGATGGGCACCTTGAAGACCTACACCGAGACCCGCTTCAACTGGGGAACCGGTTATCAAACCGTGCCTGGGTTCGACGAGCACTTTTCCAGGTTTGGTAGCAGAGGCGTTTCGCTGAATTTCGCCTGGATCCAGCTCGGTGGTCTTCGCGTCGGTAAGGACGAAACAGCCTTCAACACGTTCACCGGCTACGCCGGCAACGTCATCCAGGATACGATCGTTCCCTACGGCGGCTTCGACACCAATGTCGTCCAGTACTACTTCGATGCCGGCAACGGCTTCTCGGCCGTGGCGTCGTTGGAAACCGGTGAAGGCTTTATCCTTAACAGCGCCAATACTGCCATCACTCTCGGTCACGACTCGGTCGACAGCTATGTTCCGTATATCGTTGGCGGCGTGAAGTACACGCAGGGCTGGGGTTCCATCAGCGGTGTTGTTGCCTATGACAGCAGCCTGGAAGAATGGGCCGGCAAGGTTCGCCTCGACGTGACGCCGATGCAGAACCTGTCGCTGTTCCTGATGGCCGGCTACGGCTCTGACGACAATCTCCCGCGCAACTTCTACAAGCAGTGGGGCGGTAACTGGGCAGTCTGGGGTGGTGGCACCTACACCATCAACGAGAAGACCTCGTTCAACCTGCAGGCGTCGTATGACGAAGCCAAGGAAGCTGGCGTCGCGGCCAATATCGCCTACGATATCGTTCCCGGCATGACGATCACGGCCGAAGTGGACTGGGCTCATAACAGCCACCACATCGATAGCGACTCGCTGCCCGGTTATGAATACAACTGGA
This sequence comes from Mesorhizobium sp. M0678, assembly GCF_040320505.1. Lineage (NCBI taxonomy): Bacteria > Pseudomonadati > Pseudomonadota > Alphaproteobacteria > Hyphomicrobiales > Phyllobacteriaceae > Mesorhizobium > Mesorhizobium sp. M0678. The sequence continues at coordinate 95,113 of NZ_JAMYPT010000003.1, read as the reverse complement.
CCGGCATCCCGGGCGACAAGAAAAACGCCGTTGGCGGCTTCCTCCGCTTCCAGCGCTCGTTCTAAGGGCTGGACTTAAAGCAAGTGAAATCCAGCCCGGGCGCTTTAACGCCCGGGCTGTTTTTGTTTTCGCGACTGGTCGCAAACAGAAGGAAAAGGGGGTTCGGTAGCTGAACAGGGTTGTGGAACGATGTCGTTGGGATCCGCCACTGGTGGATGAAATCGGCCGCAGCGCTTAAAACTCTTGAAAGGGCACCGCCAAGCAGGTAGGTCTAGGCCTATCCACTCGGGGGTGTGGCGAATAATGACGAACGATGCGATTCAAGAGGGAGGAACCTCTGATCATTTTTCGATGTTTTCTTCTCAAACTGCCAAGATAAAATACAGTTATAACAAGATACGAGAAGTAAAGTCGCACAGGATCGGAGAACTTTTTTCAGCATACCGGGACATACTTTGGGATGACGGGCGGCATAAATACAATGTCAGCTCCTTCATCGGCGAAATAGACGAGATCCTCCTTGGGGAGCGTTTCAGCGCCTTTGACCAAAGCACCCTCGACAATCTTATCGGCACCTTGCGCCAGCGCGGCAACAGCAACGCAACCATCAATCGGAAGATGGCTGCCCTCAGCAAACTGCTGCGCAAGGCTCACAAGATGGGAGATATCCACAGCCTGCCCGAGTTCCGCCGCCAGAAGGAGCGGGCGGGACGGATTCGTTTCCTCGAAAGGGACGAGGAGGCCCGGCTGTTCGCTGCCATCAAGAGCCGCAGCGAGGACGCTTATCGGCTTTCCGTCTTTCTCGTCGACACCGGTTGCCGCCTCGGCGAAGCGCTGGGTTTGATCTGGAACGATATCCAGGAGCACCGCGTCAGTTTCTGGATCACCAAATCCGGCCGCAGCCGCACCATTCCGATGACCGAGCGGGTAAAAGAGGTGATCAAGCTGCCAGCGACCGAGGGCCGCCGGCCCAAGGGCCCGTTCACCAAGCTCAGCCAGGCGCAGTTTCGTGCCATCTGGAACGATGCTAAGGCCGAAGTCGGGCTTGGCGCCGACGATCAGGTCGTGCCGCATATATTGCGCCATACTTGCGCTTCGCGTCTCGTCCAGGGCGGCATCGACATCAGGCGCGTACAGATGTGGCTCGGTCACCAGACGCTGTCGATGACCATGCGCTACGCCCATCTGGCCACCAACGACCTCGACGGCTGCGTCACCGTGCTGGAAACGCCTCGGTCCGGTGGCTCGGACATCGGCGGTGCAAGCGCTTTGTCTGCTCCACCTCCGGCAAGGCGAGGGCCAAAAGGCGAGCCGGCCGCAAGCAAGGCCCCAAAGCCAGCGAAGAGAAGCGCCAAATCCTGACGGATCTGACGTGAGATATCAGCCAGCCGCTCAGGGTTGCGCTGCCCCTCATTGCCCTGCCGGGCATTTCTCCCCGTATAGCGACGGGGAGAAAGGCGCCCTTGCGAAAGATTTCGCTAATCCCCAGCGTTGCAGACACCTCCCTTCTCCCCGTCGCTATACGGGGAGAAGGTGCCGGCAGGCGGATGAGGGGCAGCGCCGACATCGATAAAATTATTTCACCGCTAATTCCGGAACTGTCAACGGCCGTCGGAATGCTTTGACCGACGCAAAACCTGCGCGTGAATTACTTCGCTCGGTCGAGTTTTACTTCCCACCACCCCGCCGCTCCGCCCGTTCGAAAAAACCAGCGATCCTGCCCGGCAGGATCCCGGACTCCAAAAACGGTGCATGCCCCTGGCCGTCGGCGGTGATCGTCTCGATATCGGTATGGCGCGTCCGCATCTGCTCGAGCGTTTCGGCGGACAGCAGCTTCGAATTCGCGCCGCGTATGACGAGCATCGGGATGGCCGCCAGCGCGTCGAACTGTGGCCAAAGATCGGCCAGCGGCCGGCTGGGATCGAGCCCCGCCAGCGTCTCGACCAGTTTCGGATCGAAATCGGGCAGAAATCCCTCCTCGGTCTCGCGGTAGAGGGCTGATGCCATCCGCTCCCAATCCGCATCGGTCAGCGCCGCAAAATCCGCGCCATGGGTGCTGCGCAGGCCGCGGACCACCTCTGCGTACGTCTTCGGCCTGGGCGCGAGGTCGAGATAGGAGCGGATATGGGCGAGACCTTGCGACTCGATCACCGGGCCGATGTCGTTGAAGACGATGGCCTTCAGCACTGGCGGCCGCATCGCCCCGAGCACATGGATGATCAGTCCGCCGCGCGACGTCCCAATGAAGGCTGCCTTCTCGATGTTCAGCGCCGCCAGCCCGGCAAGGATATCGCCCGCCTCGATGCCGATATTGTAATGGCCGATATCGGCATCGTAGGCGGACTGCCCGCGCCCGCGATAGTCGAAGGCGACGACGTTGCGCTTCGCTTGCGCCGACAGATAAAGCGCCAATTCGTGAAAGTCACGGCAATTGCGGGTCAGGCCGGGCAGGCAAACGACTGGCCAGCGGCCGGAATTCGCTTCGCCGTAGATGCGGGCGTGCAGGGACAGCCCGTCCGGCGCGGCGTAGAAGAAATCGGAGAAGCCTTCGTCGTTTGGCATGTACACTCGATTCCGTGCTGCTGTCAGATCGTTGCGACTGCTACAGGCGAGGGCAGGGGCGGTCAAATCGGGGGCTCTTCCTTCTCTCCTTGTGGGAGAAGGTGGATCGGCGCGTTAGCGCCGAGACGGTTGGGGGGTGTTGGACGGAGCGCTGTCGGAACCAAGCTGGAGCACCCTCATCCGACCGAGCTTCGCTCGGCCACCTTCTCCCACAAGGGGGGAAGGAAAGGCTAACCCCGGCCGTTCACCAGATCTCCGACAATATCGTACTTGCCGGAGATACGCATCTTGTAGACCTCGTAATTCTCCATCACGCGCTGAACGTAACTTCTTGTTTCCGTATAGGGAATCCGCTCGATCCAGTCGACGACTGCATCGACGTCCTTGCCGTGCGGGTCGCCGTATTTCGCCACCCACTGGGCGGCGCGGGCGGGACCGGCATTGTAGCCGGCGAAGGTCAGCACGTAGGAGCCGTCGAAGCGGCCGAGCTGCTCGCCGAGAAAGGCAGCGCCCAGCGTCGCATTGTAGCCGGCATCGGTGGTCAGCCGGGCCTGAGAAAATGTCATGCCGGCCTTCTTCGCCAATTGCTTGGCCGTGCCTGGCATCAGCTGCAGCAGTCCTCGCGCGCCGGCGCTGGAGACGGCGCCGATGTTGAACTCGCTTTCCTGGCGGGCAATCGCATAGGCCAGCGCCTTGCCCGAGCCGGAAATGTTGGCGGTGTCGGGAATGACGCCGAGCGGATGCGACAGCGCGCCGACGTCGATGCCACGTGCGCCGGCGATCTTGCCGACCTTCAGCGCCATGAAATGGTTGCCTTGTCTTTCCGCCAGCATCGCAAGCAGCGCCAGTTCGCCGGGGCTGCTCAACTGCCCGGCAAGGTCGCGGTAGAGGGTTTCGGCATAGCGGTCATAGCCAGCCTGCTGCAGCCGCTCGATGGCGCTGACAGCCTCGCGGGTGGCAAAATTCCGGCGGTCGGCGGCACTTGGCTGCGGGTAGACGATATTGAGGGTCCGCTGGCCGACACGCTCGCCGGCGAGCTGGCCGTAAAAGGTCGTGCCGTAGCTGGCGGCGCGGCTGAAATAATCCTTGGCACTGCCGGGACCGCCGACCTCGGCGGCACGGCCGAGCCAGTAATAGGCGCGCGACAGCGACATCGGCCCTTGGGCGAGCTCCGCGATTTGCGCAAAATGCTTGGCGGCGGTGCTCGGGTCGTTGAGGCCGCGCAGCGCGTACCAGCCTGCATGGAATTCCGCCTCGGCAGCATTGGCGGGACTTTCGGCGGCATGCGCGGCGACTATTCTGTAGGCGGTCTTCATGTCGCCCTGGTCGACCAGCTCGCGCGACAGCACCCGGCGTTCGACCCACCAGGCGTCCGGATCGACCAGCGCGTCGCGGTCGCCCGGCGCCTTCAGCACCAGCGCGGCGGCATCGGAAAATTTCTGTTGCTTGCGCAGATATTCGGCTTCGGCAAACAGATAGCCGGCCGCCCGCTGCGCTGCCGGCACCGCCTTCAGCAGCTTGGCCGCGTTCTTGTCGCCTTTGGTGACTGCCGCCCAGGCATCGGCCAATTGCTGGGCGCCGGCGAGACCGGCGACGCGCAGCGCCGAAGCGACCCGATCGGCATAAAACATGCGCTCCATGCGGAAGCGATGGTCGGCGGCCGGGATCAGCGCGCCGAACTCGCGGATGACCGCCGCCTCGTCCGTGGCTTCGAGCTTTTCGGTGCGCCAGAATGGCGACAGCACCGAGCGCGCCGCCTTCGTATCGCCCAGCGCTACATAGGAGCGGGCAAGGATCACCACGCCCTCGAAGGTCAGCGGCTGGCTGCCGTCGAACGCCCGCACCACGACCTGTGGCGCGGGGTTCTCGCGATAGAGCGCGCGCTCGCTGTTCTTGCGCAAGGCCATCGTGCCCGGCCAGTTCGGCAGCATCTTCGCGGCATCGGCGATTTCGCCGCTCGGCACCTGGTCGCCGCCATAGAGCGCAATCGCCCAGGCAAGGATGTGCCGATCGAGCGATTTGGCCGGCAGCGTTTCGCGCACTTGGCGCGCGCGCTGAATGTCGTTTGCCGCCAGCGCATCGAGACCGCTCTTCAGCGCCGCGACGCTGGCGGATGGCGAAGGGGACTGCTGCAGTGCATCGTTCTGCGGCTCCGTCATCGGGATCGCCGACGTGACCTGCCCATCGACGCTGCCGCCGATCGCCGCGCCGGGGATCAGCACAACGATCGCGCCGAGAAGCGCGAAAAGATGAAGCCGCCTGGTCGGCATGGATTTGGTCATTTCCTATTCTTCGATGCTACCACGGGCACAGATGAACTGCAGTCTATTCGTATGTGATGAAGGGCCCGTAAAGAAAACCTTATCGAGGTCGTTCGAATTGCAATTGCTGGCGCAATGCTTGCCGCGCAACAATGTCGAGACTATGGTGCGCCGCTTCGCTTTCGGCTAGAAGGCGCGCACGACAAACACCTACAGCGCCGCGCGTCTTCTCAGACGCGCAAGGGACGCTGTAGCAATTTAAATTTGGCGCATGATCCTTTCCGAAATCGACTGCGATTTTCGGGGTCATGCGCTAGTCCCAAGGAGTTGGACGACATGCTAAGAGGCTCGCTGACCGCGCTCGTCACACCGTTCGAAAAGAGCGGCCGTTTCGACGAGAAAGCCTTTCGCGCGTTCATCGCCTGGCAGATCGCCGAAGGCACGACGGGCGTGGTCCCGGTCGGCACCACCGGCGAGTCGCCGACGCTGTCGCATGACGAGCACCGCCAAGTCGTCAAGGTTTGCATCGAGGTCGCCAAAGGCCGGGTTCCGGTCGTCGCCGGCGCCGGCTCCAACAACACCGATGAGGCAGTCGGCCTGGTCCAGTATGCCGAGAAGGCGGGCGCCGACGCGGCCCTTGTCGTCACGCCCTATTACAACAGACCGACGCAGCGCGGCCTCTATGCGCATTTCGCCGCCGTCGCCAAGGCAACCAGCCTGCCGATCATCATCTACAACATTCCGCCGCGCTCGGTGGTCGACATGAGCCCCGAGACGATGGGCCAGTTGGTGCATGACTTCAAGAACATCGTCGGCGTCAAGGATGCCACCGGCAAGGTCGAGCGGGTTTCGGAGCAGCGCGCCACCTGTGGCAAGGATTTCATCCAGCTCTCCGGCGAAGACGCCTCGGCGCTCGGCTTCAACGCGCATGGCGGCGTCGGTTGCATCTCGGTGACGGCAAATGTCGCGCCCAGGCTTTGCGCTGAATTCCAGGAGGCAACGCTTTCCGGTGACTGCGCCAAGGCGCTCGACCTGCAGGACCGTCTGTTGCCGCTGCACAAGGCGATTTTCATGGAGCCCGGCGTTTCCGGCGCGAAATATGCGCTGTCGAAGCTGGGCAAGGTCGAGAACGTGCTGCGCTCGCCGCTAATGACGGTCGAGCCGTCGACCGCCGAGAAGATCGACGCGGCGATGAAGCACGCCGGCTTGATAAACTAGGGACGAGGCGCCACCTCTCCGCATCATGAATCAAGTCAGAAAAGCCGATCCCAACAACAAGACCGTTGCGGAAAACCGCAAGGCGCGGTTTTCCTATGAGGTGCTCGACACGATCGAGGCCGGCCTGGTGCTGACCGGTACGGAAGTGAAATCGCTGCGCCAGGGCCAGGCCAATATCCAGGACAGCTACGCCTCGGTCGAGGGCGGCGAGATCTGGCTGATCAACTCCTATTTGCCGGAGTATCTGCAGGCCAACCGCTTCAACCATGAGCCGCGCCGCCGCCGCAAACTGCTGCTCAACAAGCGCGAGATGGCCAAGCTGGCGCAAAGCGTCGACCGCGAAGGCATGACGCTGGTGCCGCTGAAGATCTACTTCAACGACCAAGGCCGTGCCAAGCTGCTGCTCGCCGTTGGCCGCGGCAAGAAGCTGCACGACAAGCGCGAGACCGAAAAGCAGCGCGACTGGTCGCGCGAGAAGGGCCGGCTGCTGAAAGAGCGAGGGTGAGGGGCGGTCCGCGAAGCGGAAAAAAAGCCAGCGATTTGGCTTTTCGAGCGACGAACGCCCGGAGCCATAGCGGCGGGCAGGGCGGACCAAAAGGGATAGGTCTCGTTTGAAAAACCGGATCGTCTTATGGGGCGCGGCCGGTCTGCTCGTGGCGGGCCTCGTTCTGGCCGGCGGCTATACCTACTTCCAGACGTTTTCTCCGGATCGCGGCAAATATCCGGTCAGGGGCATCGACGTCTCCCATCATCAGCGGCAGATCGACTGGCGGCGTGTTGCCGCCGACGATGTCGCCTTCGCCGTGATCAAGGCGACGGAAGGCGGCGATCATGTCGACGATGCCTTCGCCGCCAATTTGCGCGCGGCCCGCGCCGCCGGTCTTGCCGTCGGTGCCTATCATTTCTTCACCTTCTGCAGACCGGGTGCCGATCAGGCACGCAACTTCATCTCGGTGGTGCCGCACGATCAGCCTTTGCTGCCGCCGGTGGTAGACATCGAGTTCGGCGGCAATTGCCCGCAGCGGCCAACTCCCGAACAGCTGAGCGCCGAACTCTCCGCCTTCCTCGGCCCGGTCGAGGCGGCGTTCGGCAAGACGGCGATCCTCTATGTGACCGACGAGGCGGCGCAAGCCTATGCCGGGCAGCTAGCCAGCCGCCCGCGCTGGCTGCGTTCGCTGGCGCTGCGGCCGGGCCATGACAACTGGATCTACTGGCAGTATCACAACCGGGGCCGCGTCGACGGCATCAGCGGCGACGTCGACCTGAATGTTCTCCAGGGCGGACCTGCGACGCTGGCCGCATTGTTTGCCGCAGCGCCTGAAGCGACGGCGTCGGATTGACGCTATTCCTGTCCACCAAAACACCCTCGATGGCCCGAAGACAGAGCGACGAAGCGTTCCCCATGTGGCTATTCATATCGCAGGCGGCGCCGTGCTAAGTACATTTGATGCCGGAGCGCCCTTCATCAACCAATGACAGCAACGCCCCGCCTGCTGCGACGGACGGCGGCGACCCCCGCCTGGCATTTGTCTATGCGGAGGCGGTGCGTGGCCTCCAGCACCAGCAGGGCGTGGTTGAAAGTCTCAATACGCGCGCCGGCAATCTGATCTTCGCAACCGCGTTCGCGAGTTCTCTCCTCGGAGGCAGGGCGCTCCTGGATGGCGTGGGGCCTTGGGACTGGCTGGCGCTGACATTGCTTTTTCTTATCGGGCTGCTGGTCGCGATTATGGTGTGGCCGTATTATAACTATACGTTCCGTTTCGATCCAGAGAAGCTGCTCCAGGACTTCGTCGATCAGCACCCTCCCGCAACCCTGGACGGGATGCACCGAGCGCTTGCGCTGCGCATCAAATCCGACATGGCCAGCAATTGGCGGATCATCCAACGCCTGCGCGTCGCGCTGCAGCTTGCACTGTTTCTGTGGTTGCTGGATCTCCCGGCCTGGTTGTTCGCGATCGCCCGAATCTAGGGCTCGTGCCCTGGCGGGCGTCGCCCGACTCTATGTCTTCAGAAAAGCTTCTATCTGACTGAAGACGTTGACGAACATCGCTTCCGTCAACACGCCGGTATTGGTGTTGTAGCGCGAGCAATGATAGCTGGAAAACAGCGTGATGCCATTGGCCTGCTGCTGCCCACCATGCCGGAACGGATAGGCTGCAACGCGTTGGCCGAGCGCCCGCACGGTCGACTGGTGCGCGATCGAGCCAAGCGCCAGCACAGCGCGCAGATTTGGAAATCGCGCGATCGTCGGCACCAGGAACGTCCGGCAGGTCGCTATCTCGGCGCCAACCGGCTTGTTGTCCGGCGGCACGCAGCGCACCGCATTGGTAATCGCCGTACCGACAAGCTCCAGCCCGTCATCCGGTCGCGCTTTGAATTCGCCGCGCGCAAAGCCGTGCGCGATCAGCGTGTTGTAGAGCAGGTCGCCGGCAAAATCGCCGGTGAAGGGGCGCCCCGTCCGGTTCGCCCCGCGCAGTCCAGGCGCCAGCCCGACGATCAGCAGACGCACTGCATCCTCGCCTTCCGGCGGCAAAAAGGTCGGCACCGGCGCGTTGAACCAGGACGGCTCGCGCCGTCGCCACTCGGCGATGAAGTCGTGCAACCGCGGGCAGAGCGGGCAATCGCGATCGGGTTCGGGGGAGACGACCAGGGGCGCGGTCAAGGCAACGACCGTCAATAGTCTTCCTCGTCGACTTCGGCCGGTTCGGGCCGGCGCACCGGCCGCTCCGACGGATCGCGGCCGACTTCATTCTTAAGCGTCATCAAGTCGATGAAATGGTCGGCCTGGCGGCGCAGATCGTCGGAGATCATCGGCGGCTGCGAAGCCATGGTCGAGACGATCGACACCTTGCGCCCGCGCCGCTGCAGCGCCTCGACCAGCGTGCGGAAATCGCCGTCGCCCGAAAAGATGACATAATGGTCGACGACATCGGCAAGCTCGAGCGCATCGACGGTCAGCTCGATATCCATATTGCCCTTAATCTTGCGCCGGCCGGTCGAGTCGGTGAATTCCTTGGCCGGTTTGGTCACCACCTTGAAGCCGTTATAGTCGAGCCAGTCGATCAGCGGCCGTATCGAGGAGTATTCCTGATCCTCGACCAGCGCGGTGTAGTAATAAGCGCGCAGCAGATAGCCGCGTTTCTGGAAGCTCGCCAGAAGTTTGCGGTAATCGATGTCAAAGCCCAGCGCGCGCGAGGTGGCGTAGAGATTGGCACCGTCGATAAAGAGAGCGATTTTTTCACGAGGATCGAACATGGAAAATGTCCTTTTTCGAAATAAGCGGTCGTCTAAATGCGTGGCGACTATCGGCCGGTCTGATAATAGACCTGTTGGCCTTCATCGTTCGAGATAACGCCAGTTTTACGGCAATCCAAGGCACCATGCCGCACCGCAAGCAATTGTGATCGGCGCTGTGTCGTCGCAGGCGGCCCGCGTCAGAGCTGCGCACCGCCATAAAAGCTTGTATTTTGGCAGCGTTCAGGTTATGGACCGCGCCTGTTTTCCATCAAATCCAGGCATGAAAGGGGCAACTCATGGCCCGCGTAACCGTTGAAGATTGCATCGACAAGGTCGACAACCGCTTCGAGCTGGTGCTCTTGGCCGGCCACCGCGCCCGTCAGATCAGCCAGGGCGCGCAGATCACCGTACCGCGCGACAACGACAAGAACCCGGTCGTTGCGCTCCGCGAAATCGCCGAAGAGACGCTGTCGCCGGACGACCTCAAGGAAGATCTCATCCATTCGCTGCAGAAGCATGTCGAGGTCGATGAGCCGGAAGCCGATGGCGAGGCGATTGCCGACCAGACCGGCAGCGCCGTTGCAGCCACCGATGCCGACGACGCCGAGGACAACGTCACCTTCGATCGCATGACCGAAGAAGACCTGTTGGCCGGCATCGAAGGCCTGGTGCCGCCGGAAAAAAGCGACGATTATTGATCTTAGCGACAACTGCCGACACTTTCGCGTCGGCAGTTTCGTGGCTATCTATGACATGCGCCGTACGCCAGTGCGGCGCATGATTCATTTCAGCATTGCGAGATCCCGGCCATGATGCGTCAGTATGAGCTTGTCGAGCGCGTGCAGCGCTACAAGCCTGACGTCAACGAGGCGCTGCTCAACAAGGCCTATGTTTACGCCATGCAGAAGCATGGCCACCAGAAACGCGCCTCCGGCGACCCGTATTTCTCGCATCCGCTCGAAGTCGCCGCCATCCTCACCGAAATGCACATGGACGAGGCGACGATCGCCGTTGCCTTGCTGCACGACACGATCGAGGACACCACGGCGACCAGGGCCGAGATCGACGAATTGTTCGGCCCGGAAATGGGCAAGCTGGTCGAGGGCCTGACCAAGCTGAAGAAGCTCGACCTCGTCTCGAAGAAGGCCGAGCAGGCGGAGAACCTGCGCAAGCTGTTGCTGGCGATCTCGGAAGACGTGCGCGTGCTTCTGGTCAAGCTCGCCGACCGCCTGCACAATATGCGCACGCTCGACCATGTGCCGGAAGCCAAGCGCCTGCGCATCGCCGAAGAGACGATGGACATCTACGCGCCGCTGGCTGGTCGCATGGGCATGCAAGGCATGCGCGAGGAGCTGGAGGAGATTGCCTTCCGCTTCATCAATCCGGAAGCCTACCGCGCCGTCACCGCACGGCTGGCCGAAATCTTCGAGCGCAACAAGGGCGTGCTGTCGGAGATCGAGAAGGCGCTCTCCACGCTGTTCGACAAATATTCGATCAAGGCCGAGGTCAAGAGCCGGCAGAAGAAGCCGTGGTCGGTATTCCGCAAGATGGAGGCCAAGGCGCTGTCGTTCGAGCAGCTGTCCGACATTTTCGGCTTCCGCGTCGTTGTCGAGACGGTCGAGGACTGTTACCGCGCGCTCGGCGCCATCCACACCACCTGGTCGATGGTGCCCGGCCGCTTCAAGGATTACATCTCGACGCCGAAGCAGAACGACTACCGCTCGATCCACACCACCATCGTCGGCCCGTCGCGCCAGCGCGTCGAATTGCAGATCCGCACCTATCAAATGAACAAGATCGCCGAATACGGCGTCGCGGCTCATTCGATCTATAAGGATACCGGTGGCAAGATGAATGGTGCCGCCCATGCGATCTCGAAGGAAACCAATGCCTATGCCTGGCTGCGGCGCACCATCGAGCAGCTTGCCGAAGGCGACAATCCCGAGGACTTCCTCGAAAACACCAAGCTGGAACTGTTTCAGGACCAGGTATTCTGCTTCACGCCGAAGGGCATGCTGATCGCGCTGCCGCGCGGCGCCACGCCGATCGACTTTGCCTATGCCGTCCACACCGACGTCGGCGACACTTGCGTCGGCGCCAAGGTCAATGGCCGCATCATGCCGCTGATGACGGAGCTGAAGAACGGCGACGAGGTCGAGATCATCCGCTCGAAGGCGCAGGTCCCGCCGGCGGCGTGGGAATCGGTGGTCGTTACCGGCAAGGCACGCTCGGCCATCCGCCGCGCCACCAAGAACGCCATTCGCAAGCAATATTCGGGTCTCGGTATCCGCATTCTGGAGCGCGCCTTCGAACGCTCTGGCAAGACCTTCACCAAAGAAAGCCTGAAGCCGGTGCTGCACCGGCTGGCGCGCAAGGACATCGAGGATGTACTGGCCGCGGTCGGCCGAGGCGAACTTGCCTCCACCGATGTCATGAAGGCGGTGTTTCCCGACTACAAGGACGAGCGTGTCACGCTGGTCGCGCCCAAGCAGCGCGAGGAGGGCTGGTCGAAGATCCGCAACGCCGCCGGCATGCTGTTCCAGATTCCGGGCCGCGCCGCACGCAAGGACAAGAACCAGCCGCGAGACGATGCGGTGCCGATCCGCGGCGTGCGCGGCGATCTGCCGGTGCGCTTCGCGCCGGAGGGGGCAGTGCCAGGCGATCGCATCGTCGGCATCGTGCAGCCGGGAACCGGTATCACCATCTATCCGATCCAGTCGCCGGCGCTGCAGGCCTTTGACGACCAGCCCGAGCGCTGGATCGACGTGCGCTGGGATATTGACGAGCGCACCAAGGAGCGGTTCCCGGCGCGCGTCTCGGTCACCGCCATCAACGCGCCGGGTTCGCTGGCCGACATTGCACAGGTCGTCGCATCCAACGACGCCAACATCCACACTCTGTCGATGGTGCGCACCGCGCCCGATTTCACCGAAATGCTGATCGATCTTGAAGTGTGGGACCTCAAGCACTTGAACCGGCTGCTGTCGCAGCTAAAGGACAATTCGAGCGTCAGCGATGCAAGGCGCGTGAATGGGTGAATAGCGAATAGTGAATAGTGAATAGTGAATAGTGAATAGTGAATAGTGAATAGTGAATAGTGAAAGAGGGTGCTCTCACTGCCCTACTACCATTCACCATTCACCATGGACATGGAGTGAACGATGAACACCGATGAAGTGCTGGGCATTTTCCGCGAGGCCGGCGCCGTTCTCGAAGGGCATTTCATCCTGACGTCGGGCCTGCGCAGCCCGGTCTTCCTGCAGAAGGCGCGCGTTTTCATGCATGCCGACAAGACCGAGCGCTTGTGCAAGGCGCTCGCCGAAAAGATCCGCACTGGCGTGCCCGGCAGGATCGACTACGTCGTCGGCCCGGCGATCGGCGGGCTGATCCCGGCCTATGAGACCTCGCGCCATCTTGGTGCGCCGGCGATCTGGGTCGAGCGGGAAGGGGGCGAATTCAGGCTGCGCCGCTTCGAGATCGCCAAGGGATCGCGCGTCGTCATTGTCGAGGACATCGTCACCACCGGCCTGTCGATCCGCGAGACCATCGACTGCCTGCGCGGCCTTGGCGCCGAAGTCGTTGCCGCCGCATGCATCATCGACCGCTCGGCCGGCAAGACCGATGTCGGCGTGCCGCTGATCGCGCTCGCCGAATATGAAGTTCCGGCCTATCCGGCCGACAGGCTGCCGCCCGAGCTCGCCGCCATACCGGCGATCAAGCCGGGCAGCCGCAATATATGACTGAGGCGCTTCCGTGATTGCCGGCATCGATCATTTCGTGCTGACAGTTCGTTCGGTGGACGATACCTGCGCCTTCTATCAGCGGGTGCTTGGCTTCAAGCGCCTCGACGAGCCGGACCGACCAACGGCGCTGCTGTTTGGAACGCAGAAGATCAATGTGCATGAGGTCGGGCGTACCTTCGAGCCGAAGGCCAAGGCGCCGACGCCGGGCTCCGGAGATTTCTGCTTGATTGCTGCCCGGCCGCTCGCCGAGATATGTGCCAACCTCGCCGCCAATGGTGTGGTGATAGAGGTCGGCCCGGTCGAGCGTGTCGGCGCCCGGGGCGCGATGATGTCGGTCTATTTCCGCGATCCGGACGGCAACCTCGTCGAGGTCAGCGAATATCGATCCTAAGTGACGCTCCTTAAATTCGCCGCGATCATGCCCTGTTCAGAACGGCGATACCCAAGGCTGGCGCGACCGGCCACCGAGCGGATGCCCTCGGCCTCGTTGTTCTTCGGCCAGCGCATCGCTATATCAAAGTCGTAGTTGCTTTTCGGCGACCGCAGAGCGCAGCATAGGCTGTCGCGCCTGGCTGGAAAGGCCGGCGTGAAGCCATCGATGGAACTAGGAACAGGAACAGAGTGCTTTTTCGACGGCGCAAGCCTGATGGTTTTTTCGAGCGGGTGCGTACTTATTTGTGGCCGCGCCGCTCGTTCTCGCGCTCGCTGCGGTATTTCTCCAAACGCATCCTGCGGCTTAGGGCCACGCCGCATGCCGTGGCCGCCGGTGTTGCGGCGGGCGTATTCGCGTCGTTTTTCCCGCTTGGCTTTCACTTCATCATTGCTGCCATCCTGTGCTGGCTGATCGCCGGCAATCTGGTCGCGGCAGCACTCGGCACGGTCTTCGGCAACCCCCTGACCTTTCCGCTGCTATGGGCCGCCTCCTGGGAGGTCGGCAAGCTGATCCTGCATGAACACCTGCCGGCGCATGGCCCGCCCGCGCATCTCGGCGACATGCTGCATAATCTTTCCTTTGCGCAATTGTGGGGACCGGTGCTGAAGCCGATGACGATCGGCGCAATACCGCTCGGCCTGGTTTTCGGCCTGCTGTTTTATGGCATCACCCGCTGGGGCATGGTCACCTTCCACGAGCAGCGCCGCAAGCGGCTGGCCGAAAGAGCGGCAAAGGCTGGAAAAACCGGGCCGGAAGTTCCTGCCGAATGATTATCGGTATCGGCAGCGACCTCATCGACATCAGACGCATCGAGAAGTCGCTGGAACGCCATGGCCAACGCTTCATCCAGCGCATCTACACCGAGATCGAACAGGCGCGCTCCGAAAACCGCGCGGCGCGTGCGGCCTCCTACGCCAAGCGTTTCGCTGCCAAGGAAGCCTGCGCCAAGGCATTGGGTACCGGTCTGGCGCAGGGTGTGTTCTGGCGCGACATGGGGGTCGTCAACCTGGCCAGCGGCAAGCCGACCATGGCGCTGACCAATGGGGCGGCAGCGCGGCTGGACGAAATTCTGCCTGAAGGGCACCGCGCGGTGCTCCACCTCACCATCACCGATGATTTTCCGCTCGCTCAAGCCTTTGTGATCATTGAAGCGTTGCCGGTCGAAGAAGCGCCACATTGATTGCATCTGACCACCGGCATGACGTTGCCCAGCGCGCGCCGAGACTCTATACCATCCAACGCACAATCGAGGACGACATGAGCGTGGCTGAAAAAACCCAGAAGAAATCCGGCGGACTTGGCGAAACCGTCAGCGTCATAGTCCAGGCCCTGCTGCTTGCGCTGGTCATCCGCACGCTCCTGTTCCAGCCGTTCTCGATCCCGTCCGGGTCGATGCGGCCGACTTTGCTCGAAGGCGACTATCTCTTCGTCACCAAGTGGTCCTACGGCTTCTCCCGCTATTCACTGCCGTTCGGGCCGAACATCTTTTCGGGCCGCATCTGGGGCTCAGAGCCGAAGCGCGGCGACGTGGTGGTGTTCAAGTTTCCGCCGGATCCTTCTGTCGATTATATCAAGCGCGTCGTCGGCCTGCCGGGCGACAAGATCCAGGTCAAGGATGGCCAGCTCTTCATCAACGACGTGGGCGTGCCGCGCGTCAAGGTCGGGCAGATCGACAACCGCGACATCACCGAGGAGAACGGGCCGGTCGATGTCTATCGCGAGACGCTGCCGAACGGCGTCAGCTACGACACGCTCGACCTGACGCAGGCTTCGATCGGCGACAATACCAAAGAGTTCAAGGTGCCGCCCGGTCACTATTTCATGATGGGCGACAATCGCGACAACTCGTCGGACAGCCGCTTCACCGTCGGCTTCGTGCCGGACGAGAATTTGGTCGGCCGCGCCAACCTCATTTTCTTCTCGATCGGCGGCAGCGCCAGCCCGCTCGAAATCTGGAAATGGCCGTCACTGATGCGCGCCTCGCGCCTGTTCGATTTCGTCAATTAGGGCCATGGCGGCGACGAAACGGCTGACCGCCGATGCGCTCGCCGAGGCGCTCAGGGAGCGCACCGGCCACAGTTTTGGCGACCATCAGCGCCTGCAGCGGGCGCTGACCCATGCCAGCGCTCGCGGCAGTCACGCCGGCATCGACTACGAACGTTTCGAATTCCTGGGCGACCGCGTTCTCGGCCTTGTCGTTGCCGATATGCTGCTGGCGGCATTTCCCGACGCCGCCGAGGGTGAGCTGTCGCTGAGATTGAACGCTCTGGTCAACGCTGAAGCCCTGGCGGAAATTGCCGAGGAGATCGGCCTGCCGGAACTTATTCGCGCCGGTTCGGACGTACGCGGCCTCGACGGGCGCAAGCGCGTCAATCTGCGCGCCGATGCATTGGAATCGCTGATCGCCGTGCTCTATCTCGACGGAGGGTTGGAAGCGGCCCGTGCCTTCATCCACAGATACTGGCAGCCGCGCTCGCAAGCCATTGACGCCGCCCGTCGCGATGCGAAAACCGAACTCCAGGAATGGGCGCATCAGGCGGCAGGCGCAGTGCCGGTTTACATAATCGACAGCCGCGAGGGACCGGACCACGATCCGCTGTTCACCGTCAGTGTCAAGGTCGGCGCCTATCCGCCGGCGACCGGCAGCGGGCGCTCCAAGCGCGAGGCGGAGCAGGCTGCAGCCGCGGCACTTCTGCAGCGGGAAGGCGTCTGGCTCGATCAAGGGAGTGCCGCATGACCGCCACCGAAGCTCCGGCAACAGAAGCTCCCGCTACCCGCTCCGGCTTCGTCGCGCTGATCGGCGCGCCCAATGCGGGGAAATCGACGCTGGTCAACCAATTGGTCGGCGCCAAGGTGTCGATCGTGACGCACAAGGTGCAGACCACGCGCGCCATCGTGCGCGGCATTGCCACCCACAACAACGCGCAGATCGTCTTCGTCGACACGCCGGGCATATTCAAGCCGAAGCGCCGGCTGGACACCGCGATGGTGACCACAGCGTGGGGCGGTGCCAAGGACGCCGATATCGTGCTGCTCTTGATCGATGCCGAGCGCGGCATCCGGGGCGATGCCGACGCCATCCTCGAGCGGCTGAAGGATGTCCGGCAGCCGATGGTGTTGATCCTCAACAAGGTCGATCGGGTCAAGCACGAGACGTTGCTGGCATTGTCGGCGGCAGCCAACGAAAGGGTGCCGTTCAAGCGCACCTTCATGGTTTCGGCGCTGACCGGGTCCGGCTGCAAGGACCTGCTCGACTATCTCGCCGAGACCTTGCCGGCCGGCCCCTGGTACTATCCGGAGGACCAGATCTCCGACCTGCCGATGCGCCAGCTCGCGGCCGAGATCACCCGCGAAAAGCTCTATCTCAGGCTGCATCAGGAACTGCCTTATTCCTCCCACATCGAGACCGAGAAATGGGAAGAGAAGAAGGACGGCTCGGTGCGCATCGACCAGACAATCTATGTCGAGCGTGACAGCCAGAAGAAGATCGTGCTCGGCCATAAGGGCGAGACGATCCGCGCCATCGGCCAGGCCGCGCGCATGGAAATCGCAGGCATACTCGAGCAGAAGGTGCACCTCTTCCTGTTCGTCAAGGTGCGCGAGAACTGGGGCGACGATCCCGAGCGCTACCGTGAAATGGGGCTCGAATTTCCGCACTGAGCCTGTTTGGGCGATCCGCAGAGCGGCCTGTTGGCCGCCTCAGGATTCTGAGCGGTCGCCGGGCTGCCCGATTGGTCGACTTGCATATTGAACAGCCGGCCGAATCATTCCGGGAGGCCATGCGCCGGCCATGTCGGGCCGACCCGTTCCTTGGGGGTACCGGCGCGACGGGAAATCCTGAGCGGTTTCTGAGAAATTTCCGATACTTCATGCAAAACAGGCCAGCTGACCGGCTGGAACTCCTGCCGATACTGCGATCGAGCATGGTTACCGTTTGTCGTCTCTCCGTCATACACCCTGCCTATAGGCGTGCGAAGACCCGCTTCCGAGCAAACCGGAACAGGCGGGCAAGCAGCCAGATTAGGACATGACCAGGACTTGGAATCGCATCGACCCCATCCGTCAGATCGAGTTTGCAAACGCCGTCGCTGTTGAGATCGAGCGCGTGCTGGCGCGGCAAGGCAAGGTTACGAACAGCGATGCGGTCGTTGCAGCGGGCAGGGTCGCCGGCGCCGTTGCCGCCGCCGTCGCTTTGCTTGCGCCGACCGACATCAGTGCGATCGACACCATGCAGGAAAGATTACCCGGCATGGCGTCGCGTTTCGTGCGGATATTGGCAGCCGAAGCTGCGGAACGCCGTGCCCGGACGCATCTGTCGACGGCGCACGAAGGCCAAGGGGCAGACATCCAACACCTGGCCGGAACGGGCGACCTCGACTCGATGAGGCTCGAGGACTGGGCCGGTCGGGTCGCCGGGTCGACGTTCCTGCAGCAAAATCTCGGCATATCGCGCTCGACCCTGCATCGCTGGCAGCGGAGCGGCACCGTCGTTGCGTTGCGCACCGGTGGCCGCAAACATGTATTTCCCCTGGCCCAGTTCATCGACGGCAGGCCGGCGCCGGGTATCAAGGAAGTGTTATCCGCGATGCCCGATCCACGGCATGCCTGGTCGTGGCTGATCGGCCCCGCGCCCGGCCTCGCCGGACGTATTCCCATTGAAATGCTCAAACGGGATCTGGTGGCAGAAGTCGTTCTTGCCGCACAGAACGCAGCGATGGCGAAGTCGCCTTGATCTCGCTGCCAACGTTAGAAGTCTATTCCAAAAAAAGAACACGTAGAAGGAATGTATGTCGGACTCGTATCGGTTTGCCGGCTAATGGCATAAGTATATTTTTGTACAATTGTGACAGTGTGTCGTTTGTGCCGGGGGCAAATTGTGAAGAAAATATAAAGTGATATTTGTGCAACATGAATTTATTCTGTTATACAAACATTGATTATTTTTGGAATCGTCATTGAGACTGGAATGCGGATGAGTATGTTCGCCGCCTGAAGAGGGGGTGCGGTGCGCGCCTTTTTCGACGTGGGTGAGGCGTTCAGCCGTTCAACCCATGAATCCAAAGCCATTTTTAACTTTGACTGGAGAGGTCAGAAAATGAATATCAAGAGCCTTCTTCTCGGCTCAGCCGCGGCATTCGTCGCGGTCTCCGGTGCGCGCGCCGCCGACGCTGTTGTGGTCGCCGAGCCGGAACCCGCCGAATACGTCAAGATCTGCGACGTCTACGGCGCTGGCTACTACTACGTCCCCGGCACCGAAATCTGCCTGCGCATCGGCGGCTATGTCCGCTATGACGCCAGCTTCGGCGACGCCGGCCGCGTTTTCGATGGCGCAACGACACACGACCTTATGGACGGTGACGAGCAGCAGACCTGGAACAAGAATGCCCGCTTCAATCTGAAGACGTGGACCGGCCAGGAGACCGAGCTCGGCACGTTGAAGACCTATACCGAGACCCGTTTCAACTTCGGCAACACCAAACACACCGTGAGCGGTGTTGATTTCAGCGTGCAGGACAACAAGGCAGTTACCCTGAACTTCGCCTGGATCCAGCTTGGAGGTTTCCGCGTCGGTAAGGATGAAACTGTCTATGATTCGTTCATCGGTTACGCCGGCAACGTCGTCCAGGACACTATCATTCCTTACGGCACCAAGGACACCAACCTGATCAGTTACTATTTCGACGGCGGTAATGGCTTTACGGCAGTCGCCTCGGTCGAAACGGGCTCCGGCGCTGACCAGTCGATCGACAGCTACGTTCCGTTTGTCGTCGGCGGCGTGAAATACAAGGGCGACTGGGGTGCGATCACCGCGGTCGGCGCCTATAACAGCACGTCGGAAGAATGGGCCGGCAAAGCTCGCCTCGACGTCAAGCCGATTACTGACCTGACCCTGTTCGTGATGGCGGGCTACGGCAGCGACGACAACGTCGCGAAGAACTTCTACAAGCCGTGGACTGGCAACTTTGCCGTCTGGGGCGGCGGCAGCTATGCCGTCAACAAGAAGACCTCTTTGAACGCCCAGGTCTCCTATACCGACGACCAAGACTTCGCCGTTGCGGCCAACGTCGCCTACACCATCGTTCCTGGTTACACGATCACCGCCGAAGTCGATTATTACGACAATTTCGATGCCGACGATGCCGACGCAATCGGCGGCATCTTCCGCTTCCAGCGCTCGTTCTGATCAAACGACGATCTCGCAAAAACGGCCCGTAGCGATACGCTACGGGCCGTTTTGGTTTGCGGCGGATAAGTCGCTCATCTTGATTTCGCCATCCAACCGGTGACAAGCTCTCGTCATGGAATGGCGCGACGAGGGAATCATTCTCGGCACCCGCAAGCATGGCGAAACCAGCGCCATTCTCGAGGTGATGACACGCGCGCATGGCCGCCATCTCGGCCTCGTGCGCGGCGGCCGTTCGCGCAAGCAGCAGCCGGTCTTGCAGCCGGGCAATCGCGTCGACCTGTTGTGGCGTGCGCGGCTCGACGAGCATCTCGGCACTTTCCAGGCCGAGGCCATCGAAATGAACGCCGCCCGGCTGATGGACAGCGCCGTTGCCGTCTACGGCCTGCAGACGATGGCCGCGCATTTGCGTCTTCTGCCCGAGCGCGACGCCCATCGCGGTCTCTATGAGACGCTTGCGGTGATGATCGCCCATCTCGACGATGCCGATGCCGCCGGCGAGCTAGTGGCCCGCTTCGAGCTGCTGGTACTCGACGAACTCGGTTTCGGCCTCGATCTCAGCCAGTGTGCGGCGACCGGCACCAGGCAGGACCTTGCCTACGTCTCGCCGAAATCCGGCCGCGCCGTGTCGCGGGCGGCGGGCGCGCCGTGGCGCGACAAGATGCTGGCGCTGCCTGCCTTCCTGCAGCGCGGCTCCGGGCTGCGCGCCGATCCGGCGGCGATCGAGGACGCCTTCCGGCTGACCGGCTTCTTTTTGACCCGCCATGTCTACGAACCGCGCGGCATCGAGCCTCCCGGCGCCCGCGCCGGGTTTCTCGCCGCCTTGCGCAGGCATCATTCACCCGGCCATGAATCCGGCAAGGCAAGCGCCGGGGAAGCCGCCACCGGGGAAACCACCAGATGAGCGAAGTTGAACCTGATCCCGAAAACGTTTCGCCGCTCGGCCTTGGCACCATTTCGCAGGTGGGCGAGGCCTATGCGACGGCCGAGTTCAAAGTGAATTTGACGCGGCCGATCACGCCAAGGACGGGCGAGGTGGTGTGCGAGGGCAAAGTGGTGCACAAGGGCCGCACGCTGACGGTTTCGGAAGCGGCGCTGAAGGACGCCAACGGCAAGCTGCTGGCTTTCGGCACCGAAACATGCTCGATCTTTCCGGCCAATCTGGCGGCACGTTGAATGGACCGGCCGTTTGGCCGCCGCATTTGAATGTCACTGAACATTGAATGTCAGTGACAACTGGCCTGGTTTGGGGGAACCGCCATGTTTGAAAGCCTGATTGGCCTCGTCGCCATCATCGTGCTGTTCGTCATCATTTCACGCCAGCAGAGCCGCATCAGCCTGATCGAGCGCGAGCTTGGCGCCTTGCGCAGCCTTGTGCTTTCGGGCACGCCTGCGCTGCCGCCGCAAGCCAAGGAACCGGCTGCAAACGACAGCAAACCGGCGGATGCCGCAATCCCGCTTGCGGCCGCAGCCGACATGGCCGTATCGCCACGGACCGCAGCGGTCGTGTCAGCTACAGAGGCCGATGCCGATACAACGGCGCCGTCCGCGCCGGAGTCGGCGCAACCGGCGGCAGCGGCGAAGGCAGCTCGCCAGTCCGACGTCGAAACGGCGCTCGGTACCCGCTGGGCGGTCTGGGTCGGCGGCATCGCGCTGGCGCTGGGTGGCTTGTTTCTGATCCGCTACACCATCGAGGCCGGCATTTTCGGGCCACGCGTGCGGCTTGTCATGGCGGCGGCACTCGGGCTGGTGCTGGTCGCCGGCGGCGAGTTCATCCGGCGCACCGGCTTCAGGGTGCCGGTGCAAGGTGCTGCCGGTGCCTATATCCCGGCGATCCTGACGGCGGCCGGCGCTTTCATCCTGTTCGGTACCGTCTACGCCGCGTACAGCATTTACGGCTTCATCGGCCCGACGCTCGCTTTCACGCTGCTCGGCGCCATCGGGGTGGCGACGATCGCGGCAAGCCTGGTCCACGGTCAGGCGCTGGCCGGCGTCGGCCTGCTCGGTGCCATGGTGACGCCGCTGCTGGTCGCCTCGCAGGCTCCCAATCCGTGGGCGCTGTTCGGCTATCTGGCGATCGTGCTCGCCGCCACCTGCGTCATTGCCCGCATCCGCGACTGGAGGCTTTTGACGGCCGCAGCCTTCGTCGCCACGGGCATCTGGACCATCTTCTATATGACCGACGCGCCGGGGGCGAACCTTGCCGTCATCCTCTTTATCGACGGGGCGACACTGGCCGCGCTCGCCTTCGTCTGGCTTGGCCGCCGCGACGAAGCGGTCGCCGGCAGCGGCTTCGACTGGCCGTCGATCGCGCCGGGCTTCTTCGTCGGCCTTTCGGCGCTGGCCCTGTTTGTCGATCCGGCCTTCGTCGCCATCCGCGGTGCATTGCCGGGGGCCGCCCTTGTCGCAGCCCTGGTGGCGGTGGCGCTCTACCGGCCGCGGGCGCTTGCACTGCTGCACGCCGCCGGGCTGGCGACTGTACTGGTCTATCTCGGCATCATTCCGCCGACCACGATCGCTTCAGATTTTTCGGGTGGCGCTCTCGGCGTCGACGGCATGCCGGTCGTGGCGTCCGATGCCTTGGTGCTCAGGGTCGGCATCGCTCTCGGCCTGGTCTTCATCGGCGCCGGCTTTTGGGCGGCGCGCCGTTTTGCGGCCTCTGGCTGGCTGCGCGCCGCCGCATGGGCGGCCTGGAGCGCTGTCGCGCCACTGATCATCCTGCTGGCGCTCTGGTCTACCTTCGGCAATCTCGACCGAGACCTTGCTTATGCGGCGGTCGCAGCCGTTTTGGTCGGAGTCTCCGTCGCCGGCGGCGAGTGGATAGCGCGCGGCGAAGCGCCGCCGCTAACCGGCGGCGCTGCCGTCTCCTTTGCGCTCGGCGGGGCGGCGATTGCCGGCCTGCTGATGCTGCACATGGCCTTTGGTTCCGGCTGGACAACCATCCTGCTCGGAGCAGCCGCCGCCGTGCCGGCGCTGGCGACGCGCTGGCGTAGCTATCCGGTGCTTGGCTGGATTTCCGTTGGTGCGGTGATTGCAGTGCTCGGCCGTGCCGCCTTCGACCCGACCATCGTCGGTGCCGAGTTCCTGTCGAAGACGCCGGTGTTCAACTGGCTGCTGCTTGGATATGGCGTGCCGGCGCTCGCCTTCGGTTTTGCCGCCTGGCAGCTTGCCCGAACCACCAATGGCCGGCCGCGCCTCGCCATGGAGGCCGGCGCCGCGCTGTTTGGCCTGCTCACCGTCGCCATGCTGGTGCGCCATGCCATGCATGGCGGCGTCATCGATACGGCTGCTGCGACGCTTGCCGAACAGGCGATCTACACGCTGATCGCCATCGGTGCCGGTGCCATCCTGGTCGCCATCGACATGCGCTCGCCAAGTTCGGTGCTGCGCTACGGCTCGATTGCAGCGGGCGTGGTCTCGGTCGCCTTCATCGTCCTCCAGCATTTTCTGGCGCTGAACCCCTTGCTGACGGACGAATCGACCGGCAGCATTCCGGTGTTCAACCTTCTGTTGCTCGCCTACCTCTTGCCGGCGGTCGCGACAGGCGCACTGGCGCTCTATACCCGCGACAAGCGGCCGAAATGGTATGCGGCCATGCTGGCGGTTATGGCGGCGGTGCTCGCCTTCGCCTATGCCACGCTGTCGGTCAGGCGCTTGTTCAAGGGCGAGTTCATCGGGCTGTGGAGCGGTCTCGGCCAGCTCGAGACCTATACTTATTCGGCACTGTGGCTGGTCATCGGCGTGGTGCTGCTCACCGCCGGTGTCTGGCTGAAGTCGCAGGTGCTGCGCATAGCGTCGGCGGCGCTGATCTCGGTCGCCGTGCTCAAAGTCTTCATTTTCGACATGTCCGAACTGGAAGGCGTGTTGCGGGCGCTGTCCTTCATCGGCCTCGGCGCGGTGCTCATCGGCATCGGCTTGTTTTATCAGCGGCTGCTGACAAGGGCGGCGAGAGAGGTAAATTAGTGTGAGTCTATGATCACGGGAAAAGGCTATTGACAGATGGCTGTTCAGCATACGGACGTCGTGGATATTGTCGCAAAAGGCAAAAATGGTGAATATTTGCTCAGCATTGTAGATGATCTCGATTGGGATGATGTAGAAAATCATCTTGAGCTTCTAGAGAATAAACTGAATCTATATTGTGTTTTCGTTTTAGAAGGGCAATTCTACAAAGAACATCCGGACGCTGTGGGGCGACCCGTTATGATTTCGGTGGCATTGTTGTCTATTATGCCAGCCGAGGTACAATGGTTCTTTACCGCAGCTGCGGTATCAGTCGAAAAGGCCGGATTGCAATTTGAAGTTCAGCACCTCTCGAAGGGGAATTTGTAGAGGGGTCTTCAGGTGGGGATCGGCCGGGAATAAACCTGCCACTGGCAGCGTTATTCAGTTGCTTGGGTGACCGGGGCGGCGGACCGCTTCGCGCTGGCCGCTTGCGCCGCGCCGCGAAGGCGCGTTCAATCACCACGGACAGGGCTCCAGAACCAGCGGTCATGGACGAAAAGAAGGCAGCAATCCTTGGCGAAATACCGCGTCTGCGCCGCTATGCACGCTCGCTGTTGCGCGACCGCGATTCCGCCGACGATCTCGTCCAGGATTGTCTCGAGCGGGCACTTGTGCGGCTCGACAATTGGCAGACAGGGGAAAGCCCCAGGAGGTGGCTGTTTACGATCATGCATCATTTGTTCATCGATCAGATGCGCAAGGTGAACCGGCGCGGCGAGGCGGCGATGCTGCCCCTCGAGGCAAGCGAGGCGCAGGCAGCACCCGCCGAGCAGATCGAGAGCATCGCTTCGCGCGAGATCGTCGACGCGCTGCAGGCGATAAGCCCTGACCGGCGCGCGGCACTTGTGATGGTCGCCATCGAAGGGTTTTCCTATGCCGAAGCCGCCAACATCCTTGGGGTTCCCGCCGGCACTTTGATGTCGCGCATCGCGCGCGGGCGTGAGGAACTGCGCGCGCTGCTGGATGATACCGCGCGCCGCCGATCGATAAGGATCGTCGAGAAATGAGCCGGCGCGATTTCTCCGAACGCGACATTCACATGGCGCTCGATGGCGAGTTGCCGGGCGACGAGCGGACGGCCTATGAGGCATGGCTCGACGCCAATGCCGAGATGAAGGCCAAGAGCGCACGCTACGCCGCCGACCGGGCAGCATTGCGCGCGGCCTTTAACGGCGTGCTGGACGAACCCGTCCCGGTGCGGCTGAATAAGGTGGTGCTCGGCGAGGCGCCGGTGGTCAGGGCGGCGGCGTCGCGCTCGCGTTGGTGGCTTGCGGCCGCCGCTGCCGCCATGCTGGTGATTGGCGGTGCTGGCGGCTATCTTGCCGGCATCGGCGGCCTCGGCCTGGAAAATACGGCCGAGGACCAGCTTGCCGAAGAGGCGATTGCCGCCCACGTCATCTATGCCGCTGAAAAGCGGCATGCTGTGGAAGTGCCGGCAAGCGACAAGGATCATTTGCAGAGCTGGTTGTCGAACCAGGTGGGTTTGAAGCTGGTCGCACCGGATCTGGCGGCGCAAGGTTTCCAACTGGTCGGTGGCCGGCTGCTGCCTGCCGGCCAGGGCAAGGCCGCGATGCTGCTTTACGAGGACGACAAGGGCGAGCGCATTTCGCTCTTCGTCATCGCCGAATCGGCAGCCAAGGCCAAGGGCACTTATGGGGAAGAAGATGGTCCTGAGGCCGTCTACTGGCTGGACAAGGGTTATGGCTGCGCCGTCGTCGGATCGCTGCCGCGCGAGCAGCTGGCCGCGGTGGCCAAGAGCGCCTATGGCCAGCTTCTGGCGGGCTTGAAAAGCTGAGCAGGATCTCGTTTTTCCGGAGCCGCGCCGATGCCGAAACACGAAGGTCGTTTCAAAGCCTTTGCGCGACCTGCCTGCCTTGAAAACTGTCACAATTCGGCCCTAATCGAGGTGCGATAGCGCTTGCTGAATGCTGGCGCTTCGGCTGGTGTGACCGATGTTTAGACTAGGGCCGTTTCCACAACCCAATCGAGGTTTTCTGAGCCCGCATGCCTGCCGAGATTCGCAAGGCCCGCGCGTCCGACGTCGATGACCTCGCCGCCATAGAAAAAGCTGTTTTCTCGAGCGACCGCATTTCTCGCCGCTCCTTTCGCCAACTGATCGAACGCGACACCGCCGAACTGCTGGTTGGCGAGAACGATGGTCACGTCGCCGGCTATGCGGTCGTGCTGTTTCGCAAGGGCAGCGGGGTCGCGCGACTCTATTCGATCGCCGTCGGTCCATTTTTCGGCGGCCGCGGCGTTGGCCGCCTGCTGCTGGAAGAGGCTGAAGCCGCCGCTTTCGAGCACGGCCGCATGATGCTTCGTTTGGAAGTCCGCGAAGACAATCCGCGCGCCATCCAGATCTACGAGCAGAGCGGCTACCGTAAGATCGGCCGCGAACCGGACTATTACGAGGATGGCGCCACGGCGCTGCGCTATGAGAAGACCTTGCGCGGCGACATTCCGGTCGCCACCGAAGTGCCGTTTTATCAGCAGACTTGCGAATTCACCTGCGGACCATGTTGCCTGATGATGGCGATGGCTTACTTCGGCCCCGGATTCGTGCCGGACCCAGTGATGGAAATCCGGCTGTGGCGTGAGGCGACGACCGTTTTCATGATGTCGGGGCCGGGCGGCTGCGAACCGTTCGGGCTGGCCGTCGCCGGTTATGAGAGCGGGCTTGCTGCTGAGATCTATGTCTCCTTCTACGGCGCGCTCTTCCTGCAGTCGGTGCGCAGCGAAGACAAGCGCCGGGTCATGGAGCTGGCGCAGGTCGACTTTCGCCGCCGTGCGGAACTTTACGGCATCCCGGTGAATTACCGTTCATTCGGGCTTGACGACATTCGCACCGCGATCGCAGAGGGAAAACTGGTGCTGGTCCTGATCAGCGGCTTCCTGATGTTCGGCAAGAAGGTTCCGCACTGGGTATTGGCCATCGGTGACGACGGCGATCATATCCTGATCCACGACCCCTGGGTCGAGGACGAGCGGCAGGAGACGATCCTCGATGCTGCCAACATTCCCGTGCCTTACGGCATCTTCATGAACATGGCGCAATTCGGCCGCGACGGATTGCGCGCCGCCATCACTCTCGGAAAGCGCGACAGCCAATGACCTGGGTCATCCTTACCGGCCGGCAGAACGATCTCGACCAGGTGGCGACGCCGCACAAGATCATCACCAATCGCGACTACCTTGCCCATCCGGCACTGTTTCGCGGTCAGCGGCCGAAGGTCATCAACCTGTCGAACAATTATGGCTACCAGAGCCGCGGCTATTACGCGTCGCTGCTTGCCGGTTCGCGCGGCCATAAGGTCATCCCGACGGTCGAAACGATGATCGACCTGTCAGAACGCAAGCTCTATGAGCACGCGTTGCCGGAACTCGAACTCGCACTCAACAAGTGCCGCAAGGACCTGGGTGGCGCTTTTCCGCAGAAGGTCTGCATCTTCTTCGGCATCGGACCATCCAGGATCTGGGACCGCTTCGCAAAACTTCTGTTCGACTGGTTCCGTGCCCCGGCGCTCGAGCTCCACATCAGGGACAGCGCCGAATGGGCCTCGATCCGCAAGATTGGCTTCCATCCCCTGGCCAGGATGACCGAGGACGAGGAAACGCACTTTCTCCAGTGCCTGGAGACCTACACCAACCGCGAGTGGCGCGACACCAAGGGCCGCACGCCGGCGCGCTACACTTTCGCAACGCTGGTCGATCCGCATGAGGAACTGCCACCGTCGGAGATTTCGTCGCTGCGCCACTGGGCCAAGATCGCTGAAAAGATGGGCGTCGAAATCGAGCCGATCACCAAGCGGGATCTGGCCAAGCTCGCCAATTACGACGCGCTGTTCATCCGCGAGACCACCTCGATCTCCAATCATACCTACCGCTTTGCCCGCCGCGCCCAGCAGGAAGGAATGCCGGTCATCGACGATCCGCTGTCGATGATCCGCTGCACCAACAAGGTCTATCTCAACGAGCTGATGACCTACAACAAGGTACCGGTGCCGCCGACGGTGATGATAGCCGGCCCTTCGGACCTGGAACTTGCGGCACAGACGCTGGGCTTCCCGCTGGTGCTGAAGATCCCGGACTCCTCGTTTTCGCGCGGCGTCAAGAAATGCGGCACCTTCGAAGGGTTGAAGACGCTCGCAACCGAATGGCTGGAGGATTCCGACCTCCTGATCGCGCAAAAATTCATTCCGACGGAATATGACTGGCGCGTCGGTGTCCTCGGCGGCCAGCCCTTGTTCGCCGTCCATTATCTGATGGCCAAGAAACATTGGCAGATCGTCAATCATAAGGCCAACGGCAAGCCCGATCAGGGCGGCATCAAGACCTTCACCCTGAAGGAAGCACCGGCCCATGTCGTCGAGACGGCGGTGAGCGCGGCGCGCTGCATTGGCGACGGCCTCTACGGCGTCGACCTCAAGGAAACCAGGGACGGCGTCTTCGTCATCGAGGTCAACGACAACCCCAACCTCGACCACGGCTGGGAAGACTCCGGCGAAAAAGACGAGGTCTGGGTGCGGCTGACGCAGTGGTTCCTGGAGCGGCTGGACCGGCCGGGGCGATAATATCCGAACTGAGGGGAAAAAGATGCTGTTCTTCGTAACCGAGGATTTTCGCGGCTGCGACCGCAAGGAGATCTACCGCCGTTTCCGCGACCAGGGCCGCCTGAAGCCGGACGCGCTTCTCGTGCACCACAGCTGGATCGCAGCGGATATGAGCCGCTGCTTCCTGCTGGTGGAGGCCGATGACGTCACGCTCCTGCAGCGGTGGGTCATCGAATGGGCGGATCTGGTCGAATTCGAGATCGTTCCCGTGGCGACGAACAAGGATATGGTGGAGGCATTGAGCGGACATCTCTGACCCGTTGGGAACCTCCTGGTTCGCCACACCTGAATGCCGCCTTCTCCTATCAAGGAATTAACACGCGGATCGAGCGTCATCTCAAGGAGATCTAAGGCGGTTGCCCGCGCTTCCGCGAGACTGTCGCACTTAGCCGGACTGCCGGATCGTCGCGCTCGACTTCAGCAGCCGATTAATGTCCGACGCCTTTGACGGCACCCCGATCAAATAGCCCTGGGCCTCGACACAACCCTCCTTTTGCAGGAATTCAAGCTGCGCTTCGGTCTCGACACCTTCCGCGGTGACGGTGATGCCCAGCTGTGCGCCAAGCCCGATGATGGTGCGCACGATCGCCGCGGTATCGCGACTGTCGATGTCACGGGTCAAAGAGCGATCGATCTTGATCTTGTCGACGGGAAAGCGCCTGAGGTAGCCCAGCGACGAATAGCCGGTGCCGAAATCGTCCAGCGCGATGCGGACGCCCAGATCGCGTAGCTGCCTGAGTGTCTTGAGCACCAGATCGCTCTCGTCCATCAGCACGGTTTCGGTGATTTCCAGTTCAAGCCGGTTGGCCGGCACGCCCGAGAACGCCAGTGCCGAGATAACGCTGCGGGCAAAGGTACCGCTTTTGATCTGCACAGCGGAGACATTGACCGCGATGCGCCAAGCCGCCCAGCCTGCCGCGGTCGTGCAGGCTTTTCGCAGCGCCCATTCTCCAAGCGGCACGATCAGCCCGGTCTCCTCGGCGGCCGGAATGAAGTCGTCCGGCCGTACCAGGCCGCGCACCGGCGAACGCCAGCGCATCAAGGCTTCGGCACCGACGATTTCGCCGGAGGCGATGTTCATGATCGGCTGGAAATCCAGCTCGAATTCCCGGCGCGACAGCGCTGCCCTGAGATCGATTTCGAGCGCCCGGCGTGCCCGCACCATCGCGTCCATGGCTGGTTCGAAGAAGCGGTACAGGTTGCGCCCTTCGCTCTTTGCCCGATAGAGCGCCATATCGGCATTTTTCAGCAAAGTGTCGGCGTCCTTGCCGTCATTCGGAAACAGCGCGATGCCGAGACTGATGCCGACACGCATGTCGTGTCTTTTGTCGCGAAACGGCTTTCCGATGATCTCGACGATGCGTTTGGCCAGCTTTTCCGCGTCGCCCGGGCTTTTGAGATTGAACTGGATGATGACGAATTCGTCGCCGCCGAAGCGGGAGACAACGTCCGTTTCATTGCGCAGGCACCGTTGCAGCCGTTCGGCCACGCATTTCAGCAGCCAGTCGCCGGCGGGGTGGCCCCAGCTATCGTTGACCGCCTTGAAGTGATCGAGGTCGAGCGAGAATATCGCCAGCGATCCGTCTCTCGTCTCACTCAGGGCTTGGTCGAGCCGTTCGCGAAGCATCGAGCGATTGGGCAGGTTGGTCAGTGTGTCGTGGTGCGCAAGATGGGTCATGCGCTCTTCCACGCGCCTGCGCTCGGTGACGTCGTCGAACGTCGCGACCCAGCCGCCGCCGCTCATCGGCCGGCGCGCAACCAGCAGCGTCCTGCCGTCAGCGAGATGGCGATGCGTTACGTGTGTTTTCCCCGCCCGCAGGCAGGCTTCGATTTGCGAGATTTCGCTGTCGGGGTCGAGCTTTGTATAAATGCCCAGTTCCAGCAGCCGCTTGAACGCATCATGGTGACTCATGCCAAGCGGGAAGTCGGCCGGCCTGACATGATAAAGTTCCAGGAAACGTTCGTTGCGCACGATCAGCTTGCCATCCGCATCGTACATCAAAAGGCCTTGCGACATGTTGGCAAGTGCCGCGTCGAAACGGCGGTGCTGCTCCTTCAACTCCTGCTCGGCGCGCCGTTGCTCGGTGATGTCCTCGTAGATCGATACCCAACCGCCTGACGCCAGCGGCCGGTGCGAAATGTTGACGATACGCCCGTCTGCAAGCGTTTCCTCATAGGTGGAAGGTTTTGCCTGGTCGATATAGGGCTTGCGGATGGCATAGAGTTGCTCAGCGCTTTGCGAGGCGATGCCGATATCCACGCTGTGCTGGAGGATGTCGAAAAACCGGATGCCGGGCCGCACCACTTCGGCGTCGAGGCGAAAGATGCTGATGTAGTTCCTGTTGCAGATGATCATCCGTTCATCGGCATCGAACATGCACAGGCCATGCGACATGTTCTCGACCGCTGC
Source organism: Mesorhizobium sp. M0678 (assembly GCF_040320505.1). Lineage (NCBI taxonomy): Bacteria > Pseudomonadati > Pseudomonadota > Alphaproteobacteria > Hyphomicrobiales > Phyllobacteriaceae > Mesorhizobium > Mesorhizobium sp. M0678. The sequence continues at coordinate 64,450 of NZ_JAMYPT010000003.1, read as the reverse complement.
CGAAAAACGCTCGTTCTGTTCGCGCAGCTCGTCTTCAATAGGTTGCGGCTGACCAACGCCTTTGGCCCTCCGTCGGCGGACGGACGAACCAGCCTTGATACCGGCAACGGGCATGAGGCAAGCCTATGGACCATGGTTAACCATGGCACTGTTGTCCCTGCCGGTTAATTTACCGTTTTCAGCCGGCTGGAACGGCAGTCTGGCGTCGCGACTTTTCGATCGCCGCAAAGCGTTTGAGAAAGGCATTCTGCGCCCAAGTCACCGAGCGCGGCGTGACGTCGAAGCGCTCGGCATTGAAGCCGCGCGGCCTGCCGAAGAACTGCGTCGCCTCTGCCGTCGAAAAACCCGCAAGCAGCGTTGCTTCGAAATAAGCGGCGATCTGATCCGCTCGCTTGATCTCCTTGCGCAGTCCCGCGTCGAGTTCGGCCGGCAGTGAAAAGCGCAGATGGATGGCGCGCTGCAGCCTGATCTCGCAATCCCTGTAGCTGCCGCCCATCACGGATTTGAACGGCGAGATCATGTCGCCGATGACATATTCCGGCGCGTCGTGCAGCAGCGCCGCCAACCGCGCGTCGGCGTCGGCATCCGGCATCAGCTCGCCGACAAGCGTTTCGACCAGCAGCGAATGCTGGGCGACCGAAAAGGCGTGCTCGCCTCTGGTCTGGCCGTTCCAGCGTGCGACGCGGGCAAGGCCATGGGCAATATCGGAGATCTCGATGTCGAGCGGCGAGGGATCGAGCAGATCGAGCCGTCGGCCGGACAGCATGCGCTGCCAGGCGCGCGGCGGCGCCCCGGCGCGATCGGCAGCCATCAGGCGTCCTCCGCGCCGATGGCTTCCTGTGGAAAGCTGAATTTCGCCCAGGACGGGATAGCGAGCGACACGGCGACGTCCTCCGCCAGGATCGGCAGGCCGGCGTCGAGCGCTGCCTTGACCCGGTCGATGCGGGCAATGGCAAGGCCTGTCCTGGCCGCGGTCGAGCCAAGCGTGCCGACCGGTCGCCCCTCCACGGTCAACTCTGCGCGCGAAGTGGGCAGGGTGCGTTCGGCCGAGACGATCAACACCCGACGCCTGGCAGTGCCGCGATGCTGCATGCGCGAGACGACCTCCTGGCCGACGTAGCAGCCTTTCTTGAAGCCGACACCGCCGATCTCGTCGAGCAACACGTCATGCGGAAAAGCGTCGCCGAGTTGGTAGTCCGCACCGCTTTCGGCAATGCCGTGGGCGATGCGAAAGGCTTGCCATGCGGCAAGGTCGCCGCCATCTGCGGTGTCATCGTAGAAGCGCTTGACGGCAGTATCGACAAACCGCGCATCAGCAAACGGTGCTGATTCAAATTGCGAAGTGGCTGAATCGCTTCCCCATGCGACGGCCACAACCGGCTGATCCAGCTTGGCAATTTCGACTTTGGCGCGCATTTTGTAGAGCGTCAGCCGGCGCATGAAATCATCGGCGGTCTCGGTACGGCATTCAAGTCGGAAAGCATTTTCGCCGGCGCGCGAGATCAGGAAATCGAAAAGGATCTTGCCTTGCGGCGTTAGCAGCGCACCGGGCTTTGCTTCGCTGCTGCCGAGCACGTCGAGGTCGGTGGTCAGGATGTTCTGTAAAAAGTGCTCGGCATCCGGCCCGGACACGGAAACGAGTGCGCGATCTCTGAGCGAGGCAAAGGGCATGGTGGGAAAACGAGCCTGATCTTGCAAAACTATCGGCCATTACGTAAGCCGCTGGCACTTCCCCCGCAAGAGACCGGATCCGTATGGCCCCCATCTACGATCTCATCCTGACAGGCGGCACCGTGGTCAATCACGACGGCCAGGGTTTTCGCGACATCGGCATCAATGGTGGGCGCATCGCTGCCATCGGCGACCTCCGCCAGGCGTCGGCCGGTGAGACGATCGACTGCCGTGGGCTGCACATCCTGCCGGGCGTTGTCGACAGCCAGGTGCATTTCCGCGAGCCGGGCCTGGAGCACAAGGAAGATCTGGAGACGGGCTCGCGGGCAGCGGTGCTCGGCGGCGTCACCGCCGTCTTCGAGATGCCGAACACCAATCCGCTGACCACCAGTGAGGCAACCCTTGCCGACAAGGTGCGGCGTGCCACCGGCCGCATGCATTGCGACTTTGCCTTCTGGGTCGGCGGGACCCGCGACAATGCAAAAGACGCTGGCGATCTCGAGCGGCTGCCTGGTGCGGCCGGCATAAAAGTTTTCATGGGCTCGTCCACCGGCGACCTGCTGGTCGAGGACGACGAAGGCGTTGCCTCGATCCTGAGGAACACACGCCGCCGCGCCGCCTTTCACTCCGAGGACGAGTTCCGGCTGCGCGAGCGGCTTGGCGAGCGCATCGCGGGCGATCCGTCCTCACATCCGGTGTGGCGCGACGAGATCGCTGCGTTGCGCTGCACCGAGCGCCTCGTGCGAATCGCGCGCCAGGTCCGCGCCCGGATCCATGTGCTGCACATCTCGACCGCCGAGGAGATAGGCTTCCTCGAACAGCACAAGGATGTCGCGACCTGCGAGGCGACGCCGCATCATCTGACGCTGAGCGCCGATGATTATGCGCAGTTGGGCACCCTGATCCAGATGAACCCGCCGGTGCGCGCCACGCGCCATCGCGACGGGGTCTGGCACGGCGTTGCGCAAGGCATCGTTGATGTGCTCGGCTCCGACCATGCGCCGCACACGCTGGCCGAGAAGGCAAAGCCTTATCCGGCGTCGCCGTCCGGCATGACCGGGGTGCAGACTTTGGTGCCGATCATGTTGGATCATGTCAACGCCGGCCGGCTGACGTTGCAGCGCTTTGTCGACCTGACCAGCCACGGCCCGCAGCGTATTTTCGGCATCGCCAGGAAAGGCCGTATTGCCGCCGGCTACGATGCCGATCTGACCATCGTCGATCTGAAGCGCCGCGAGACCATCGCCAACGCCCAGCAAGGCTCCAAGGTCGGCTGGACGCCTTATGACGGCAGGCAGGTGACCGGCTGGCCGGTCGGCACCATCGTTCGCGGCCGGCGCGTGATGTGGGAAGGCGAGATCGTCACGCCGGGCCAGGGTAGGGCGGTGGAGTTTTCCGAGGCGTTGGCGGGCTAAGCTCCTGTCTCCAAGAGACCATGCTTAGCCACTCAATCGCCGGCGACGAAGAACGTCCATTGTCCGGTCGGCGTGATGCCGACGCGGTAGAAAATGTAGGCACCGAACTGCTTCATGTCGTCATAGTCGCTGGCGGTGACGATCTTGAACAGCTCGACCCGTTGTCTGGCGTCGAGCTTGTCCAGCGGCAGGGCGAAGAAATAGGGCCAGACATAGAGATCCTGCGGCGTGCCGGCATCGACATGGACAAAACCGGCACTGAGCACTTCTTCCAGGATGGCGAGGATCTCCTGGCCTTCCGTATCGCCCGAAAGGCCCTTCAGGAAGGCGATCGGGTCGCCCTCGATGTCGCCCAGCGACAATTGGGTCATCATGTCTCCCGTGCCGATCAGCGGCCGAAGTTTTTCGATGTCGCCGCTTTTGCACGCCTCGACTATCAGATCGTGCATGCGCCTGACCGGTTCCGGCAACTTGGCCAGGTCGTAGACGACTTCGGGCACGGGCGCGTCCGGATCGACATGCGGATTGGCCATGCCCCCATCGTTGGCCGGCCCTTTCGGTTCGGTTTGTTCCGGCTCGTCGGATGGCGTCGGCCGGCTGGTCGGTGGTGGCGTCGTGCCGAGCGGGCCGGGCATCGGCACGGTACTTCCGGGCGGCGACATGTCACCGTCGGGTGGCGGCGTGACCGGTGAGGGAAGGTCTTCGCGCTTGATCTCGCTGAGGGCGTGAGCGGGACTGCTCGCAAGAAACAGTGCAAGGGGAATCGTGGCGCAGGAAGCAGTAAGCCAAATGCTGAGGACCAGGCCGCGCGGCTTGCCTGATATCGAAAAATTCACCGCCTGCTACTCCCTGGTTCCAGCCCATCCATGTGCCCGGACATGATGTCCGGCGGCGCGCCGTCGTCAAAGAACCGGGGTCAGTGCCGCAGTCTTTCGGGCTCGAAGGCCCCGGCAATCACCTTTTCACGCATGCGATCGAGCAGGGCAAGCGCCGAGGTCTCGCCATTGGTGCGCAGCATTTCGCCGAATGCCGTTTCGAGGGCTGCCTCGGCGATGATTTCCGGCTCGATCCCGGCCGACAATCCTTCTGCCCAGGCTTCGCTGTGGCTTTCCACGGCGGTCAGGCGCTTTTCTTCCCTGACCAGCGCGTCGATGTCGTTGACGCCATGTTCCATTGCGATTTCCACCCTTTCAAGCGGTGATCCGTTGGACAGGGATCAAGCTTGAGTTGTCCCTTTTACACGCAGGCGCAGTAAGTATTTGTAAATACGACATTTTTTTGGTCGTCTTCTACAAATTCCGTCGCGTCCAGCAAACCTGCGTCCGATCCGATTCAAACTTAGCCGATTAGGCCGGCCAAGGGGACGGAAACCTTCAGTTTGAGTTAATTTCACATTCGCGCGCTAACGTTTCGTTAACATAGTTGCAAAAGTGCAACATCAGGTTTGCACCAAGACCTCACCCGAGGCAAGCGGAGAAGTGTCGAACGCGTCCGCCGCCCACGGCGCCGGCGGTTGATGCCGGTTTGCCGGAACGGCAGCTGCCGTCGTCAGTTTCCGTAGCGCGAAGCGATGTCGCGAGACAGCGTCTCGCCTTCCTTCATGTAGCGGCTGATGGCTTCCGTCGCCGAGGCGGTGCATTGCGTATAAGTACCGCCGAACGACCGGTAGCCGCGGTTGAAGCTGGCGATGAAGCGGGCGCGCCGCTCCGGGTTCGGATTTTCCGATGCGATCAGTTTTTCCATCTCGGCTCGCCACCGATCGCCCTTCTCGCCACACAGATTACGCAGGAAATGCAGCGAGCCGAGCACTTCCGCCAGCCGCATCAGCCCGGGCTCGAACGGTGCTTCGGCGGCAATCGCCGGGCGCGCACCGACAACCACACTGACGGCGAGGCATGCGGCGAGAAAAGAAGACGTGCGGCTCATGAGTCCTTGTGCTGAAACAATTTGTCGCCTGCAAGGCGATTCTCTGGCTCAGATCTCGCCGTCTTTGTTGGGACCGAGTAGATCGTCGGCAATTTCAAACACTGCATCGGCGAGCGGCATCGCTGTCATTTCGGCCAGCGTATAGAAAGCCGCGGTCTCGGCGTCGTCGCTGGCCACCGCCTCGCCGCCAGCATAATCGGCCCCAAACACCGTCAGCCAGTAGTCGACCGGATGCCCGTCGCCGCTGCCGTCGATGTGGATTTCCCGCAGCGGCCGGTAGCTGCGCGCCTGCAATCCGGTCTCTTCCAGCAATTCGCGCCGTGCTGCCTGTTCCAGCGTCTCGCCGGCTTCGACCTTGCCGCCGGGAAAGGCATGGAGGCCTTGCGAGGGCGGCCTGGCCCGCTTGACCAGCAGCACCGTGTTCTCGCGCACGACGCAGACCGAGACTGCCGGAATGATCTTGCGTGCTTCCATGGGCTTCGGATCGCTCGATTGGCATAGCCCGTTGTGGACCGGCCGTCGGCGAACAGCTTTAGCGGTTGCGAAAGGCGGGTTCCATGGCCACTTTCACATGCCACCAATTCGAGAGCTGAATTCATGTGCGGACGCTTTGCTTTGACGGCCACTCCGGACCAGACCGCCGCCTTTCTCAGCCTGGCGGAACTTGAGGAGTTTCCGGCCCGCTACAACATCGCGCCGACGCAGCCGGTGCTGATGGCGCTCGCCGGATTGCCGCGGGCGGCGGGCTCGAACCTGCCCGACCGCCGCTCGATGCTGGTGCGCTGGGGCCTGATCCCGGCCTGGGTCAAGGATACGCGTAACTTCCCGCTGCTGTTCAACGCGCGTTCTGAGGGGGCTTCGGAAAAGGCGTCGTTTCGCGCTGCCATGCGCCATCGCCGCGCCCTGGTACCGGCTTCGGGATTCTACGAATGGCACCAAACCGGTGGCAGAAGTGGGCAGCCCTATTGGGTGCGGCCAAGGCGTGGCGGGCTTGTCGCCTTCGCTGGGCTGATTGAGACCTATGCCGAGCCGGGCGGCTCGGAAATGGACACCGGCGCCATTCTGACCGCCCACGCCAATGCCGATACTGCCCATATCCACGACCGCATGCCGGTGGTGATCCATCCCGAAGATTTCGCGCGCTGGCTGGATTGCCGCACGCTCGAGCCGCGCGATGTGGCCCATCTGCTGAGACCCGCCCAGCCCGATTTCTTCGAAGCGATCCCGGTTTCCGACCTCGTCAACAAGGTCGTCAATACCGGGCCGCAGATTCAGGAGAAGGGCGTCGTCGAGCCTGAGCCCGAGAAGGTCAGGCGCCAGAAGTCCGGCGCGAACGACAGTCAGATGAATTTATTTTAGCAAAAGCTACTATTGCTGGTGCGCCGTGAGCGCCTCAACCTTCCCGACGGCATTCTCAGGCAGCGCGCGGCGAAACGATCTTCTGCGCCGGCTTCTTCTTCTTCGCGGTGTGCAGAAGAGCTGCGACGATTGCTGCCGGGCCGATCGCCCGGTAGTGGCTGGCGAGCGCCGGTTGCTTGACGCGGTTGGATTCTTGCTTAGGCATTGTTCTCTTCCCTGGTAACGTCTTCGTGTCTGCGTTTGCTGGCCGAATCCGACCAAATCGTGACGCTTGCTGATCTAGCCGGCGAATGTTTCATCACAGTGCCGACCTGTTTAATAAAATGTTTCAGTGGCTCAATTCCTGTGAGCCAACGATATTTTTGGCGAAGGTAGCGACTTGACGGCAACACCGGGCAAGGCGATAAAGCCGGCCATGAAAACGTCTTTCGCCATTTGTGGCATTTGCATTATCGGCTAGCCTCGCGCTGGTCCTGGACGTTTTCGCCTCATCTCCTCCCAGATTGGACAAACGCCCCGGCCAGCAGGCTGGACCCCGATTTGCGCCTCGGCGTAACCGACTCCATCCAGAGCACGATCCCAAAAGATCATGCCAAAGTAACGCACCGGGAACGCACGTATGTCTGACGCATCGAAGAGCCTGCGCCTCTACAATACGCTAACGCGGAGCAAGGACGATTTCTTCCCGATCGATCCGCGCAACGTGCGCATGTATGTCTGCGGCCCGACAGTCTACGACTTCGCCCATATCGGCAATGCGCGGCCGGTGATCGTCTTCGACGTGCTGTTCCGTTTGCTGCGCCATCTCTACGGGCAAGCGCACGTCACTTACGTCCGCAACATTACGGACGTCGACGACAAGATAAACGCCCGCGCACTGCGCGATTTCGGCGGCGAGATTGCCTCTGGCAGGCTGTCGCTGAACGAAGCGATCAGGCGGGTCACCGAAAAGACCGCCGACCAGTTCCACAAGGACGTGGCGGCGCTCGGTTGCCTGGAGCCGACGGTCGAGCCGCGCGCCACCGAGTTCGTCGAGCCCAGGCCCGACGGCAAGGTCGACATGATCTTCTTGATTCAGCGCTTGATCGAACGCGGCCATGCCTATGTCGCGGCTGGAGAAGTCCTGTTCGACACCGCTTCCATGCCGGATTACGGGCAGTTGTCGAAGCGCAATCTCGACGAGCAGCAGGCAGGCGCGCGCGTCGCCGTCGATGCGCACAAGAAGAACCCGCAGGATTTCGTGCTGTGGAAATTGTCTTCGCCCGAGGAGCCGGGCTGGGACAGCCCGTGGGGCAGGGGTCGGCCAGGCTGGCACATCGAGTGCTCGGCGATGTCGGCCGCCTATCTCGGCGAGGTGTTCGACATCCATGGCGGTGGTATCGACCTGATCTTTCCGCACCACGAGAACGAGATCGCGCAATCGCGTTGCGCCCACGGCACCGAAACGATGGCCAAGATTTGGATGCACAACGGTTTCCTGCAGGTCGAGGGCCAGAAGATGTCCAAGAGCCTGGGCAATTTCTATTCGATCACCGAATTGCTGGAGACGGATACCTTTGGCGGCCGCAAATGGCCGGGCGAGGTGCTCAGGCTGGCGATGCTGATGACGCACTATCGCGAGCCGATCGACTTCTCCGTGCGCAAGCTGGAAGAGGCGGAGAATACGCTGCGCAAATGGAAGCGGGCGGCTGATCTGGCGCCGCCGACGGCAAAGCCGGTGCCGGCGGATGTGATCGAAGCGCTGTCGGATGACCTTGCCACCTATGCCGCATTCCAGTTGCTGACGCAGTTGGCTGGTGATGCTGTTGATTTCAACGCAGGTAGCGGCAAGGCAGCCGCCGAAGACAACGATGCTGCCGCTTCACTGAAGGCATCGCTTCTGTTCCTCGGCTTCGACATCGCAACAGCCAAGGTGGATGAAGACGCCATTGCCAAGGCGATCGCCAAACGCCTCGCGCTGATCGCCGCCAAGAACTGGGCCGAGGCCGACCGCATCCGCGACGAGTTGCTGACGCAAGGCATCCAGTTGAAGGACGGCAAGGACCCCGTCACCGGCGAACGCATCACCACCTGGGAGGTAAAAAGATGATCGATCATCTCGGCATCACCGTTTCGGATTTCGACGCGTCGAAGGCTTTTTACGACAGGGCGATAGCGCCGCTCGGCGCCTCGCTGCTTTACATGGTGCCGCAGGGATATACCGGCGGCGCCAAGGTCGGCGGCTACGGCCGCGACCGGCCGGTGTTTTGGCTGCATGCCGGCAAGGACAAGCCGAAGGATCATCAGCATGTCGCCTTCACCGCTCGCAGCCGCGCCGAGGTCGATGCCTTTCACGCCGCGGCGATTGCCGCCGGCGGCAAGGACAATGGCGGGCCGGGCCTGCGCCCGCACTACCATCCGAACTATTATGGCGCCTTTGTTTTCGATCCCGACGGCAACAATGTCGAGGCGGTTTGCCATGCCCCGGAGTAGTGCGCGATGAGCCTCGACAACAGACCGGTCTATACAGGCGGCTGCCAGTGCGGCGCGGTGCGCTTCCGCGTCGAAGGAGCTCTCGGCGATGCTTCCGTATGCCATTGTCGCATGTGCCAGAAGGCGAGCGGCAATTTCTACCTGCCGCTGGTCTCGGTGCGCGGCGCAAGGCTGGACTGGACGCGCGGTGAGCCCAAACGCTTCCGCTCGTCCAACGCGGCTTTGCGCGGTTTCTGCGCCGAATGCGGCACGCCGCTGACCTTCGAAGCGCCCGACGGGGTGGCCCTCGCCATCGCCACATTCGACCACCCCGAGGAGATCGCCCCGACCATCCAATGGGGTGTAGAAGCCAAGCTCCCGTACGTGGATCACGTCCACGAATTGCCAGGTGAGGAAACGATGGCCGACGTCTCGTCGGCCTCCTATCTCGCCGATCTCGTCTCCTACCAACATCCCGACCACGACACCGAACAATGGCCGCCGGAGGAAAAATCATGACCGAAACCGTTCGTACCGGCGGCTGCCAGTGCGGCGCCGTGCGCTTCCGCATCCACGGGGCGCTCGGCCGCTCGTCCATTTGTCATTGCCGCATGTGCCAGAAACAGTTCGGGTCGTTTTTCGGCGCGCTGGTGACAGTGCCGAGCGACGGGGTCGAATGGGTGCGCGAGGAGCCGAGTTACTTTCAGTCGTCGGTCAACATCGATCGCGGCTTCTGCGCCCGCTGCGGCACACCGCTGACCTACCGCCAGCCCGGCGCGCTGGAGATCGCCATCGGCGCCTTCGACGACCGTTCCGATCTGGCGCCGCAGATCCAGGTTAACTACGCCGCCAGGCTGCCTTGGGTCGAGACGATCTTCGACGCGCCGATCCATGACGACCCGGATTTCTACGCGCGACAGGAATCCATCATCTCCTTCCAGCATCCCGATCACGAGACGGCCAACTGGCCGCAGCAGGGCCTGAAATTATGAGCAGCGAATTCCGTACCCTCTATCCCGAGATCGAGGCTTTCGAGTCCGGCATGCTCGACGTTGGCGATGGCCATCAGGTCTATTGGGAGCGCTCCGGCACCAGAGGGGCCAAGCCGGCTGTCTTCCTGCATGGCGGGCCGGGCGGCACCATTTCGCCAAAGCACCGGCGGCTGTTCGATCCGAAGCTGTACGATGTCATCCTGTTCGACCAGCGCGGCTGCGGAAAATCGACGCCCAATGCCTCGCTTGAAGCCAACACCACCTGGCACCTGGTCGCCGACATCGAGCGCCTGCGAAAAATGTGCGGCTTCGACAAATGGCTGGTGTTCGGCGGTTCGTGGGGTTCGACGCTGGCGCTGGCCTATGCCGAGACCCACCCCGAGCGGGTCAGCGAACTGGTCGTGCGCGGCATCTACACGCTGACCCGCGCCGAACTCGAATGGTACTACCAGTTCGGCGTGTCGGAGATGTTCCCCGACAAGTGGGAGCGGTTTCTGGCGCCGATCCCGGAGGCCGAGCGCGGCGACATGATGGCCGCCTACCGCAAACGGCTGGTCGGCAGCGATCCTGTGGCGCAGGTCGAGGCCGCCCGCGCCTGGAGCCTGTGGGAAGGCGAGACGATCACGCTGCTGCCGGAACCGGAAACCAGCGGTCCCTTCGGCCAGGATGATTATGCCCTGGCTTTCGCCCGCATCGAGAACCACTATTTCGTCCATGCCGGCTGGCTGGAAGAGGGACAGCTGCTGCGCGATGCATGGAAGCTTAAGGATATCCCGGGTACCATCGTTCACGGCCGCTACGACATGCCGTGCCCGGCGCGCTACGCCTGGGCGCTGCACAAGGCGTGGCCGCAAGCGGATTTCCATCTGATCGAAGGCGCCGGCCACGCCTATTCGGAGCCGGGCATCCTCGACAGGCTGATCCGCGCAACGGACATGTTTGCCGGGAAATGACCATGGCTCGCGAGCGCCTTTATCTGTTCGACACCACGCTGCGCGATGGTCAGCAGACGCCGGGTGTCGACTTCTCCGTCGAGGACAAGATCGCCATCGCCAAGCTGCTCGACGAGTTCGGCATCGACTACGTCGAGGGCGGCTACCCCGGCGCCAATCCAACCGACACCGCCTTCTTTGCCGAGCGCCGCACGGCCGATGCCAAGTTCGTTGCCTTTGGCATGACCAAACGGGCAGGAGTGTCGATCTCGAACGATCCTGGGCTTGGCGCGCTGGTCCAGTCGAAGTCGGACGCCATCTGCTTCGTCGCCAAGAGTTGGGACTACCATGTCCGCGTCGCGCTCGGCTGCACCAATGAGGAGAACCTCGAGGCGATCAAGGCCTCGGTCGAGGCGGCGCTCACTGCCGGCAAGGAGGCGATGGTCGACTGCGAGCATTTCTTCGACGGCTTCAAGGCCAATCCAGATTATGCGCTGGCCTGCGCCAGGACGGCCTACGATGCCGGCGCGCGCTGGGTGGTGCTGTGCGACACCAATGGCGGCACGCAGCCCTCCGAGGTGCGCGCCATCGTCGAAAAGGTGATCGCCGCCGGCATACCGGGCGATCATCTCGGCATCCACGCCCATGACGACACCGGCCAGGCGGTGGCGAATTCGCTTGCCGCCGTGGGGGCCGGCGTGCGCCAGATCCAGGGCACGCTGAACGGCATCGGCGAGCGCTGCGGCAACGCCAACCTGATCTCGATCGTGCCGACATTGGCGTTGAAGCCGGCCTTTTCGGGCCGCTTTGCTACAGGCATTTCGGCAGAAGCGTTGACCGGTATATCGCGCCTGTCCCGCGCCTTCGACGAGTTGCTGAACCGCGCGCCCGAAGCGCAAGCGCCCTATGTCGGCGCCTCCGCTTTCGCCACCAAGGCCGGCATCCATGCCTCGGCGCTGGCCAAGGAGCCGGCGACCTACGAGCATGTGCCGCCAGAGACTGTCGGCAACCGCCGCCGCGTCATGGTTTCGGACCAAGGTGGCAAGGCCAATTTCCTCGCCGAGCTGAAGCGGCGCGGCATCGACATGCCCCGGGATGACCATCGCCTCGATGCGCTGATCGCTGTAGTCAAGGAACGTGAGGCGGAGGGCTACGCGTACGAAGGCGCCGACGCCAGCTTCGAGCTTCTGGCGCGCAAGATGCTGCATGGCCTGCCGGAATTCTTCCGCGTCACCTCGTTCCGCTGCATGGTCGAGCGCCGCTTCGACGCCAACGGCCAGCTGAAGACGGTCTCGGAGGCGATCGTGAAAGTGCTGGTCGAGGGCGAGGAGAAGATGTCGGTCGCCGAAGGCCATGGCCCGGTCAACGCGCTCGACATTGCGCTGCGCAAGGATCTCGGCAAATTCCAGAGCGAGATCGCCGATCTCGAACTGGCCGACTTCAAGGTGCGTATCCTCAATGGCGGCACCGAGGCGATCACCCGCGTGCTGATCGAATCGCATGACGGCACCGGTGCGCGCTGGTGGACAGTCGGTGTCTCCGAAAACATCATCGATGCTTCGTTCCAGGCGCTGATGGATTCGATCGTCTACAAGCTGATGAAGAACCGCGACATGGCGGGATTGGCGGCGGCGGAATAGCGTTGAACCATCAGCGAGACTCCATTGATCCATCAGCAATTTGCGATGGTTTTGGGCAAGCCGCTGGCGCATAGCCTTGGGCCATGGCTACCCAAGCACTTCAAATCGAGGCCGATACCAAAGCTCGTCGCGGCTTCCTGCTGGCGCTCGGCGCCTACCTGCTTTGGGGGCTGCTGCCCTTCTACATGAAGGCTGTCGCGCATCTGCCGCTGGCCGAAGTCATTGCCCACCGCATCGTCTGGTCGGTGCCGATCGCGGCCGCTGTCCTGGTCTGGGCCGGCCGCACTGCCGATTTCAAAGCGGCAGTTCGTTCACCGCGCATCATTTCGATGGCGGTGCTGACGGCGGCGCTGATCTCGGTCAACTGGGGCATCTATGTCTGGGCGATCGCGGTCGACCGCACCATCGAGACCGCGCTCGGCTACTACATCAACCCGCTGGTCAGCGTCGTTGTCGGCGCGCTGCTCCTCGGCGAGCGGCTCGACCGCCTGCAGATCGCGGCGGTGGTGCTGGCGGCAATCGCGGTCGCGGTGCTGACCATCGACGCCGGCAAACTGCCCTGGGTGTCGCTGGTGCTAGCCTTTTCCTTTGCCGCCTATGGCTTCTTCCGCAAGACGCTGCCAATCGGCCCGAGCCAGGGCTTCCTGCTTGAAGTGCTGCTGCTGTCGGTGCCGGCACTCGGCTACATCATCTTCCTGATCGCCACAGGACAGGATCATTTCGTCTCCAGCTCGCTGAACGACACCGCCTTGCTGATCGGCTGCGGTCCGGTCACCGCCGTGCCTCTGCTGTTGTTTGCGTTCGGCGCCAGGCTGCTGCGCCTCTCCACCATCGGCATCATGCAATATATCGCGCCGACGATCGTCTTTTTGATCGCGGTGCTGATTTTCGGCGAACCCTTCGGCAGTGTTCAGGCCATAGCCTTCGGGCTGATCTGGGCGGCACTGGCGATGTACTCCTGGTCGATGTTTTCTTCGGCGCGCAAGACCGTTTCCGCATCAGCTCGAGCCGCGTAACGAAGAAAGGCGGCTGGCCGGTCTTAATGCCGGCAGCCGCGTCTTTCACGAGCGCTCAGCGCTTCGGCCCGAAGCCGGGATATGGCTGCAGCGGCACGACGGCGGCAATATCCATCATGCCGGCCTTGACCAGCGGTAAAGTTGCAAGATGGTGGCGCACATCGACATCGCTGCCGGCTTCGAACATCATGCCGCTGCCGGGAATGTCGCCCCGATTCCACACCTGACGCACGGCGCCTTCGGCATAGAGCGTGCGGCGCTGCTCGGCCTCGCCAGGCAGCAGCGGCGCGAAATCGGCGTCGGTGAACTTTTCGGTGTTGCGCGCAAGAAGGGCAAAGAACTGCATCGGAATCTCCTGATGTTGGCCGTTGGAATGGCGGAAATATTCGCTTCTGCTGGCCAGACAGTCCAAGACTGATTAGGCTAAATTTGAGACCTCACGGGACTTGAGCATCGAAGCAACAATGTTCGACCTGCGCCAGCTCCGCTATTTCATCACGGTGGCCGAAACCGGCAACGTCGGGCGTGCCGCCGAATTGCTGCACATCTCGCAGTCGCCGCTCAGCCGTCAGATCATTCAGCTGGAGGAGCAGCTGGGCGTCGCACTGTTCGAGAGGGCGAGGCAGCGTGTTCATCTCAATGCCGAGGGCCGCGCTTTTCTTGCCGAGGCGCGTGCGCTGCTGGCCCATGCAAGACGGCTCGAGGAACTCGGCCGCAATCTCGCCAGCGGTACGGTCGGCCGTCTCGCCATCGGTTATGTGGAAGGTGCGGTCCATGCCGGGCTTGTCGCTCGGATGCTGCGCCAGTTTCGCCGCGACCGGCCCGAATTTCATCTTCAACTGAAGGGTCAGCGTTCCGCCGCCCAGATCGAAGCGCTGCGCGAACGATCGCTCGATCTGGGCCTTGTCAACACGCCTCCTTCTGCCGATGATCCCGACATCGTCGCCATGCTCATCATGCGCGAGCCGCTGGTTCTGGCGATGCCGGAAGGCGATCCATTGGCAGAAATCGCGGAGATACTGCCGCAGCAACTGGACGGCCGTACCTGGATCACGGTGGTGCGCCAGCCTGACGACACCAACCGTAGCCAATTTCTCGCCGCCTGTGCGAAGGCCGGTTTCCTGCCCGACATAGCCTATGAGACGACCGATCCGTTGACGTCGTTGGGCTTGGTCAGCGCCGGGCTTGGGCTGGCGACGGTGCAGGCCAGCCTGCGGAGTGCCGCCCCGCTTCAGATCGTGTTTCGCGATCTGCCGTGGTTCGAACGCACCGTCTCGATCCATCTCGCCTGGCGGCGTCAGGACAAGCGTGCGGTCATCGGAGACTTGAGGAAGGCAGTAGGGAAGGAGTGAATAGTGAATAGACAGGCGCCGGTTTGGAAAGTCTTCTACTTCACCATTCACCATTCACCATTCACCATTCACCATTCACCATTCACCATTCACTCTACATCTTATCAATCACCGACTGCACGCCCTCCGTCGGTGCATCGACGGAGAATCCCGCCACCATGATAGCGGCGACGATTGCTTCCGGATCCTCGACCACCAGCGGCTTGACCCGTTGCGCCGTGTGGATGAAGCCCTCCGCTGCCATGTGGTCGAGCAACGCCAGCATCGGATCCCAGAACCCTCCGACGTTGCCGAAGACGATCGGCTTGCGGTGATGGCCGAGCTGCGCCCAAGTCATGATCTCGACGATCTCCTCGACGGTGCCGATGCCGCCGGGCAACGCCACAAAGGCGTCGGATTTCTCGAACATCCTGTGCTTGCGCTCGTGCATGTTGTCGGTGACGACGAGCTCGTCGAGCCGGTTAAGCGCGGTTTCGGTCGCCTCCCTGTTGATCAGAAAACGCGGAATTATGCCGGTTACCTTGCCACCGGCCTTTAATGCCCCTTCAGCGACGGCACCCATGATACCTTTAGTGCCGCCGCCATAAATCAGACGCAGGCCGGACTTGGCGATCGAGCGGCCAAGCAGGTGTCCGGCCTTGATATAGGTTTCATCTCGGCCCGGGGACGAGCCGCAATAGACGCAGACAGATCGAATCGTGTTCATGTTATGATTGGTGATAGGGACTATTGGCATGGTCAAGCCCTGGGGCGGGCTTTTTCTTGTCGGCTTTGGTAAAACAGGCTAGACCGAAATTAGGTGGCTAAGGGGCAGGGAAACATGGCAATTAATCCATTGAAGGCGTTTTTGTTCGCGGCTGGCGGCTCTGTCGCCGCGGCGGGAACCGCCTATGTATCGGGCGCGCTCGACCCGTATCTCAATTCTACCCGGCCTGCGGAGGTCGCGGCGCTGACGCCGCCGGCTTCGAAACCGGCCGCTCCGGCGACCGAGGGCCGGCTGCCGCCTGCGTCTGCCGCGTCCACCGATGCGGCAGCGCCCGCCGCGCCGGCCACAGCAGGTGCAATCGTGCCGACCTTCGACATCGTGCGCGTCGAAAGCAACGGCTCGATCGTCGTCGCCGGCAATGCGGCGCCCAACGCCAAGGTCGAGATTCTCAACGGTTCGGCTGTCCTCGGCTCGACGGTCGCCGGTCCCGACGGCGCCTTTGCCATTATTCTCGACGATCCGCTGAAGCCCGGCGACTACACGATCACACTGCGCTCGACGGCTGGCAATGTCGTGACCGCCTCGGCGCAGACCGCCGTCGTTTCGATCCCCCAGAATTCCACCGGCCAGGTGCTGGCAATGGTCGAGGAGCCGGGCAAGCCGTCCGAACTGCTCACTGTTCCGGGCCCTCAGGCGAAATCTGACGCCTCGCCGCCTGTCGGCGAACAGGCGGCCGTTCAGCCACCCGCCACCGGCACCGAATTGCCGGCTGCCGCAGCGCCGGCGCCAGCCGCCCCGGCGGCTGATGTTCCAGCAGCGCCTGCTCCTGCCGCGCCGGCCGCTGTTGAAGCCGCGCCGGCTCCGGCAGCACCCGCCACACCGGCAGCGCCCGCCACTCCCGCGGCGGAGCCGAAGATCGTCGTCGAAGCTGTCGAAATCGACGGTAACAAGATTTTCGTTGCCGGCCTTGCCGATCCCGGCCGCAAGGTGCGTGCCTATGCCAACGATATCCTGCTCGGTGACGCGAAGACCTCGCCCGACCGCCACTTCCTGGTCGAAGCGACACGCGACATCCCGGTCGGCACCTACACCATCCACGTCGATGCGCTCGACGCCGACGGCGTGACGGTGGTGGCCCGTGCGGCTGTGCCGTTCGAGCGCGAGCCTGGTGAGGCGGTTGCGGCCGTGGCGCCGGCCGAGCAGAAGCCTGCCGGGATAAAACCAGCCGAGCCGAATGCTCCGGCGACCGAAGCCGCACCGGCAACGGCCGCCGAAACGCCCGCAACTGCCCCCGCTCCTGCAACCGAGGCCCCGGCCGAAATGGCTGTCGCAACGCCCCCGGGCGAAACTCCCGAGACCGTGGCGCCAAAGCTCGAACATGCCGATGGCGCAGTCATCATCCGCCGCCATGACACGCTGTGGCGGATTTCGCGGCGGGTCTATGGCCAGGGCATGCGCTACTCGACCATCTATCTCGCCAACCAGGACCAGATCAGCAATCCGAACCGCATCTGGCCGGGGCAGGTGTTCAAGGTGCCGGAGAAATCGAAGGAAGGCGAGCCCGCCGATCTCAAGGCAATGGGCGACCAGATGACGACGGCGCCAGTCAAGACCGAGTAGCCGTTCTGCCCATCAGGATAGCTTGCGGCAGGGCCAGTCATCGTTTATCGCCGATGGACGATGACCGAATCCCCCCTCGTAACGGACCGAAGCCGCGCGGCAGATGAACGCGCGCCGGCCAACTGCACGCCGGCCAACTGCACGCCGGATAGCCGCGCTGTCGCTGTCCGGCTCGCGGCCCTTTCGCATCCAGCGCGGATCGAAATTCTCAAACACCTTTCCGCAAGCCGTTCCTGCTGCTGTCGAGAGGTCGTCGAGCATCTCGACCTGGCGCAGTCCACCGTTTCCCAGCATTTGAAGATCCTGGTTGAGGCCGGGCTGATCCGCTTCGAGCCTGACCGCCAGCGCTCGCGCTATGAGCTCGACCGCGCCGCGCTCGCCGATGTTTCGGCATCGCTGGCCGCGCTGGTCGATTCCTGCTGCTCCGGCCGCTAAAATCATAAAGGTAAACAAGAATGGCCGAGAAAACCGTTTCCGCAGATTCCGGCTCGACCTTCAGAACGTTGCGCAATCTCTGGCCCTATATGTGGCCGGCCGACCGCGCCGACCTGAGGGCGCGCGTGGTGTGGGCAACCGTACTGCTGGTTGTCGCCAAGCTGACCCTGGTGGCCGGACCCTATTTCTTCAAATGGGCGACCGACGCACTGGCCGGCGATAGCAAATCGCCGCCGCCGCTGCCGGCCCTGTTGCTGGCGCCGGTCATGCTGGTCGTCGCCTACAATGCCGTGCGGCTGGTGCAGCTCGGCTTCAACCAGTTACGCGACGCCCTGTTTGCACGGGTCGGCCAGCATGCGGTGCGCCGGCTCGCCTTCCGCACCTTCGTGCACATGCACGAACTGTCGCTGCGCTTCCACCTCGAACGGCGCACCGGCGGACTGTCGCGCGTCATCGAGCGCGGCACCAAGGGCATCGAGACGATCGTCCGCTTCACCATGCTGGCGACGGCGCCGACAATCGTCGAATTCGCGCTCACCGCCGGCATCTTCGCCGTCGCCTATGGCTGGCTATACGTCTTGGTGATCGCGGTCACGGTCTGGCTCTATGTCTGGTTCACCGTTAGGGCGAGCGATTGGCGTATTTCGATCCGCCGTGAGATGAACGAAAGCGACAATGAAGCCAGCACGAAGGCGATCGACTCGCTGCTCAACTACGAAACAGTCAAATATTTCAATAACGAAGCCATGGAGGCCGAGCGGTTCGACCGGTCCACGGCGCGCTATGAGTTGGCGGCGACCAGGACCTGGACCTCGCTTGGCTGGCTGAACTTCGGCCAAGGTGTGATCTTCGGTATCGGCATGACCGTCGTCATGGTGATGTCGGCGCTCGAGGTGAAGGCGGGCACACAGAGCGTCGGCGATTTCGTCTTCGTCAACGCCATGCTCATACAGCTTTCGGTGCCGTTGAATTTCATCGGCATGATCTACCGCGAAATTCGCCAGGGCCTGACCGACATCGAAAACATGTTCGATCTGCTTGACGTCAAGCGTGAGATCGTCGATCGGCCGGGCGCCAAGCCGCTGGTCGTCGATGCCGGCAGGGTCGAGTTCCGCGACGTACATTTTTCCTACGACCCCAACCGCAAGATCCTGAAGGGCATCAGCTTCGAGGTGCCAGCCGGCAAGACGGTGGCCATCGTCGGCCCCTCCGGAGCCGGCAAGTCGACCATTTCGCGGCTTTTGTTTCGCTTCTACGACATCCAGCGCGGCAAGATTCTGATCGACGGCCAGGACATTCGCGACGTGACGCAGGAGAGCTTGCGCGCTGCCATCGGCATGGTGCCGCAGGACACGGTGCTGTTTAACGACACCATCGCCTACAACATCCGCTACGGCCGCGTCGGCGCCAGCGAGGAGGATGTGCGCAAGGCGGCAGAACTGGCCCAGATCGGACCGTTCATCGAGCGGCTGCCCGACGGCTATCGCTCAATGGTCGGCGAGCGCGGATTAAAACTGTCCGGCGGCGAGAAGCAGCGGGTGGCGATTGCCCGCACCATTTTGAAGGCACCGCCGATCCTGATGCTCGACGAGGCGACCTCGGCGCTGGACAGCCACACCGAGCAGGAGATCCAGGCGGCACTCGACCTGGTCAGCCAGGGCCGCACCACCCTCGTCATCGCCCATCGGCTGTCCACAGTGATTTCGGCCGACGAGATCATCGTCCTGCAGGATGGCCAGATCGCCGAGCGCGGCACCCATGTCGCCTTGATAGCCAAGCGCGGCCTTTATGCATCGATGTGGGACCGCCAGCGCGAGGCAAGCGAGGCCGAGGAGCGGCTGCGCATTGCCCGCGAAAGCGACGAGTTCGGCGTCGTCGTCCGCCGCCGCACCTCGGAGGTGAGCTGAAAATTCGTGCTTGACCTCAACTTAAGTTGAGATCGTAGGCCGTTTTGGATCGCAGCAAGATGCGTCGTTCAAAAACGGAGACAATCGATATGAATGGGATAAATCAGGCAGTTAGTGGCGGCAGTGTATTCCGGGTGGACAAGTTTGTCGTTCCGGCCAACGCCCGCGAGGAGATTCTTGCCAAGGTCCGGATGACGCATGATTTGCTGCGCCAGCAGCAAGGGTTCGTCCAGGATTTCCTGCTTGAGCAATTCTCGGGGCCGGGCGAGTTCAACCTCGTGACCATTGTCGAATGGGAAGGGCAGGCCGCCGTCGACAAGGTCGTGCCGATCATCAAGGCCGCGCATGAGCGCAGCGGCTTCAATCCTCAGGAGACCATCGCGCGACTTGGCGTCAAGGCCGATATTGCCAACTATCAGCGGATTCACGGGATGTAAGCTCTCTACGGCCAGCCGGCGCCCGGCGCAGTAGCGTCGACGCTGAGCACTTGGCCGGTACGGGCATCGCTGATCATATGTTCGAAGCCGCGCCATTCGGCGGCGACGATGAACAGCGTTTTTCCCTCGCTGCCGCCGAGCATGCAGGCAAAGCAGCCGCGGTCGACATCGACACTTTCGAGCATCGCGCCGCCCTCGCGCACCCGCACGCAATGCCGGTTGGGAACGTCGGCGTACCACGCCGCACCTTCGGCATCTAGGCAGATGCCGTCGGGAAAACCGTTGCCGAGATCGGCCCAGACCCTCCGGTTGGAAAGGCCACCATCGGCAGCGATGTCGAAGGCGGTCAGCCGGTTGGCGTGGGACTCGGCAACGATAAGCGTCTTGTTGTCAGGCGTCACCGCCATGCCATTGGCGAAGGCGAGGTTCTCAGCCACCTGCTGAACCGAGCCGTCAGGCGCGACCAGCACGATGGCGCCGGGGCCGAAATGCTGGCCGGGACCCGGAGCAGGCCCACCACCATTGACATAGATGTTGCCGCGTCCATCGACGACGATCTCGTTCCACGGGCTCTTTGATAGTTGTCTCAGATCGGCATGGGTGACCAATGTCCCGTCTGCCTCCTGCCTGAGGATCAGCCCTTCGCGGCCGGACACGACAAGCAGGCGCCCGTCCGGCAGCCAGTCAATGGAATAGGGCAGGGTGGCCGGCACGGTGAGCGCGATCTCGCTGTTGCCTAGGGCGTCAACGGCGATGATCTGGCCTGTGCCCCAGTTGCAGAACCACAGCCGGCCATCGTGCCAGCGCGGTGACTCGCCGAAGGCCAAGCCGTTCATCACCACTTGCACTTGCCTAGCTGCTGATTTCTGCATGGGCCGAGAACCTCCGGGTTTGCGCAAATCGTCATGGCCGAAAGGCCGATGAGAGGCGCTGTCTTGCCAAGGACGGGCGAGAGTGCTGCGTTCCGACAATCGCAATGAACATTTCCGGTTGATCACTTCGGCAGTCCGGATGCTGCTAACGGCATCCTGAAACGGCGGCGACCGCCACCCCCCGAGCGCTCTCATTGTCGCGTTGCGACCGCGGGGTGTTTCCGCTATTGAGGCCGGACTTGGAACCAAGGTTGCCCTCATCCCATGAGCCTCGTTGACACGATCAAGAATGCGTTCGTTCCGATCCATCGCGAGGGTTATCCCTTTATCGCTGCATTCGGCGCGGCGACGCTCTTTCTTGGCTATTTCTCCTCGACCCTGTTCTGGATCGGTCTCATCCTGACGGCCTGGTGCGCCTATTTCTTCCGCGATCCCGAGCGTGTCACGCCGATCGACGACCGGTTGGTTGTCAGCCCGGCCGACGGCATCGTTTCGGCGGTTGGCCCGGCAGTGCCGCCGCGCGAGCTTGGCCTCGGCGGCGGCGAAATGACCCGCATCTCGGTATTCATGAACGTCTTTTCCTGCCACGTTAACCGCTCTCCGGTGCGTGGCCGCATTTCCAGGATCGAGCATCGGCCAGGAAAATTCCTCAATGCCGAACTCGACAAGGCAAGCACCGAGAACGAGCGCAACGGGCTGGTCATCGAAAGCCCCAATGGAACGGTGGCCGCGGTGCAGATCGCCGGCCTCGTGGCGCGGCGCATCGTCTGCTGGGCCGAGCCCGGCGGCGCCATCGGCACCGGCGAGCGCTTCGGGCTGATCCGCTTTGGCTCGCGCGTCGATGTATTCCTGCCCTCGACCGCGACGCCGCGTGTCGCCGTCGGCCAGACCGCGGTTGGCGGTGAGACGGTGCTGGCGGAATTCGGCGGCGTTGCCGCAACGCCGCTCGTGCGGATCTCCTGACCGGTGGCCCCGCCGTTCAAGAAATTCGAGGCGCATGGCGGCGGTGGCCCGCGCATTCGCGAAATCCCGATGCGCATGGTGCTGCCCAATCTGGTCACGGTGCTCGCCATCTGCGCCGGCCTGTCCGGTATTCGCTTCGGCTTCGAGGGCCGCTTCGAGCCAGCGGTGGTGATGGTGCTGCTCGCGGCCTTCCTCGATGGTATCGACGGCCGTCTGGCGCGAATGCTGAAGGCGACTTCCAAATTCGGCGCCCAGATGGATTCGCTGGCCGATATCGTCAATTTCGGCGTGGCACCGGCGCTGGTGCTCTATGCCTTTCTGCTCGACAGGGCAGGTTCGCCGGGCTGGATCGCCGCGCTGCTGTTCACCATCGCCTGTGGGATGAGGCTTGCCCGTTTCAACGTGCTCGACGAAGAGCTCGACCGTCCGCAGTGGCAGACCGAATATTTCGTCGGCGTGCCGGCGCCGGCGGGTGCGGTGCTGGTGATGCTGCCGCTCTATCTGTTCTTCCTCAGGCTTGGGCTTGAACCCAGCCGCCTGGCAGCCTTCATTGCCACCGGCTTTACAATATTGGTGGCGTTCCTGCTGGTCAGCAGACTGCCCGTCTATTCCGGCAAGAGCGTCAGGATACCGGGCGACAGAGTGCTGCCGATCATCCTCGCAGTCGTCCTCTACGTCCTGCTTTTGATGACCTATCCCTGGTATACGCTGACGGCCTCGGTTGCCGGCTATCTGGTCTTCTTGCCGTTCAGCGTGCGCGCCTATTCGAGACGCGCCAAGCGCGAAGGCGAGAAGGTGCCGTCCTCGGATATTGGCTGACAGATTTGGTGCCAGTTCGCGTTGGGCCTGGCAGTGCATGATTCCGAAAAGGGTCGTCCGTTTAGACTCAGGACCGGCTCACACAGCGCGCGGCGCTGTGGAATGCACCTCAAAAACACCGGTTTCGGAACTTGCTGGGCGGCTAGACCGTTTGTGTTTGGTAGGTCCGTCTGAGCGGCTGCTCGTGGTACGTCATCTACGTCGCGCAAGCTGCCGCATCGGGCTCAGAACCATCGGAAACGAGGAGAAATGGCTGTCATCCTCATCGGCGTGTTACTGACTGTCGCCGGCCTCGTCTATATGGCGGTAGCAGCCATCATGCGCGGGCGGCTTAGTGAACCGGCCGCTGTCTCCACCGCGCCGGACAGTCCGACGCCTTATCTCGCAACACCAGGTCCGACCCTGGAGCCGCGGCGGCGCGGGCTCCGTTTTCTCGGCCTGTCGCAGAACTGGCCGGGCCTGCTGATGATGGCCGTCGGCGCCATTCTGCTGTTGTCGGTGGTGGTCTTCTAATGCATTCGCGCAAAAGTGTGCAGCGGTTTTGCGATAACGGCATGCATAAAAGCAAGAATCTAAAGCGTGTCGCACAAGGCCGGTCGAACGCGACGCGCTTTAGAGTTCTCGACAGCAAACCTCAGGCGGCTGCGCTCAGTCCCAGCCTCTCGAGTGCCAGCTTTCTAGTCGAGACATAGTCGGTCTTGCCGGAGCCCAGTACAGGGATCTCCTCGACCTTGACGATGTCGTTCGGCACCATCAGTTCGGCCGCGCCGGCTTTTTTGCCGAATTCGCGCAATTCGTGGGGATCGGCATTGTCGGCGGTGGTGACCAGAACGAGGCGCTCGCCGCGCCGCTTGTCCGGCACCGCTACCACGGCGTGATGCTCTTCCGGCCACAGCGACTGCACCAACATCTCGACCGCACCAAGCGATACCATCTCGCCGGCTATCTTCGCGAAGCGCTTGGCGCGGCCGCGAATGGTGATGAAGCCTTCGCGATCGACCGAAACGATATCGCCGGTGTCGTGCCAGCCTTCGAGCGGCTGCAACTCGCCAGGCCGGTCGCCGGTCATGTAGCCCATCATCAGGTTCGGCCCGTCGAGCCACAGCCGGCCGGCGTCGCTGATGCCTTCGACTGGTTCGAGTTTCATGCGCATGGCCGGCAGCAGCCGCCCGACCGTTCCATCGCGGCCGTGGATGGCGGTGTTGACGGCAACCACTGGTGCGGCCTCGGTCAAGCCAAAACCTTCGATGATCTCGGCCTGGAAGCGCTCGCGGTAAACCCGGCGCGTCTCCGGCTTCACCGCCTCGGCACCGGCCACGACGAAGCGCAGGCTGGAAAAATCGCCGTCCTTGGCGGTGCGGGCATAGTTGGCGAGGAACGTGTCGGTGCCGAACATCACCGTCGGCCGGACCTTGCGCGCCACCTCCGGAATAAGTTTGTAGTGGAGCGGTGACGGGTAGAGGAACAGCTTTACTCCGGTGACCAGCGGCAGGATGGTGCCGCCGGTCAGCCCGAACGAGTGGAACACCGGCAGCACGTTGAGCAGGATATCGGCCGGCGAGATGGTGATGCGAGCTTCCGCCTGCATCGTATTGGCAAGAAGGTTCCGGTGCGACAGCACCACGGCCTTGGGCGTGCCTTCCGAGCCGGAGGTGAACAGGATCACCGCCGGCTTGGCTGCATCCTGGCGCTGCAACGGCCAGCGCCACAGCAAGCCGGCTGCGGCCTTGTCCAGCACGGTCACGCTTGCGCGGACATCCTCCAGCCACAGCAGTTTCGCCCCGCCCTTTTCCACCGCCTCGACGATGTCGGCGAGGTTGGCCTTTTCGACAAAGGCGCGTGAGGAGACCACGGTTCGGATCATCGCCGTGCGGACGGCGGCGGTGACGCTGGCCGGGCCGGCAGTATAGTTGATCATTGCTGCCACCCGCGCAGCCGACAAAAGTCCGACGAACGACAGCACGACGCCATTGGCGTTGGGCAGGAGCAGCCCAACCGCTTCGCCCGGCGCTGTTATTGCCTCGAACCGTCGGCCCAAAACCCTGGCGCCGATGAACACTTTCCGGTAGCTCAGGGCACCGCCAATGACGTCCTCGATTATTGGGTGCGAAGCGCCAACACGGTCGGCCGCATCGCGCATGGCGAGGAACAGCCCTCGGTCGAGATCACTGCCGAAAAGCCTGGCCTCGGCGAAGCGATCAAACAGCGCATTGGTGTTGGAGGCCTGATCTGGGTTCCGCGCCACCAGCTCGGCGATGGTCATCGGCTCCAGCGCGCTGATCGACAGCTGCGGAAACCAATGGCGCGGCGCCTTGTCCGCCGGCGTCAGCGAGGCCGGCAGGCTGCGTGCGCCGGCAACGAAGACCGGCACGATACGGGCGTCGGCCTGCATGGCGATACGGGTGATGGCGCGAAACAACCGAAACGACTTGACGTCTGGCTCGACCGCATCCGGCAGGTAAACGGCGAGCCGGCCCTTGCCCTTCAGCACCCGCACCAATCTGCGGCTGACGAAGACATGCTCGGCGTTGAAGGCGATGGTGCGGCCGAGCTCGCGCCACGGCTCCAGCCACGGCGATCTGGCCGAAGCCTGGTCGAGGATGTGCAGCGTGTCCTCCGGCAGCAGCGACAGCATCAGCGCCGGCTCGATGCGTGACTGATGCCAGATGACATAGATGACCGGGGCCACCGACCTGCGCGCAATCTTGATGCGCTCGTCGCTGATCCGGTAGGCGAGCTTGAACGGCACGTAGAGCAGCGCCTGGCTCAAACGCAGGCCGAGGCGGAACTTCTCCACCACGCCGATCAGCAGCCAGGCCGCGACAAGACCCGCAAGCAGCGCCAGTGTCAGGATCATCGCCGCATCTCCCAACGATCTCACGTCACGGCTCTTCAGTGGCCGCTTCGGGTGAGAACCTAGCCGAAGTTGGATCAACGTCAATGCGGCTCCATTTTTCCTTCTCTTCTATGTTTGATTCGGCTCGGCTGCCTATCGCAGCTACGCCGCTTTCATCCTTCCGCTGATGAACCGGAATTCCTGCGTCTTGCCGCCAAAGCCATAGGCGGCTGCAGGCACTTCATGCACGAGGGCGTAGCTTTCCTCATGCACCTTACCCAGCAGCCGGCCGAATGCCGCGAAAATTGCCTGCAGATACGCCTCCAGTTCGAGCTTGGTGTTGGTGCCGTCGACAACCTTGATGTCGAGCCAGGCCGTGTTGGTGCCATGCTCGGCCAGCGACTTGCCGCCGGCGAACCAGTGCTCGGGGTCGTGATAGGAAATGGCAACAGCTGTGATCGTCGCGTCCTTGCGCAGATGCGTGGCCGTCAGTTCGGTCACTTCCTTGGCAATGGCGGCGGACAAAGCGGCATCGGGCTTGCCGGTAACGCTGACATTGATGATCGGCATATTTCTTCTCCTCGGTTTCAAGCGGCGCCTCTTCGCCGTCGAGAAAATCATGCCATCGTCCTTTGATCAAAAAAATCGAATTGTTTTTGATAAACACTTTGATAGTGTCGAATTATGCAGATGTTCGATCCCGACCTCCTCAAGACTTTCCTCGCTTTCGTCGACGGCGGTTCCCTGGCGCGGGCCGCGTCGATCGTCGGTCGCTCGCCGTCCGCAGTGACCGCGCAGATGCAGCGGCTGGAGGATGTTGTCGGCGAACCGCTGCTGGTGCCGCAGGGGCGAGGGCGCGGCCTGACGTCGGCAGGCGAGGATCTGATCGTTCACGCGCGTCGCATCCTTGCCGCGCACCGCGAGGCGTGGCTGGCCCTCAAAGGCGCGCACGCCGACGGGCGCGTCGCCATCGGCACCACGCAGGATTTCGCCGACAGCGGCTTGCCGCAGCTTCTCAGGGCTTTTGCTGTCAGCCATCCGCGCGTCAGGATCGAACTGCGCGTCGGCCGTTCCGCCGAACTGGCGCAGGCTTTGCAGGCCGGCACCCTTGATCTGGCCATTGCCATGCGGCAGGTGCCGACACGGGACGAAGTCGGTGTGCTCAAGGAACCAATGATCTGGCTTTGCTCACAAAACGGGCTGGCCACCCGCCACGACGAACTGCCCTTGGCGCTGCTCGATCCCCATTGCGGGTTTCGCGAAGCGGCGACCAGTGCACTCGATGCGGCCGGCCGTCGCTACCGCATTGCTGCCGGCAGTGCCAGCCTTGCCGGCCTGCGCACGGCGGTGCACGCCGGCATCGCCTTGACGTTGAGGACGGCGCGCTTCGCTCATTCCGGCATCGTCGAGGCGCCGCGCGATCTTGATCTGCCGCCGGTGCCGGTCGCCGAATTCGCCGTCCGCTTGCGTGAGGATGCCGACCGGCCGGCGCAGGATCTGGCCGCGTTGTTCAGCGGCAACCTGGCCTTGGCCAATCGAGCCAGCAAAGAAAAAGCCGACCTTGCGGTCGGCTTATAAGTAGGACGGGCCGAGGGGTTTGGGGGGACTTGGGGTGGCCCGTCGCAGCCATAATGCCTGAGCCCTATGATGGTTCCATGACTTTTCAAATTAATTTTCAGGACCGGATTTCTCGTGATCGGACCACCAACTCGCGCTCGGACGCGGCGAGGATTGGTCATGCATCCGCTGCGCGCTGCCTAGCCATCAGCCAGTCGCGGCCGGCGTGAGCGAACACCGCGCAAAGCACGATGGCGCCACCGACCATGCTGGCTGCCGGCGGGATCTCCGCCAGGAACAGGAAGGCAAACAGGATCGCGAATGGCACTTCAGCTGAACCCAGCAATCCGGACTCGGCCGCCGGAATAAGCCGGGTGCCCTCCGTCCACAGGATCGAAGCCAGCGCGAACGAGGCGCCGAAGGTGACTAGAAGCACAGCGTCCCTGGCCGAGACAGCCAGCGGATCGGCGACGAACCAGCCGAGCACGAACAGAAGGAATGCCGACACCGCACCCGCCCACACCACCGGCGTGTCGCGGAAGGCGCGCACCATGATCATGTAGAGCGCGCTGCCGATCGTCATCAGCAGCGCCAGCCCGTCGCCGAACAAATGGCCGGTGCCGAAGCCGGACCAGACCATGATTGCCACACCGCATAGTGACACAGAAGCGGCGGCAAGCGTCTGCAGCCGGAACGGCTCGCGGACCAACAGGAGGGCCAGCAGCGCGGTGACGAACGGGGCCGTGGCATAGATGATCGCGACATTGGCGACAAACGTGAACTTGAACGCCGAGATAAAGGCGATGCTCGCGAGCGCGCCCTCGATCGCCAGCAGCCAGCCTCGCCAGCCGAGCCGCAAGCTGTCGCGACCGCCGGAGCGCTGGCGGCGCCATAGGACATAGAGGCTGATCAGGATCGAGCCGACGAAGCCGCGCCAGCAGGCAATGGTCAGCGGGTCGGCATGGATCGATTTGGTCAGCACGCCGGTGAGGCCGAAGACGGCCGCCGATGCCGAGACCAGGATGATGCCGAGGGTACGCTCGCGGGCGCTTTCCACTGTGCATGGCATGTCCAGCGATCCCGTCATCTCACCAGCCTACGCTGCCCCTTCCTGACACCATAGTGTCAGCTTGAGGCGTCCTGCATCGAAAACAGCAGGTAGGCAGCCCCGGTGAACAGGATTCCGGCAAGAACCCGTTCGCGGGTTTCCACGATGGCGATATCGGCCATATGTCCGGCGGCCTTACGAATGTGTTGCGAGAGACGGTGTGAAGGCGTTGGATGCTCCCCGTATCGTCAGGCTATACGGGCGAAACCCTGCCAAGCGCTACGCCAGTGGAGACTTGCGTTTGGGCAGGCGGCATCGCCGTTAGGCAGCGAAGCCAGGCAACTATGGGAGAGAAACGAAATGGACGCGATTGCATTGAAGGCCATGCAGGCGCCGCTGAAGGTGGCCTATCGCGACGACGCCTCGCGCGCGCTGATTACTCTCCGCGCCAAAGGCTCGATCGACGACCAATCGATCGCCTGCAAGGTCGAGACAGGCAGGGCGATCGCCATTGCCGGGCTGCATCCGGCGACCGGCGGCACCGGGCTCGAACTCTGCTCCGGCGACATGCTGCTGGAGGCACTGGTGGCTTGCGCCGGCGTCACGCTGAAGGCTGTAGCGACGGCGCTGGAATTCAAGCTTGGGGCCGCCACGGTGGAAGCCGAAGGCGACCTAGACTTTCGCGGCACGCTTGGCGTGGCAAAGGATGCGCCGGTTGGCTTCCGCGCCATCCGGCTGACATTTGGCCTCGACACCGACGAGCCGCAGGAGCGCATCGATGCGCTGCTCAAGCTGACCGAGCGCTACTGCGTCGTGTTCCAGACCATCAGCCAGAAGCCGGAGCTGACGGTAAGCGCGCGACGCTGACGATCTCCCCCTTGAGGGGGGAGATCACGCTGTCCTACTGCGCCGACGGCTCCTCGGCGTCGCCCTCGTCGGCGAAGGGCGAGGCGCTCGGCACGCACTGCACCGACCAGCCGGCCGGCGTCGGTTGCTTCTGGTATTCGGCTATGGCGAAGGCGCACTGTTCGCGGGTGTCGAATGTGCTGGGCAGCACGACCATTCCGCCTTGCGGGCCGGCGATCACCAGATACCAGACTAACGCTACGCTCGGTGCCGCCATGAGTATTTCCTCGCTCTGCTTGTTTTGGGAGTCGCACGATCCTAGCAACTCCGGCCCAGCGGCGAAAGCTGGGCCAAAGCGCGGCGTTAAGCCACGGCATCACAGCCACGTGATGTCGGGTCGTTTGGTTCAGTTCACCGCAAAACAATAGAACAGGCCGTCGCCGCCGGTGCCCTTCAGCGCTTCCTGGCTGCAGCCACCGCGTGACGCATGCGAGGAATTCCACGATTTGGCGGCTGCCGAATCATCGAGGCCGGTACGATCGTGATGACCCATCATCGCCACACCTTCTGCTCCGCTCAGCGTCCAGTCGCCGCAGGTCTGGTCGGCTATTTTCGTGCCATCCGGCTTGGAGCCGGTCAACACGTCGTGCCGGTTGGGCGTGTCGCCGCGGCCGTTGACCATTTGGCCCTTTTCGTCGAGTGCCGTCTGTTTGGTGATGGCGTTGGCATCGCTATGCAGGGAAGCGACATCATCGGCGATCTTGACGCCCTTGGCGTTGAACCACGGGCCTTTGCCGATACGGTCGCGTGCATCGGTATCGCTGGTCGAGAGATAGGCGCGCCATGTCTTGCCGGTAACGCCCGCGGCTTCGGCCAGTGAACTACAATGGGCGTCGGCGCCGGCGAGACCGCCGAGATTGGCGCCTTTGCCGGAGCCGACGCTGGTGACGAAAAAGCTCATCGTTGCCTCCTGCGACGACGCGGCGCCGAT
Organism: Mesorhizobium sp. M0678; assembly: GCF_040320505.1. Classification (NCBI taxonomy): domain Bacteria; kingdom Pseudomonadati; phylum Pseudomonadota; class Alphaproteobacteria; order Hyphomicrobiales; family Phyllobacteriaceae; genus Mesorhizobium; species Mesorhizobium sp. M0678. The sequence goes on along the minus strand of NZ_JAMYPT010000003.1, from coordinate 34,659 downwards.
CACTGCAAGCAGCGCGGTGGCAGTCAAGAGAAGCAGTCTCCGCATATGGTCCTCCGTTTCTCGAATTGTGGCACCCGAACAACGTTGGTGCCGGCGCAATTCTTCCGGCAAAATGCGATGTGTGGCTATTCCGGCTGCCGGTAGGCGACAAAGCGATTGTGCTTGGCCTGGAAGATCAGCCCGGTCTCCTTGAGCGTAGGGCTGGCCAGCGGCACGATACGCTTGGCGATCTCCGAAGGGTGCGGCAGTGTTTCAGGATCCTCGCCGGGTACGGCCTGCGCCCGCATCGCGGTGCGCGTTGCCCCGGGATCGGCGGCATTGACCCTGAGCGGCAGGTTTTCGGTCTCATGCGCCCATGAACGCGTCATGGCCTCGACCGCCGCCTTCGACGCCGCATAAGGCGCCCAGAAGGCGCGTGCGGAGTGGGCAAGGCTGGAGCTCAGCACGATAGCACGGCCGGCATCGGAAAGCCTGAGCAGCGGGTCGACCGAGCGGATCAGCCGCCATGTTGCGGTGACGTTGATGGTCATCACCTTCTCGAAGGTCTTGGCCTCGACATGGCCGATCGGGGCGATGACGCCGAGCACAGCGGCGTTGGCGACCAGTATGTCGAGCTTGCCCCAGCGCTCGTGGATGGCGCCGCCCAGCCGGTCGATCCCCGCCATGTCGGCAAGATCGAGCGGTACTAGCGTCGCCTGTCCGCCACCTGCCTTGATCTGGTCGTCGAGTTCTTCCAACCCGCCGACGGTGCGAGCAACCGCAATCACATGCGCACCGGCCGCGGCAAGCTCCCTGGCGATGAAATAGCCGATACCGCGCGAGGCGCCGGTGACGACCGCAACGCGGCCGGAGAGGTCAAGGGCAGAAATCATGAGGTCACTCTCAAGATCAAAGGTTACGGAGACCAGCTACTATCATAACCGGTCGGAAACCAGATTCCCCGACGCAGGTAATGGCCGATATTCGGCCTGACATGGTTCTGGTCCAGGGTGTCCAGATCGGGGATGATCTTGATCCTGTAGGCGGTTGGAAATTTTCCGCTGGCAAACAACCGTGTTTTGGCGAGATCTACCGCATCCGTTTCGTCTTCTGCGGTGATGCCGACGCCCATCGGAAAACCGTGGCGGCGTCCTGCTTCAAAATCCAGCCAGAACAGCTTCAGCATTGAAGCAGCGTCTGCTAAGACCCGCCCGCCGCCAGTAGCGACAGCGTGCGCACATTGTCGGAGCCTTCGAAGTCGGCAAGCCGGGTCGGATACTGGCCGGTGAAGCAGGCGTCGCAGAATTGCGGCTGCTCGTTGTCGCGGCCGGCCTCGCCGACGGCGCGGTAGAGCCCGTCGATCGACAGGAAGCCGAGCGAATCGACGCGGATGAACTCGGCCATCTCCTCCACCGACATGCGCGACGCCAGCAGCTTCGACTTTTCCGGTGTGTCGACGCCGTAAAAGCAGGAGGCGCGCGTCGGCGGCGAAGCGATGCGCATATGCACTTCCTTGGCGCCGGCATCGCGCACCATCTGGACGATCTTCTGGCTGGTGGTGCCGCGCACGATCGAATCGTCCACCAGCACCACGCGCTTACCTTCGATCATGCGGCGGTTGGCGTTGTGCTTGAGCTTGACACCCATGTGGCGGATCGAATCGCCGGGCTGGATGAAGGTGCGGCCAACATAGTGATTGCGGATGATGCCGAGCTCGAACGGAATGCCCGCGGCCTGCGAAAAGCCGATCGCCGCCGGCGTGCCCGAATCCGGCACCGGCACGACGATGTCGGCCTCGACCGGACTTTCCTGCGCCAGCTCGGCGCCGATGCGCTTGCGCACTTCATAGACGTTGCGGCCTTCGACCGACGAATCCGGCCGCGCGAAATAGACATATTCGAAGATGCAGAAGCGGGTCTTCTGCGGCCCGAACGGGAACAGGCTTTCGATGCCCTTGCTGGTGACGACGACCATTTCGCCGGGCTTCAGGTCGCGCACGAAACGCGCGCCGATAATATCGAGCGCGCAGGTCTCGGAGGCGAGAATCCAGGCGCCGTCGAGATCGCCGAGCACCAGCGGGCGGATGCCGAGCGGGTCGCGGCACCCGATCATCTTCTTGGACGTCATCGCCACCAGCGAGAAGGCGCCTTCGACTTGGCGCACCGCATCGATGAAGCGCGAATTCAGGTCGCGCTCCTTGCTGGTGGCAACCAGGTGCAGGAGCGTTTCGGTGTCGGAGGTGGAAGAGAAGATGGCGCCTTGCTTCTGCAGGGCGCGCTGAACGGTCATGGCGTTGGTGAGATTGCCGTTATGGGCGACGGCAAAGCCGCCATCGGCAAGTTCGGCGAAGAAAGGCTGGATATTGCGCAGACCGGCGCCGCCGGTGGTGGCATAGCGTGTGTGGCCGATGGCACGGTTGCCTTGCAGGCTGTCGATGACACGCTGCTTAGTAAAGGTGTCGCCGATCAGGCCGACATGGCGTTCGACATGGAATTGGGTGCCGTCATAGGAAACGATGCCGGCCGCTTCCTGGCCTCGATGCTGCAACGCATGCAGACCGAGCGTTACAATGGCTGCGGCGTCCTGCCGGCCGAAAATGCCGAACACGCCGCATTCGTCGTGGAAATGGTCGTCGGCTTCGGCGGAAAGCACGTCGTCTGCGTCTGCCACTGAGGCTGCCATTGGGGCTCAAGCTCCGCTAAAGTCGCCATATAAGGTCATAGCGCATCGAAAGCAACGCACGTCGTGCGGCGTTCACATGATCGACAGTCTTGAGCCTCGCAAGTCTGTCGAAATCAGTTCGCCGGCGCCGGGTTTGCAGGTGCCGGCGTCGCGGGCGCATTGTCGGCCGGCGGCGCATCGCTGTCGTCGGGTGCCGGAGCAGTGGCGTCGTCGCCGGCGGCAGGGGCTTCCGCTGCAGGCGCGTCGGGGGCCAGAGGCGTCTCGGTGGCCGGCTGATTCGGATTGAGCTTGTTGAGGATGGCGTTTTCCGGATCCTCGGGCAGCAGGCTTTCGAGCTTGGCGCCGATCGATTCGAGCAACGGCTTTGACTTGGCGTTGGCAATCCAGCCTGGAGCCTTGGCGCCCGCCAGCCAATTGAAGAAAAGCAGCGCGACAGCGACGACCAGAATGCCGCGCGCCGCGCCATAGAGGAAGCCAAGTGTACGATCGAGCGCGCCGATCCTGGAATCGATGATCCAGTCGGCGAGCTTCATGGTGATGACCGAAACGACGATCAGCGCGACAATGAAGACGATACCGGCGGCCGCCGCCATGGCGGCCTTTTCGTTGTCGACATAGGGCTGGATGTAAGGCAGCACCGGCTTGTAGAAGAAGAAGGCGGCTGCCGCGGCGGCTGCCCAGGAGATGATCGACAGGATCTCGCGCGAAAAGCCGCGAACCATAGCGAGCATCGCCGAGACCAGGGTGAAGCCGACGAGAATTCCGTCAAGCAGCGTAATCGGCATGTTTTTCGCCCCACTCCGATCTCTTTTTCACGGCCCGACGAGCCGCATCACTCTTGCTCGTCGGCGCGGCTGCGCCGAGAGCCGGCTATGCGCGCCACGAGATCGGCAAGCTCGGTGGGCTGGAAAGCGCCGGCTCCGATCCCCCCGACCCCATTACCACCAACAAGTTCCTCGCTGCCCAAGGGCAGAACCGAGCGTCCGAAACCCAGCTTTTCGGCTTCCTTGAGGCGCTGCTGCGCATGCGCAACCGGCCTCACCGCACCCGAAAGGCTGATTTCGCCGAAATAGACGCAATCGGCGGGAAGGGCAAGACCGGTGAGCGAGGAAACCAGTGCCGCCGCCACTGCCAGGTCGGCCGCCGGCTCCGAAATGCGGTAGCCGCCGGCAACGTTGAGATAGACGTCGTGCGTGCCGAAGCGGACGCCGCAATGGGCTTCCAGAACCGCCAGGACCATCGACAGCCGGGCACCGTCCCAGCCGACGACGGCGCGGCGCGGTGTGCCCAACGTCGATGGCGCCACCAGCGCCTGGATCTCGACCAGCACCGGCCGTGTGCCTTCCATGCCGGCGAAAACCGCGGCACCCGGCGACTTCGCATGGCGCTCACCGAGGAAAAGCTCGGACGGGTTGGCGACTTCCCGCAAGCCCTTGTCCGACATTTCGAAGACGCCGATCTCATCGGTTGGCCCGAAGCGATTCTTGACCGTGCGCAGGATGCGGTAGTGGTGGCCGCCTTCGCCCTCGAAATAGAGCACCGCGTCGACCATGTGCTCGACGACGCGCGGTCCGGCGATCTGGCCCTCCTTGGTGACGTGGCCGACCAGAACGATCGCCGCCCCTGTGGATTTTGCGTAGCGGATCATCGCCTGGGCGGCGGCACGCACCTGGGTCACCGTGCCGGGCGCCGAATCGGCCATATCGGTCCACAGCGTCTGGATCGAATCGAGAATGACCAGATCCGGCCGCTTGCCATCGGCGATGGTGGCGAGGATGTCCTCGACATTGGTTTCGGCGGCGAGCTCGACCGGGGTGTCGGCGACGCCGAGCCGCTGGGCGCGCAGCCTGATCTGCGCGACCGCCTCTTCGCCCGAGACATAGACGATGCGGTGGCCCTTTGCCGCCAGCGCGGCCGCGGCCTGGGTGAGCAGCGTCGACTTGCCGATGCCGGGATCGCCGCCGACCAGCAGCGCCGAGCCGCGCACGAAGCCGCCGCCGGTGGCGCGGTCGAGTTCGCCGATGCCGGAGACGATGCGCGGCGCGTCCTCGATGTCGCCGGAGAGGCTGGTCAGCACCACCGCGCGGCCCTTGCGTGCATTGCGCGTATTGGCCGGGCCGGAACCTATGCCGCCTGACGTGCCTTCCTCGACCAGCGTGTTCCACTCGCCGCAGGCATCGCATTTGCCGGCCCAGCGCTGATGCACGGAGCCGCAATTCTGGCAGATGAACTGGACGCGCGATTTGGCCATCAGGCGCGGCCTGCGGCAATTGAAAGACAGGTCGGCGGGACAGCGCCCCCCTCTGTCCTGTCGGACATCTCCCCCTCAAGGGGGGAGATTGGCAGCTCCGATATTGCCGTACATCTAGCAGCATTGACGATTGCCGAAAGCCGAAATGACATCCGATCTCCCCCCTTGAGGGGGAGATGTCCGGCAGGACAGAGGGGGGTGCGAAGGAATGAGACCTGTATCAAGAGGTCACTCGAACCGATCCGGCAAATGATGCTCTTCCGCAAGGTCCGAGAAGCGGGTGAATTCGCCCTGGAAGGCGAGGCTGACCGATCCCGTTGGGCCGTGGCGCTGTTTGGCGACGATGACCTCGGCCTTACCGCGCATCTCGTTCATCTCGTGTTCCCATTTGATGTATTCGTCGGTGCCCGGCTTCGGCTCGCGGTTCTTCAGATAATATTCCTCGCGGTAGACGAACAGCACCACGTCGGCGTCCTGCTCGATGGAGCCCGATTCGCGCAGATCCGAAAGCTGCGGGCGCTTGTCGTCGCGGCTCTCGACCTGGCGCGACAGCTGCGACAGCGCGATGATCGGCACCGCCAGCTCCTTGGCTAGTGCCTTGAGGCCGGTGGTGATCTCGGTGATTTCCTGGACGCGGTTTTGCGAGGATTTCGCGCTCGATCCCTGCATCAGCTGGATATAGTCGATAACGATGACGTCGAGGCCGCGCTGGCGCTTCAGGCGACGCGCGCGGGCCGACAGCTGAGCGATGGAAATGCCGCCGGTCTGGTCGATGAACAGCGGGATTTTCTGCATTGTCTGCGAGCAGGCGACCAGCTTTTCGAAATCCATCTCGCTGATCTCGCCGCGCCGGATTTTCGACGACGGGATTTCCGTCTGTTCGGAAATAATGCGGGTGGCCAGCTGTTCGGATGACATTTCGAGCGAAAAGAACCCGACGACGCCGCCATTGGCCGCCTTGAACGAGCCGTCCGCCTGCTGCGCCGGGACATAGGCCTCGGCGATGTTGAAGGCGATATTGGTGGCGAGCGAGGTCTTGCCCATGCCGGGGCGGCCGGCAATGATGATCAGGTCGGACGACTGCAGGCCGCCCATGCGGCGGTCGAGATCGCGCAAGCCGGTAGCAACGCCCGACAAATGCCCATCGCGCATATAAGCCGCATTGGCCATGTCGACGGCGGTCTTGACGGCATCGGTGAAGCTCTCGAAGCCGCCATCGTAGCGGCCGGTTTCGGCCAATTCGAACAGGCGCCGCTCGGCATCCTCGATCTGGTCGGACGGCGACATGTCGACCGGCGCGTCATAGGCGATGTTGACCATGTCCTCGCCGACAGTGATTAGCGCGCGCCGCGTCGCCAGATCATAGATGGCGCGGCCATAGTCGGTGGCGTTGACGACGGTGACGGCCTCGACCGCCAACCGCACGACATATTGCGCCACCGTCATGTCGCCGACCTTCTCGTCGGCCGGCAGGAAGGTCTTCAGCGTGATCGGCGTCGCGATCTTGCCCATGCGGATGAGCTCGGCCGCGACCTCGAAGATCTTTCTATGCAGCGGCTCGTAGAAATGGCCGGCCTTCAGGAAGTCGGAGACGCGGTAGAAGGCATCGTTGTTGACCAGTATGGCGCCGAGCAGCGCCTGCTCGGCCTCGATATTGTTCGGCGCCTCGCGATAGAGCGGTGTTTCCGCCACGCCGAATTTTCGTGCTGCCTCTGCCATGATGTCCCCGGTCCTGATCCCCGTCTCTCGATATCAGAACGAGACAAGTCGGTGATGACTTATCTGCATCAGTCCCCAACCAACCAACTTTGATGCCCGCGATTCACAGCCAGGATCTTTCGGTGGAAAGAATCTCGATTGACTCGAATCAAGATGGCGAGCCTAGCCGTTCTCAGGCGAGAACAAAACAGGAAAATAACTGCCGGTCATTCCGGCAAGGCATCACCCCAATCCAGTCGCCGCGCGGCCTTGAACGTCTCGCCGTCGCGCTTGGTGAACAGTCGCTCGGCAGCACCCCCATCCTGTTCGCAAAGCTTCAGCAAGACCTTGCCGGAGCCCGACTTCGGCGGTGCGATCACTCGCGCTCGAGGCGGAGCGGCCGGATGGCGGGAGGCCGCGACAAAGATGAATTTCTCGTCCTCCCACGGCACCTCGGCATCCTTGGCCAGACGGTGTAGGCGCGAGCGGGCGACGCGGCGGGCGAAATGGCACCAGTCGGGGGCGACGAGCGGGCAGGGCGCCTCATGCGGGCAGGGCGCAAGCACGTGCGCGCCCGCCTCGATCAGCTGCCGCCGCACGGCAAGAATACGCTGCCAGCCGGCCGGCGTGCCCGGCTCGACCACCAGCAGCGTGTCTGCGGTCAGCTGCCAGAGCCGGTCGACGAGTTTTGCCAGCGATGCCGGCGCGATCTCATCCAGCACATAGGCTGAAGTCACCAGCTCGGCCGGCTCCAGATCGACCAGGTCGATGGTGATGTCGCCGGTCCGCCAGGCGGTCCTGGCCGTGATCGAATCCGCGGCAAGTGCTTCGCCGACCCTTCGTACCGCGGCGCCGGCCTCGAGTAGCACCGCCTGTTCGAGATCCGGCCAGAGATTGATTGTGGCCCAAAGCACCGTGCCAGGGCCGGCGCCGACATCGAGCAAGGTCTTCGGAGCATAGTCGGGCCGAGACTCGCCCACCGCATCGAGGCTGGCGCGAACGGCCGCATAGGTCGCCGGTAGCCGCGTTGCCAGATAGGCCTTCACCGCCATGTCTTCGGCCATGTGCAGGCGACCGTCGCGCAACTCTGCGCGGTAGCGGTCCGACAGCGTCTTTGCCGCTTGCTTAAGCATCGGCAACGGCACCTGTTCGAGAAGGCGGTCGACGCCTTGTCTAAGCGGGACGGGCAGTTCCATCGCTTAGGCAGTCCGAGGTGCGAGCAGAATGACCGAGGCGCCAACGATGCAGATCGCGGCACCGGCAAGATCCCAGCGGTCGGGGTGCACGCCTTCCGCCAGCCACAACCAGGCCAGCGAGGCGGCAATGTAGATGCCGCCATAGGCGGCATAGGCCCGGCCCGCCGCGCTGGTGTCGACCAGCGCCAGCAGCCACGCGAATAGCACGAGCGAGACGAGACCGGGCGCCAACCACAGCGGCGACTTGTCCAGCCGCCACCACGCCCAGAACGAAAAGCAGCCGGCGATCTCGGCAAGTGCGGCGGCGACGTAGAGGAGGTAGGTCATGAAAAAAGGTCCTGCGTTGACGGGACCCTTTTCAGCGTGCCGGCCGGCAATGACAAGCGGCAATGGCGTGATGCCGGCAGTCTACTCCGGATCCGCCACCTTGCGGCGGCGAGTGGGCTTGGCCACCGGAGCCTTTTCGCGACGTCCAAGATCGCGCATCTCCAGCGCCTTCTCGCAACTGGCCATGTAGTCGCGCGTCATCGGCAGCGTGTCGTTCTTCTTGGCAATCTGGATCTGGAAGATCACCAGATCCTGCCAGCGGAAGGCAGCTTCCGAGGCGGCAAGATAGAACTCCCACATGCGGCAGAAGCGCTCGTCATAAATCGCCTTGGCCTTGTCGCGGTTGGCCGCGAAGCGCTCGCCCCAATGCTTCAGTGTCTCGGCATAATGCAGCCGCAGAACCTCGATATCGATGACGACGAGCCCCGATTTTTCGATGGCCGGCATCACTTCGGATAGCGACGGGATGTAGCCGCCCGGGAAGATGTACTTGCGGATGAAGGCGCTGGTTGCCCACGGCACGCCGGAGCGGCCGATCGTGTGCAGCAGCATGACGCCGTCCGGCTTCAGCAGCGTCGCCGACTTGTCGAAGAAGGTGCGGAAATGATTGACCCCGACATGCTCGAACATGCCGACGGAGACGATGCGGTCGAAACGCTCATTGAGCTCGCGATAGTCCTTGATGTCGAAATGCACCCGGTTTTGCAGGCCTTGCGCATGGACGCGGTCGGTGGCGACGCCGTGCTGCTCGGTCGACAGCGTCACGCCTTGCACGTCGACGTCGAACGCCTTGGCTAGATAGAGCCCAAGCCCACCCCAGCCGGAGCCGATATCAAGAACCGTCTGGCCGGCCTTCAGCCTGAGCTTGGCGGCGATATGGCGCTTCTTGGCCGCTTGTGCCTCGTCGAGCGTCATGTCCGGCTGCTCGAAATAGGCGCAGGAATATTGCATGTCCTCATCGAGGAAGAGGCGGTAGAGGTCGCCCGACAGATCGTAATGGCGCTGCACGTTGCGGCGCGCCCGCGACGCCGTGTTGATCTGCTGCAGGCGCCGGAAGGCGTGGCGCAGACCTTCGATCGCCTTCGACCAGGTGGCATCGATACCGCCGCTGCCCATGTTCTGGAAGGCAATCCGCATCACCCCCAGCACGCCGCCCTCGAGAATGTCGAGTTCACCGTCCATGTAGGCTTCCGGCACCGCCAGCATCGGATCGAAGGTTATTGCGCGCTCGGCATGCCTTGTCTTAATGTGCATGTGCACCGGCTCGCCGCTGCCGTCACCGAAAGTCACCATCGAGCCTTGCGGCCCTGTCACCTTGAGATTGCCTATGCGGACCAGGCGGTCGAGAACGCGTTTCAGCAGAATATTCATGACCAATTGTCCCCTCTCGGCCAGACATGCTGTCCTATTCTGCATCAAGATATAGGGGTTCGAAAAGTTCCATTTGGCATAAAAATGCCCGGGTACGAGGCCCGGGCATTGGTCCAGAATAGCGATTAGCCGGCGAATGCCGACGAAATGACGATCAGCCGTTGTCTTCGCCGCCTTCGAACTCCGCATTCGGATCGAAGAAGTTTTCCGGCCGCGCATTATCGTTGATGTCCTCGCCGTAGATGGCTTCGGCGGTGGTCAGTGTTTCGCCCTTGGCCTGGCGCTCGGCTTCGTCGGCCGTGCGGGCAATGTTGAGCGTGATGGTAACCTCGACTTCCGGGTGCAGCGCGATCGCCACATTGGTGACGCCGATGGTCTTGATTGGCTGGTTGAGCAGGATCTGGTTGCGGTTGACCGAAAAACCTTCCGCCGTCACCAGCTCGGCGATGTCGCGCGTCGAGACCGAACCATAAAGCTGACCGGTCTCGCCGGCCGAGCGCACCGCGATGAAGCTCTTGCCGTCGAGCTTTTCTGCAATCTGCGCGGCTTCGGACTTGCGCTCCAGGTTGCGGGCTTCGAGCTGGGCCCGCTGTCCCTCGAACTTCTTCTTGTTAGCTTCGTTGGCGCGCAGCGCCTTGCCTTGCGGCAGCAGGAAATTGCGGGCGAACCCGTCCTTGACCTTGACGGTATCGCCCATCTGGCCGAGGCGGGAAACGCGTTCGAGAAGAATGACTTCCATGGTTTTGTTCCTTCGCTTGGGCGCTATCCTCAGGATCGGCGCCGAGTTGTCTGGAACAGGTCAGGAAGCTGGGGCGTCGCCGCCTGTGTCGCTGTCCTGCCTGTCGCGGCAGTTAGGATCTCTTGTCGAAATCCAACCCGGGATTTGGTGTTCGATCCGGCTACGCCCGTCGTGGCCGGTGAAAAAGCGGGCGGCGAACCGCCCGCCTGAAGTGTTAGCGGACCACGTAGGGCAGCAGGCCGAGGAAGCGGGCGCGCTTGATCGCCTTGGCGAGTTCGCGCTGCTTCTTCTGGCTGACGGCGGTGATACGCGATGGCACGATCTTGCCGCGCTCGGAGATGTAGCGCTGCAGAAGCCGCACGTCCTTGTAGTCGATCTTCGGCGCGTTGGCGCCGGAGAACGGGCAAGTCTTGCGGCGACGGTGGAAGGGGCGCCGGGTTGGGATCTGGTTGATGTCGACCATTATTCTGCGGCTCCTTCAAAGCCTTCGCGCGGACGGCGCGGGCCACGATCGGCACCGCCATCGCCGAAGCTGCGCGGCGGACGATCACCACGGTCACCGCGATCGCGGTCGCCGAATGAGCGCGGGCCACGATCGCCACGGTCGCGGTCGCCGAAGCCGCCGCGTTCCGAGCGCTCTTCGCGCTTCTGCATCATTGCCGACGGACCTTCCTCATGCGCATCGACCTTGGTGGTCAGGAAACGCAGCACGTCCTCGGACAGGCCCATCTGGCGCTCCATCTCATTGAGCGCGGCCGGCGGGCAGGTGATGTCCATGAGTGTATAATATGCCTTCCGGTTCTTGTTGACCCGGTAGGTGAGGGACTTCAGTCCCCAGTTCTCGACCCGGCCGACGGACCCGCCATTCGCGGTGATGACGCCCTTGTACTGTTCGACAAGCGCATCGACCTGCTGCTGCGAGAGGTCCTGCCGGGCAAGAAACACATGTTCGTATAGAGCCATAGTGTTCGTGCCTTTCTTCGTTTCTCTCCCGGTTCCCGGCGGCAAAAGCCTCTGCAACTTCTCTGACCCGCAATCCTTGCGAAGGCGGGGAAGAAAGGAGCATGACGAGACGGTCGAGAGCGGAGACACGGGAGGCGGAAGCGCTTCTGGCTTCACACGAAGGTTTCGAAAAACCTCCGGCCCTCCGTTCAGCCCCCAGCAAGGACCGGCAGATTGCGGGCGTCTATACAGGAATTTGACCGCAAAGCAAGGCCAAACGACAGGGCAAACGGCCCTACCGTCCCAGAGCGCCACGGGCCTCGACGGCAAGGCTTACGGATTTCCTGAAACCGGACCTTAACCACCATGCGAAGTTCCAGCACCGGCGGGTGTGGCGGCAACCCGTCGTTCATCATGCGGATGCAAAAGCAAACAGTCTGCGCGAGGTCGGCAGCAAGGCGGTTTTGGGGACAAAAATGCTTTTCAACAAATTCTGCCGTTCGAAGAGCGGCAACTTTGCCCTGATGCTGGCGTTCGGGCTGCCTGCGGTTCTGACCGCCGTCGCCTTTGCCGTGGACGTGTCCACCTTGATGAGGGCCAAGGTCAGCTTGCAGAACGCGCTCGATGCCGCGAACCTTGCATCTTCGCATCTCGGCGACATCGAGGCTTCGCGCAAGGACGTCTTCGACCGCTACTTCCAGACCAATGTCGCCGGCCACAGCGAGTTGAGGAACGCCGAAGCGACGCTTACCGTGGAAAGGGGCCTCAATTACATCCAGACAAAGGCTGTCGCCATGGCGGACGTCAATTTGAACTTCGCCTTCCTGTTCGGCAACGACAAGCGCATCACCGTCGATGCCGGCGCCGTCGAATCGACCAATCAGCTCGAAGTCGTGCTGGTGCTCGACAATACCGGGTCGATGGCCAGCAACGATCGCATCGGCGCATTGCGGACGGCGGCGACGGCCCTGATCGATATGCTCGAAGCGGCGAAGTCGCCGACGCGCAGCGTACGTGTCGCGGTGGTGCCGTTCGTCACCGCCGTCAACGTCAAGGGCGAGGACTACGATCCGGCCTGGATCGACATGGCCGGCAAATCGCCGAACAATGGCGCCAATTTCCCCTTGGTCGGCGGCAAGCGCGTCAACCATATGGACCTGTTCAAGCAATTGGGCGTCGAATGGAGAGGCTGCGTCGAAGCGCGGCCCGGAACCAACAATGTTTCCGACATTTCGCCCGACCAAAACAAACCGGAGACCCTGTTCGTACCCTATTTCGCGCCGGATGATCCAGGTAACGCTAAAAATCCAACCAGCTCCTACGGCAATTCAGCGACCGGCTACAACAATTCCTATCTCGACGATACCGTTGTCACCGTGCTTCCCGGCCTCACCAGCGACATGGCGAAGTACAGTGTTTCGACGATGAAGCTGATCAACGACAAGAGAGGCCCACTGACTATCGGCCCAAACCGGGCCTGTCCGACGCCGATAGTGCCGCTGACCGATGATTTCGACAAATTGCGGAAGGCCGTCGGTGAGATGATCGAATGGAACGGCTCGGGGACCAATGTTTCGGAAGGCTTGTCATGGGGGATGCGGGTGCTCTCGCCGGAACCGCCTTACAGCGACGGCGCGCCGTTCAGGGCGTCAGGCACGACCAAAACGGTGCTGCTGCTCACCGACGGCGAGAATGTTGTCTATGGCGCGAAGGATACGCCACAGAAGTCGGACTATGGCTCCTACGGATTCCTGGCCTCGGGTCGGTTTGGATCCAGCGACCAGACCGCGGCTGCGCGCAATGTCGACGATTGGACAACCAATGTATGCAACACATTGAAGAAGCAGGACGTGCAGATATTCACAGTGCTGCTGCAGGCCGACACCGCAGCCAACCGCAAGCTCTACGAGGCCTGCGCATCGTCGCCGTCGGATTATTACCCGACCAACGACGTCAGTCAGCTCGAAAGCGTCTTCCTGAAAATCGGAAGCTCGATTTCGCAGCTGCACTTGACGAACTGAACGACGTCGGCCGCTCTCCCGCAGCCGCTGCTCAACTCGTGTGTGCAGCCACTTTGCCTGTGGTTTCGGGGAAGAAATCGGGCGCCGCATGGCGCTTGCCGAACATCATGTCGTATTGCAGCAGACGGAAGTCGCGGATTGCCGGATCGATCTCTTTCTGACGCGACCAATCGGGGGTGGCGTCGCCCCCCGGTGCCAAAAGCAAATTGCGGTCGATAACGCGGTAGCGCTCTCGCAACTGTCCGAGGAAGCCGGTGTAATAGGGATGGCTGATGCCGGCTGTCTTCAGGATATGGTAGGGCAGGAAGGACGGGCTGACGGCGCCCAGATCCTCGGCCGGGCCGCTGCGATTCGACCAGACGATCAGCGGCGTCTGGTGGTGCAGCAGCATCTGGTCGGCCGCCTCCTTGCGCGGCGCAACATTGTCCTTCAGGAAGCCGGTCTCGACGTAGACCGGCCCAAGCGGCGGCAGATGGTCGCCGAAGAACGCGATGACGGTCGGCCGCTCGCGTTTCTTCGCCCATTCGATCAGCCGCTCGAGGCCGCGGTCCGCGTCGGAAGAGCCTTCGGCATAGCTCAACAGCGATTCACGCGCCCATTGGCTGATCGGCGCCTGCACCTTGTGGGTCGGATTGTTATAGCGATACGGCTCATACGGCCCGTGGTTCTGCAGGCTGACGGCGAAAAAGAAGACCGGCTCGGCGCTGGTATCGGCTTCGTGGATGATCTCGTCGGTCATCGCAGCGTCCGACGCGAGCGGTCCGCGCTTCTGCATGGGCGGCAACGTCTCCTCGGACTTGAAGTCGTTGAAGCCGAAATCGGCATAGACGGCCCCCCGGTTCCAGAACCAGTTAGTGCCGGGATGGATAGCGCGCGCCCGGTAGCCTTGACTTTTCAGGAAGGTCGCCAGCGAGGGAGTCGGTGTCCGCACATATTGCTGGTAGGGAATGCTGCCCGCCGGCAGGAAGGCGTTGGAAAAGCCGGTCAGGGCCTCGAACTCGATGTTGGCCGTCATGCCGCCGAACTCGGGCGAGAACATGTAACCCGTGCGCAGTGCCCGCACATTGGGGATAGGGTCGGGCGTGATGGTGACGCCGGGTAGCTTGGTCGGATCCCAGAAGGATTCGCTCATGACGACGATGATGTCGGGCTTCTCGGCGGGTACCGAAGCCGTCACCTGCGGTTTGCCGATCGCTTCGATCGCCTTGCCGGAATAGCCCGGCGGCGCCGAGACATGCGCCATCGGGACGTTCAGCGCGAAGGCGAGCGCAAAACCGTTCGAGGCATAGTTTTCCTTCTGGTCCCACATGATCGGGATGATCTGCAGCCGGTCGCGTGTCCACGAGAAAGTGGCATAGTCCATGATGGAGACGAAGAAGGCGATCAGCGGCACCGTCAGCGTCAGCCGGGCAAGGCGGCCCTTGTGGCTGAGTGCCGGAACGCGGCGGCGCCATAGCCGCCAGCCATAGACGAGCAGCGACAGCCCGCCGACGATGCCGATCGCCAGGGCAATGGCGGTTCCCGGGCGGTCGCGTACCAGAAGCGGCATCAGTGCCACGATCTGCCGGGAATAGAGGAAATCGGTCGGATAGAGCGGATCGCCGAGATACAGCGACTTCTGGTGGCCGACGAACGCCAGCGACAATGTCAGCGGCGCGACGATCATCAGGCTCTGATGACTGCGGCCGAGCACGGCGTCGAGGCCGATGAGGATCAGCGCAAAAATGATGATCGTGGTCCAGCCGGGTTTGAAAGGCTGCAGAAAGAAATCAATGGTGCCGGCAAAGTTGCCGCGCACGATCAGTTCGATGGCAAACACAAGGATGGCCGCAGCCAGCAAGCTGGTAAGGCCATAGCGGATGACAGGCCATTTGCGCGCCGGCAGATAGCCGGTCGACGGATCGCCTTCAAGAAACTGGGGCGCCGCCTCGGCTGCGCTCTGCTTGGTCTTTGCCACTTCAATAGTTCCCCGGCCCACAACAAAAGCGTCACTCGATTGTCATCGAACTGTCACGCAAAGCTTAGCGCCTGCGGCGGAAATAAGAAGAGCCAGCAAACAAATCGTGAGCGGTTTTCATCATGAGTGATCGCCAAAAAGCCTGCCGAAACAGGCACTCGGCCGATATTACGCGATCAAGGTTGGACTTGACTTGGCCGCACGCCTTGCGTCACAGGCAACGTGAACCAGCAGCTGGGAGCCGCCGATGGCCATCGCATTCACCTTTCCGGGGCAGGGCAGCCAGGCTGTCGGCATGGGCAAGGACCTCGCCGATACCTTTGTGGAATCGCGGCGGATCTTCGAGGAAGTTGACGACGCGCTCGGCGAAAACCTATCGAAGCTGATCTGGGAAGGCCCGGAAGAGACGCTGACGCTGACCGCCAACGCCCAGCCGGCGCTGATGGCGGTGTCGCTTGCCGCAATCCGGGCGCTGGAGGCGCGCGGCTTCTCCCTGAACGGCAAGGTCACCTATGTCGCCGGCCACTCGCTCGGCGAATATTCGGCACTTGCGGCCGCAGGTTTCGTTTCGGTCGCCGACGCCGCCCGGCTGTTGCGCATCCGCGGCAATGCCATGCAGGCGGCTGTGCCGGCCGGCGAGGGCGCCATGGCGGCGATCATCGGGCTGCAACAGGCCGACGTCGAAGCCGCTTGCGCAGAGGCCGCCCAGGGCGCCGCCAAAGATCCCGCACAAGCCTTGGTTTGCCAGATCGCCAATGACAATGGCGGCGGCCAGCTGGTGATCTCCGGCGCCAGGCCAGCGGTCGAACTGGCGGCGAGGCTATGCACGGAGAAGGGCGCCAAGCGGGCGCTGATGCTGCAGGTCTCAGCGCCCTTCCATTCGGCATTGATGAAGCCTGCGGCCGAGATCATGCGGGAGGCGCTGGCCGCCGTGACGAAGAGTGCGCCGGTCGTGCCGCTGGTCTCCAATGTTACGGTGACCCCGACGAGCGATCCCGACGAGATCGCCCGCCGACTCGTCGAACAGGTGATCGGGCGCGTGCGCTGGCGCGAAACGGTGGAGTGGTTCGGCAGCAACGGCGTTGCGACGCTTTACGAAGTGGGCGCCGGCAAGGTGCTGTCGGGGCTGGCCCGCCGCATCAACCGCGACATTGCCACCACTGCCATCGGATCCGCGGCGGATGTCGAGGCGGCGCTGGCGGCGCTTGCATAATCAACTGGCGATTTGACCCCGCTCCATGCGAAGGGTGTTCGCTCAGATCAGGAGGCAAGAATGTTCGAATTGACCGGCCGCAAGGCGCTCGTCACCGGCGCATCGGGAGGTATCGGCGAGGCGATCGCCCGCGTGCTGCACGGCCAGGGCGCTATCGTCGGCCTGCATGGCACACGTATCGAGAAACTGGAGGCGCTGGCCGCCGAACTGGGCGACCGGGTCAAGCTTTTCCCGGCCAATCTTTCCAACCGCGACGACGTCAAGGCGCTCGGCCAGAAGGCGGAGGCCGACCTCGAAGGCGTCGACATCCTCGTCAACAATGCCGGCATCACCAAGGACGGGTTGTTCGTACGCATGGCTGACGCCGACTGGGATAGCGTGCTCGAGGTCAACCTGACCGCCGTGTTCCGGCTGACCCGCGAGCTTACCCATCCGATGATGCGGCGCCGCCATGGCCGCATCATCAACATCACTTCAGTGGTTGGCGTCACCGGCAATCCCGGCCAGACCAACTACTGCGCCTCCAAAGCCGGTATGATCGGCTTTTCCAAATCGCTGGCGCAGGAGATCGCCACCCGCAATATCACCGTCAACTGCGTCGCCCCGGGCTTCATCGAATCGGCGATGACCGCCAAGCTCAACGACAAGCAGAAAGAGGCGATCATGGCGGCGATCCCGACCCGGCGCATGGGCACGGGCGCCGAAGTCGCCTCTGCCGTCGCCTACCTAGCTTCCAACGAGGCAGCCTACGTCACCGGCCAGACCATTCATGTGAATGGCGGCATGGCAATGATCTAACACTTGGGAAAACGCTTCATTCCGTCTTGGATGCACGGGATTTTTCGTGTAATGCCGCCCGCAACCCGGCGGTTCGGGCAAAAACCGGTCCTGTTCCGCTGCGTTTCCGGCAGGACCATCTTTCAGCTTGATTAGCGGCATTCTGCCCGCTAACGAAGACAGACAACCAAAAGACGAGGATGCCCAAATGAGTGACACCGCAGAGCGCGTCAAGAAGATCGTCATCGAGCACCTTGGCGTCGATGCCGAGAAGGTGACGGAGCAGGCGAGCTTCATCGATGATCTGGGCGCGGACAGCCTCGACACGGTCGAACTTGTCATGGCGTTCGAAGAAGAGTTCGGTGTCGAAATCCCGGACGACGCCGCCGAGACCATCCTGACTGTTGGCGATGCGGTGAAATACATCGACAAGGCCTCCGCCTGACGCTATTTGCAGTCATCACCGGGGAGGACCTGCGATGAGGCGTGTCGTCGTCACGGGCCTTGGGCTGCTTTCGCCGTTCGGCATGGGCTTCGAGCACAGCTGGAAGGAGCTTCTGACCGGCCGCAGCGCAGCCAAGCGCATCACCGAATTCGAGGTGGAAGACCTTGCCTGCAAGGTCGCCCACGTCATTCCGCGCGGTGACGGCTCCAATGCCACTTTCAATCCTGAAGCCGTTCTCGAGCCGAAGGAACTGCGCAAGATCGGCGACTTCATCCTGTACGGGATCGCGGCCGCCGACGAGGCACTCAAGGATTCCGGCTGGCAGCCGAAGACGCATGAGGAACAGTGCGCCACCGGCGTGCTGATCGGTTCGGGCATCGGCGGCATCGAAGGCATCGCCGAGAATGCGATGATCCTCAAGGAACGCGGTCCGCGCCGCATCAGCCCATTCTTCATCCCTGGCCAGATCATCAACCTCGTCTCCGGTCAGGTCTCGATTCGGCATGGGCTGAAAGGCCCAAACCATGCCGTCGTCACCGCTTGCTCGACGGGTGCGCACGCCATCGGCGACGCCGCCCGCCTGATCATCTGGGGCGATGCCGACGTTATGGTCGCAGGCGGCGCCGAAGCGCCGGTGACGAGACTGTCGATCGCCGGGTTCGCCGCTTGCCGCGCGCTCTCCACCGAGCGCAACGACGCGCCACAAACGGCCTCACGCCCCTATGATCGCGATCGCGACGGCTTCGTCATGGGCGAGGGCGCCGGTGTTGTCGTGCTCGAGGAGCTCGAACACGCCAAGGCCCGCGGCGCCAAGATCTATGCCGAGGTCACCGGCTACGGTCTGACCGGTGACGCCTATCACATCACCGCGCCTGCCGAAGACGGCGACGGCGCTTTCCGTTGCATGACCGCGGCGCTGAACCGGGCGAAGCTGACGCCGGCCGATGTCGACTACATCAACGCGCACGGCACCTCGACCATGGCCGATACGATCGAACTCGGCGCCGTCGAGCGGCTGGTCGGCAACGCCGCCTCGAAGATATCGATGTCGTCGACCAAATCGTCGATTGGCCACCTGCTGGGCGCGGCTGGTGCTGCCGAGGCGATCTTTTCGATCCTCGCCATTCGCGACAACATCGCGCCGCCGACCATCAATCTTGACAATCCGGAGCGCGAAACGGCGATCGACCTGGTGCCGCACAAGCCGCGGGCCCGGCAGATCGACGTGGCGCTGTCCAACTCCTTCGGCTTCGGTGGCACCAACGCCTCGCTCGTCTTCCAGCGCTACAATGGCTGACCGCTCTGCCGGTTTCCGTCTGCCGTCAATTTTGCCATATTCGCCCCTACTCTGCCCGAGGGGATTCGTCGCAAGATCAAATGGTAGGGCGCTATGAACACAAATCCGGCCGATAACGGGGAATTCGGGCAACGGGCAGCAACGCCCGGCCCGATCGTGCCGAAGACGGCCAGTGAGGCGTTGCGGCCCGAGGCCGGCACGCCGCCGCCGAAGCGCTCGCGTGCCTCGCGCAGCCAGTTCGTCGTGTTCATGAACTTCGTCATCTCTTCGGTGATGCTGATGGTGCTGGCGGCAGGCGTTGCGCTGTATTTCGGCAAGCAGGAGTTCAACGAGCCCGGCCCGTCGGCCAATGGCGACACTTTCCTGGTCAAGCCGAATAGCGGCGTCCAGGAGATCGCCGACCAGCTTGAGCGGCGAGGGCTGATCAGCGACGCCCGCATTTTCCGCCTTGGCGTGCGCGCCTTCGGCAATGATTCCGCCCTGAAGGCCGGCGAATACGAGATCAAGCCGCAGGCGTCGATGCACGATATCATGGAAATGCTGAAGAGCGGCAAGTCGGTGATGTATTCGCTGACTATCCCCGAGGGGCTGACGGTCGCGCAGGCGCTGCAACGGATTGCCGAGCAGGACGCGCTGACCGGCGATATGCCGTCGACCACTCCACCTGAGGGCAGCCTCGCCACCGACACGCTGCGTTTCACCCGCGGCGCAACACGCCAGCAGATGGTCGACAAGCTTCTGGCCGACCAGACGAAGCTGGTCGACGAGGTCTGGCAGCGCCGAGCGCCGGATTTGCCGATCGCCAACGTTGAGGATTTTGTCACCCTGGCCTCTATCGTCGAGAAGGAGACCGGCAAGGGCGATGAACGCTCGCGCGTAGCCGCCGTCTTCCTCAACCGGCTGGCCAAGGGTATGCGGCTGCAGTCGGACCCGACCATCATCTACGGCCTGTTCGGCGGCAAGGGCAAACCCATCGACCGCCCGATCTATCAGTCGGACATCCAGAAGCCGACGCCCTACAACACCTATCTGATCAACGGCTTACCGCCGACGCCGATCGCCAATCCCGGCCGTGCGGCGCTGGAGGCAGTCGCCAATCCGTCGAAGACCAGCGATCTCTACTTCGTCGCCGACGGCAGCGGCGGGCACGTCTTTGCCTCGACGCTCGATGAGCATAACGAGAATGTCGCTCGCTACCGCGCACTGCTGAAAAAACAGGCGCAGGACGCCGCCAAGGCCGGAGCAACCAATACCGGAGCCGACACGCCGGCGGGAGCCATCGTTGACGATGCGGGCGCCACCGCCGCCCAGTAGGGCCGGACGCCATCAGGTTGGCCCTGTGCATGTCCGGGTGGATGTGCAAGGGCTGCTATGGCATTGAAATTCACATGATCCTGTCCGGAGAAAATCGCTCCGGCTTGAGGGGCATTCGGCAAAGGGACGCACGGCTACATGAACTTGCAGAGCATGACCGGTTTTGCGCGCAGTGTCGCCGAACACGACGGCACTTCGATTGCCTGGGAAGCCAAGTCCGTCAACGGCAAAAGCGTCGAGGTCAGGCTGCGGCTGCCGCAAGGTTTCGACCGGCTGGAGCCGGCCGTCCGGCAGACGGTGCAAAAGCGTTTTGCGCGCGGCAATTTCCAGATGACGCTGACCATTGGCCGCGCCGCCGGCGCTCAAGCGCAACCCGTGGTCAACGAGGCTTTCCTGAAGGATCTGGCGGAGTTGGCCAAGCGGCTGCAGGAGCAGTTCGGAGTAGCCCCTGCGGCGGCCGACGGGCTGCTTGCGCTGCGCGGCGTCCTCGACATTCCCGAAACCATCGAAACCGAAGAGGCGCGCAGTGCGCTCGATACCGCAATACTGTCGGCGCTGGAAGCAGCACTGAACGGGCTGCAGCAGGCGCGCCAGGGCGAAGGTGCGGCACTTCGTTCCCTGCTGTCCGGCCATATCGATGCCATCGAGGCGCTGACGCTGCGGGCCGAGGCCGATCCATCACGCGAACCGGCCACGATCCGCGAAAGGCTCGCCGAGCAGATCCGCCTGTTGATGGACGCGTCTGCCAACCTGGACGCCAGCCGGCTGCATATGGAAGCGGCGTTCCTGGCCACCAAGGCCGACATACGCGAGGAAATCGACCGGCTGAAGACGCACGTGGTGTCGGGGCGGGCACTGCTCGCCGGCGGTGGGGCCATCGGCCGCAAGCTCGATTTCCTGGCACAGGAATTCAACCGCGAATCGAATACGCTGTGTTCCAAGTCGAATGCTGCCGCGGTCACCGCCATCGGGCTGGAACTGAAGGCGGTCGTCGACCAGTTTCGCGAACAGGTCCAGAATCTGGAATGATCCCGATGCCAAGCCACATGACTGCCAAGCCCCATGACCGCTAGGGATGTGGGTTCCCGCATTCGGCGCCGCGGGCTGATGCTGGTCTTGTCGTCGCCGTCAGGCGCCGGCAAGTCGACGATTGCGCGCAATCTGCTGGAGAGCGATTCCAGCCTGGAATTGTCGGTCTCGGTCACCACGCGGCCACGCCGCGGCAGCGAGATCGAGGGCGTCCATTACCACTTCCGTACCATGCGCGAATTCGAGCGGCTGCGCGATTCCGATGCGCTGCTCGAATGGGCGGAGGTGCACGGCAATTGCTACGCGACGCCGCGCGAGCCGGCTGAACAGGCGCTGGCCGAAGGCCGCGACATGCTGTTCGACATCGACTGGCAAGGCGCTCAGCAGCTCAAGGAGAAGATGCGCGCCGACATCGTCTCGATATTCATCCTGCCGCCATCGATGAAGGAATTGAAGGCGCGGCTGAAGCGTCGCGCCGAGGACCAGGAAGCGGTGATCGAGACGCGGCTCAAGAACGCCCGCAACGAGATCGAGCACTGGAAGGAATATGATTTCGTCATCGTCAACGACGATCTCGACCGCGCTTTCGCCGAGGTGCGGGGCATCGTCACGGCCGAACGGCTCAGACGCGATCGCCGGCCGGGCCTGTTCGATTTCGTCTCGGGGCTGCTCGACGAAAAGACGGATTGATCAAGGCGCTGTCCCCGCGACCAGGATCAGATTGCGGCTGAGCGCGGCGTCGCGCAGTTCCAATGCCGCGGCATATTCGGCGGAGCGGTACCAACGCCGCGCCGTGTCCATGTCGGGGAATTCCACGATGATCAGCGGCCCGGGAGACCAGTCGCCTTCCAAACTTTCCACCTCGCCGCCGCGTACCAGATAGCGCCCGCCATGCTGGGCGATGGAGGCAGCCGCGCGGGCGCGATAGGCTTCGATAGCCTCTGCGTCACGGATCGTGACGTCGGAAATGACATAGGCGGTCACTGTTTGTCTCCGGGCGGGGTTTGTCCGGCTATCTATGCCATGAGAGCGGAAATTCCACGCGGACGCTTCCCGGCATCACACCGCGTTGGTCAGGCGAACGAATTCCTCGACGCTGAGCGTCTCCGCACGCCTGGTCGGATCGATGCCGGCGCGGGTGAGCAGTGCCTCGCCGCCGAGGCTTTTCACGCTCTGCCGCAGCATTTTCCGGCGCTGGCCGAATGCCGCTTCGGTGACGCGGCTGAGCCGTTTCACCTCTGCCGGCAAGGGGTTGGCACGCGGCACAAGATGCACCACCGAGGACGTCACCTTGGGTGGCGGCGTGAACGCCTGCGGCGGTACGTCGAAGGCAATCCTCGCCTCCGTCCGCCAGCCGGCCAGCACGCCGAGCCGACCATAGGCCTCGCTGCCGGGGCTGGCTGCAATGCGTTCGGCGACCTCGCGCTGGAACATCAGCGTCATCGATGTGTAGAACGGCGGCCACTCGGTAACGGTCAGCCAGCGGATCAGCAATTCGGTGCCGATATTGTAGGGCAGGTTGGCAACGATTTTCGCCGACCCGCCGCTTCCCGGCACTCCTTTTGCAAGCGCTGCAAAATCAGCTTTCAGCGCATCGCCGGCTACGATCTCGAGCCGACCCGGATAGTGGTTCGCGATCTCGGCCAAGGCCGCCAGGCAGCGCTCGTCGCGCTCGATCGCGACGACCCGCCGGGCGCCGTTGAGGAGCAGGGCACGAGTCAGCCCGCCCGGACCGGGACCGACCTCGATAACCGTAACGTCGCTCAGGTCGCCGGCGGTTCGCGCAATCTTGCTTGTCAGGTTAAGGTCGAGCAGAAAATTCTGGCCCAGCGCCTTTTTCGCCTGCAGCCCATGGCGCTCGATCACCTCGCGCAGTGGCGGCAGGCCGTCTATGCTCATCGGGCTGGGCTCATCAGGCGGGCTCATCGGGTTAAGGGCCATCGAATTTGGCTGATTGGGCTTAGGGCCTACGGCCTTTTCCCGGTATCGGCAAGAACGCGAGCGAGTTTCAGCGCTGCAATCAGGCTGCCGGCACGGGCGATGCCCTTGCCGGCGATGTCGAAGGCGGTGCCGTGGTCGGGCGAGGTGCGGACGAAGGGCAGGCCGAGCGTGACGTTGACCGCCTCGTCAAACGCCAGCGCCTTGGCCGGGATCAGCGCCTGGTCGTGATACATACAGAGCGCCACGTCGTAGCCGGCGCGGGCGCGAGCATGAAACAGCGTGTCGGCCGGCAACGGCCCGAAGGCGTCGATTCCTTCCTGCCTCAGCCGGTCGACCGCCGGGCGCACGATCCGCTCGTCTTCGGTGCCCATGGTGCCGCCTTCGCCGGCATGCGGGTTGAGGCCGGCAATGGCGAGCCGTGGCTTGGCAATTCCGAAGCGGTTCGCAAGGTCGGCGGCGGTGATGCGGCCGGTGGCGACGATAAGGTCCGTCGTCAGCGCTTTCGGCACCTCGGCCAGCGCGATGTGGATGGTGACCGGCACGGTGCGCAGGTCCGGACCGGCAAGCAGCATCACCGGTGTCACTTCGGTGCCGGTGTGAAGCGATGCCAGATGC
Source organism: Mesorhizobium sp. M0678 (assembly GCF_040320505.1). Lineage (NCBI taxonomy): Bacteria > Pseudomonadati > Pseudomonadota > Alphaproteobacteria > Hyphomicrobiales > Phyllobacteriaceae > Mesorhizobium > Mesorhizobium sp. M0678. The sequence continues at coordinate 10,865 of NZ_JAMYPT010000003.1, read as the reverse complement.
GCCAGATATTCGGTGTGGCCGGGAAAGCGAAAGCCGGCGTCGTAGAGCGGCTTCTTGGCAATGGGGCAGGTGACGACCGCGGCAGCGCGGCCGGCCAGGCAGTCGGCAACGGCGCGGTCGATCGCCTCGATGATGCCGGCGGCGTTGGCTGGATCCGGGCGGCCGGAACTGTCGACGAAACGGGCAGCAAGCGCCACCACCGGCAGCGCGCGCGAAAACACCACCGGCGCTAACGCCGGCGTCGTCTCGGCAATCGCAATATCGGTGCCGAGCCTGTGCGCCCGCGCGGCAATCACTGCCGGATCGGTAAGGAGATAAAAAGACGGAACGCCAGCGCTATCGCGGGCCTGCCAAGCAGCGATGGCGATGTCCGGCCCCACGCCGGACGGATCGCCGACGCTCAACGCCAGCGGAAGCTCTGCGTCAGCCACGGCGCTTCGGCTTCAGCGCTCGATTATGCGGGCTTTCTTCCGCAACTCCTCGACATATTTCTTCGAGAGTTCGTCGGCGTTCTTGTCGTTCGAACCTTCACTCTGGAACACCATCTGCGCGGCTTTGTCGTCTGACACTTCGCGCGACGAGCAGATGCCGATGAATTCGACACCGCGGTCGGTTTCGCGCGTCGTGGTGGCGCCGCCGACCTTTGTAGCCTTTATCTGCTCGGCCCAGTCCGCCGGCAATTGCGGCGCCAGCACCCGGCCGAGATCGCGAACGGTGACATCGATCAGGCCCTTGGCGAATTCGCGCGTGGTGTTGCAGCCGTTGAAGCGGGCGCGCATGGCGTCGGCTTCGCGTTTGCGCTTGGCCAGCGTCGCGGTTCGCTCGGCGGCCGGCACCACGAAGATGACCTGCTGCAGCATGTACTCTGTGGCGCTCGGTTTGCTGCCGCCTTTTTCGAGCATGCGCTTGACGAGGTCCTGCTCGCTCATTGCGCCGCCACCGTCTCCGGAACGGGAACGCGCGGTCAGCGCCTGGTTCCAGGCCATCTGCGCCCGGATAAACTCCTTGAAATGCTCCTTGGTGACGCCGGATTGCGCCATCGCGCCGTCAAGCTGCTTGAGCGGCATCTTGTTGCTGGTGGCGAAACGCTGATAAGCGGCATCGACCTGCGCGTCGCTGATGCGGATGCCGAGCCGCCGGGCTTCGGCCAGGCGCAGCGTCTGGTCGATCATTTCCTGGCCGGCATCGCCCTTTCTGTGCTGCAGGCGCAGGAAAGCGGCCCGATGCTGGATGTCGCCGGTGGTTATCGGTATATTGTTGACGACGTATTTGATCTCGGTGGCGAAAACTGGCCGCGTCACCGCGGTGGTCGAGAACGCCACCAGCAGCGCGAACCCTGCCGAAAAGAGGTATTTCCTCATCGAAAGCATCCCAATTCCATCCCGATTCGGCCCAACCTATCCAGTTCAGGCCGTCAAAATTCGTGCCTGCTCTATGCGGCGAAACAATGTCGTCCGCCAGGCGCCCTGTTGCCGACCGCTGCCCGTTATTGAATGGTGTCGATGGAGCGTTGCGACGAGCCGAAATCGCCGAGCGTGCGGAACGACAGGTTGAAGCCGACGTTCTGCGATACTTCCTTGGTGTTCAGGTCACGTCTTTCCGAAAACGTCATCAAATAGGTAAAGCACGAATCACTATAGGCAAAGCCGACCCCGTCCTTGACCAGAACGCTCTGCTCCAGATCATATGTGCCGGTGCCAAAGACGCGCCAATTCTCGGCAAGATGTGTCGAGGCGCCGAGCGTAACCTCATGGCGATCGGTCGAGAAGCCATAGAGCGGCTGCGCCTGGATGAAGGCGTATTTGGCGCTCAGCGATACCGGCAGGCCTGAAAAGGCGGCCTTTACCTCAGCGCGGCGGATCTCGAAGCTTTGCTCGTCGAAACGGCCGCTGACCGAGCCGGAAAACCCGCTGGGGCTGTTGAAGCCGACAAGGCCGACATAGTCGGAGGTTGCAGTTTCAAGACCTGAATAGGCGCCGACATTGACCAGATCCGGCGTGCCGAACGAGTTCTGGCCGCCGAGCTGGTAGGATTGGCCGAACACCGCATTGGTGCCCCAGCCATTGTCATATGCGCCGGAATAGCGCAGCCCGACATTGGCGCGTGTGCCGCCTTCCATGCGGTCATAGCCCGAGAATTTGTCGCGCTCGAACAGCGTCGTGGCGTCGAAGACGAAGCTCTGGGCGTCCTCGTTGGGGACCGCCAGCCCGCCGACATATTGCTCGTTCGGACGCATGAATACCTGCGCCATCGGTTCGAAGACATGGCTGGAACTGGTCATCGAAAACAGCACCGGCCAGCGCATCTCAAGGCCGGCGGTCGCCATGTAGCGGGCAAGCGATGAACGCATATCGTCCTCGACGCCGAGATTGGTCGCCATCTGGTTGATGGCGTCGAGCGAGGCCGAGGAGGCGTTGACGTAGCCGGCGTCGCCGCGCAGCGCGAGGAGCGGTGTCAGCAGCAGCCCGCCATCGGTGGTGAAGGTGCGCTTCCATTCGGCTTCCGCGGTAAGGCGGCCGGATTGACCGTCGATGCCGCGGACGTTGTTGACGGACGAAGGGATGCCCGAATTTGCAAGAGCCGTATCGAGCCTGTCGCGGTCAATGACCCGCGCGTTGACGTCGAACGACAGCTGCCCGCCGGCCACCGGCATGTCGGGGATATAGGCGTAGTCGAGCGAGGGCAGCACCCAGGGCTGCTTGGCGGCGCGTGCAGTCGGATCGCTGGCGAGCGTGTCTTCCTGAACGTCGAAGTGCATGGCGCGCACATCGAAGTAATTGCGATCGTTGAGCCCCGTCAGGTACACCTCGGAGCGGTGCACGCTATCGTTGAAGCCATCGATGTCGTAGGTGCGCGCGAAATTCTTGTCGCTCTGCAGCAGGATGTCCCAGCCGAAGTCCCAGCGCGGGTTGATGGCGAACTGGCCCTGGGTGCCCATCATGCCGCGGAACCTGTTCGGGTCGCCTTCGGTACCCGAATTCACGTTGTGGCCATTGTCGTCGATGAAGGCGTCGGGATTCTCCTGCCGGATGCCCGCAATCTTCAGGCTGTACTGACCGTTGTTGAAGCGCTGCCTCCACTCGGCCTCACCAAGGAAACCTTGCTTGGTATAGCCGCTGCCAGTGACAGTGAGATCGTAGGTCGGCGAGAGCGCGAAATAATAGGGGACTTTAACACCGACGCCGAGATCGCTCTTGTAGGCGACGCCGGGGATCAGGAAGCCGCTCTTGCGCTTGACCGTCGGGTCGGCGATCTCGAAAGCCGGCAGATAGGCCAGCGGAAAGCCGAAGAACTCGAAATTCGAGTTCTCGAAGCGAACCGTCTTCTTCTCGCCGTTCCAGATGATCTTCCTGGCCTTGATACGCCAGGTCGGCGCTTTGTCGGGCTTGTCCTCGCACGGCTCGCAGGCGGTGTAGACGCCATTGTGGAACGTCGTCAGCACGCCGCCCATGCGCTCCGCGCTTTCGGCGGCGAAATACGCCTTGTCTATGGTCTCGACCCGCAGCGCGTTGACGAAGCCGTCGGCGAAATCGTCAGTGATGTCGGCATGCTGCGAATAGATTTTGGTGCCGTCGCTATTGACGAGTTCGACATTGCCGCTGGCGACGAGGCGTTTGGTGTTGCGGTTGTATTCGACCCGCTGGGCGACCAGACGGTTGCCGCCGTAGTCGATCTGGACGCCGCCGACGGCCGTCACGGTCTGCTTGTCGTTGTCGTAGACCAGCGTATCGGCTGCCAGCAGCATCTGCGTGCCGCTCGGAACCTTCGTTGCCAGCTCACTGACGTCCTGGGCAAAAGCCGGAGCAACCGGGGCGGCGCTGGCAAGCAGGCACGCCAAGGCTCTCGCCGCAGAGAGGCGTGCCAAACCGGCGTGCCTATGGCTGCGCAAAACCGCCTCCCTCACTAGCCGTCTTCCTTGTATAGCAGGAATGTCACCCCGAAGAACATAGCCACGACAACCGGGACCCAAGCCGCTACGGCCGTGGGTACGAATCCCGCTACGCCGAATGCCTTGACCAGCACCGAAACGACATAAAGCAGAAAGCCGGCCACGATGCCACCCAGAATCATCGTTGCCGACTGCCCCATCCTCGCAAATCGCATTGATACCGTTGCCGCAATCAGCGTCATCGCGACAAGCAGGAAGGGCAGCGCAATCAGGGAATTGAACTGCATGGCGAAGGCGTTTGCCTTGAGGCCGAAGGAGCGGGCCACTTCGATCTTGCCGGGCAGATCGTAGAAGGGAATGGTCTCAGGGCGGGCCAACCGCTCTTGCACGAATTCCGGCTTGAGATTGGTCGGCAGCCGATCGCTGGGTAACGACTGGATGGTACCGTCCCGGAACACCTTGACGTCCTGCAATTCCCAGTAGCCGTCCCGCAAAAAGGCGCGCGCCGCATCCTTGCGCTCGATGATGTCGCCTTGCGGGCTGAAGCTGAAGAAGACCGCGTCGGCCATCTCCAGGCCTTGATTGAGAATGGCGCGCGCGCCGATGATGGTGTCGCCGGCGTTGGTTTTCTGCCTGATCCAGGGCGCAGCATCGGCCGAGACGCTGTTCGACTTGCCCGAACGGAGCTGGGTCTCGATCTCCTCGGACCAGGAATAGGCGTGCGCGGCTACCGGATTGATGACGCCGACCGACAAGGCTCCAAACAGCAGCGCCCCGATGCAGCACGGCAGCAGGAATTGCCATGCGGAAACCCCGGCGGAACGGGCAATGACCAATTCATATTTGCGGTTGAGCGACACCAACGTCGCCATCGCCGAGAACAGGCCGACGAACGGCACCGTCTGCAGCATGATCATCGGCATCCTGAGCCCCGAAATGGCGAACGCAGTTGCGTAGGTGAAGCCCGGCACGCCGGTCGTGCGGCCGGAAAGCTCGGTGAAATCGATCAGGAACACCAGCGCCAAGAGGCCGATGAAGAACCAGATGGTGATCGTCACATAGCGAAAGAAGAAGTACCGACCCAGAGTCCAGCCCATCAGCCGGCCCCCTGTCCGGATGCGCCACGCCTGGCAAAACGGAGCTTGATGGCGCTCCAGCCGTCACTGAAGCGGCCGGCAAGATTGGTTATCCAATCGGCCCAGGCAACCGGCAGTTCCATGGTCCGGTTGGACACGATGAACCAGATGGCGATCGCCGATGCGACGATCGGGACGCCGTAGACCATATAGGCATATTGCGGCACCTTGTCGGCCTTGCCGGCGGCAAAGAACCCGAGCCAGCGCACGAACAGTGCGATCGCGATTGCCGTGATCAGCGGGTGCACACGCGCCTCGCGATGCGAGCGCGCATCTCCGGCAACGGCGAGCGCGATCAGCGCGAAGACGAGCGAATAGGACCACTCGGAAAAACGCTGGTTGAGCTCGGCCAGGTACCTGTTCGGCTTTTGCTGGTACATCTTGTCGTTCGGACTTGGATTGAGCAGATACTGGGTCGTCCGGTCCTTCGGCAAAAGCAGGATGTCAGATGATGCCGACATGAAAGCGGACAAGTCGAAGGCGTAGGAGGTGAACCGGATCACCGAGAGATCGCCAGTCATGGTTTTGCGATGGATGACGCCGTCATTCATCATCAGCACCTTCTCGTCGCCGCGTTCGATGATGCTGCCGGTCTTGGCGTAGTAGATGAGATTGACGCCTTCTTCGCGCGAATCGGCGACGAAGATGCCGCCGAGACGGTTGTCGGGAAGCCGTTCGCCAACCTGCAGGAACAGGCCGTCATCGATCTTACGGAAGGTGCCTTCCTGGATGATCAACGACAACAGATCGGCACGCGACGACGCAATCAACTCGCGGTTCTTCTGGCGTGCGTAAGGGTCGACGCCATTGTCGACGGCGAAGGAAAAAACGCTGGCTGCAAGTGCCAGAAGCATGATCGGCCTGACGATGGTCCAGCGTGAAGCGCCGGCGGCATTGATGACGGCCAGCTCCGAATCCGAATTCATCACGCTGAGTATCTGGGCGACCGCGACCACCAGGGCGAACGGCACGACAATCGGAACGATCGTCGGGATGATCAGCGCTGCGACTTCGAAGAAGGTGAGGGCCGACTGACCGCTATCGGTGACGAGGTCGATGCGGGCGAGCACCTGAGTCGTCCAGACGATCGCCAGCGTCCAGACGAGCGCCAGCGCGAATACCGCGAAAGCACGGCGCATGATGTAACGTTCAACGACCTTCATGAAGGCTTTTCTCGGCGATTTCGAACGGCATCATGCCTTGGAACAAGGTAGTCGTCCGGCGCCGGCTGCACAACTGGCTCAGTTTGGCGGTTCGATCTGGGTTCTGTCCCGGATCGCAAAATCCGCTGGGCCGGAGTGTCGGCGGCAATGGATAAGAAAGAGCGAACATTGTTGGTTAACAACAGGTTGCGGCGGGAAGCGGGGCCGTGCCGCGACGAATCGTGGATGGTTCGATATCGCATATGGGAGCGATTTCGGCCAAAGTCTTGTCAAATGCGGCAAAACGACCAAATGTCGCGCCGGTCGCGACCGCCGCGGCGTGATAAGACGGTCAGGATCTGTTGAGCCCCAGCATGGAAGCGGAAAAATTGCGCAGTCAAACCGGTCGGGAAGCCGTTTCTGACGGCGCGATCGTGGTCGGCGCCGGCGCGGCCGGCCTTGCCGCCGCTCATGCCTTGATGAAGGCCGGCGTACCGACGCTCGTCCTGGAAAAGGAGAGCCGGCTTGCCGAACCCTGGCATCGGCGCCACCAGCGGCTGCACCTCAATACGCATCGCGATCTCTCGACGCTGCCCGGCGTCGGCTATCCCGCAGGCACCCCGGCTTTTCCGCATAAATCGGCCGTCATTCGCCATCTGAACGATTTCAGCCAGGCGCATGGTCTGCCGGTCGCATTCGGCGTTGCCGTTGAAGAGATCACGTTCGACGGCGATCACTGGACCGTGCGGACGAACGCCGGACGTCGTCTGGCGCGTTATGTCGTCGTCGCCACCGGGCGCGACCGGCAGCCGTTTATTCCTGCGTGGAAAGGCATGAAGGATTTTGCAGGCCGGATTATCCATTCGGCCGATTTTGGCGAGGCGAAGGACTACGTCGGCAAAAGGGTGCTGGTCGTCGGAGCCGGCAATTCGGGGTTCGACGCACTCAACCATCTTGCGAATGCAGATGCCCAAAGCATCTGGCTGTCGGCCCGCAACGGCCCGTCGCTGCTGCCGAAACGCATCGGCAAGGTCGCCGTCCACAGGCTTTCACCGTTAATGGCGAGCTTGCCGGTGCGGCTGGCCGATGCGGTGATGGCGACAACCCAGCGCCTGGTTTTCGGCGACCTGACGAAATTTGGGCTTCCGCCGGCTCCCATAGGCGGTGCGAGCCGTCTGAGCGCCGACTACACCGCGATCGCAGCCGATGACGGCGCGGTCCGCGCCATAAAGGCAGGCACCATCGTGGTGGTGCCACCATTGCGGGAATTTACCCAAGACGGCATCGTATTGAATGACGGCAGGTTGATCACGCCCGATATCGTCATTGCGGCGACCGGCTATCGCACCGGTCTGGAGCAGATGGTAGGCAAGCTCGGCGTTCTCGACGGCAAGGGCGTTCCGCTTTTCAACGGCGGCGATGCCGATCCGAAATTGCCCGGTCTGTGGTTTACCGGCATGCGGCCGAGCATTCGCGGTTGTTTCGCCAACGCCCGCATTCAGGCCAGGGCGATAGCGGCGCGGATTGTCAAGCAGCGATGATGAGCCGGACTATGCCGATTGTTCCGCCCGCAATAGACACGCCTTGTTGAAAGGTGCTCGAACCGAAAGGTCAATGGTCATGACGCCAGTCAGCATTCGCTACATGGTCGATGATGTCGCCGCCTCGATCGACTTCTACTGTGGACATCTGGGCTTGGCTGTTGAACAGGACGCGCGACCGGCTTTTGCTTCCGTCACACGCGGCGCTTTACGGCTCCTTCTAAGCGGACCCGGCAGTTCGGGTGCACGGGCGATGCCGGATGGCCGGCAGCCGGTGCCGGGAGGTTGGAATCGCATCCTGTTGGTGGTGCCGGACCTGAAAGAAGAGGTTGCGCGCCTCAAGAGTGCTGGACTTGTCTTTCGCAACGATATCATAACGGGCGTCGGCGGTTCCCAGACGCTGCTCGAAGACCCATCGGGCAATGTCATCGAGCTGTTTCAACCCGCCGCTCACTGACGAACGTTTCTCGCGATAATCCAACTCACTTCCCCGAAAGCAGGACATGATGAATTCGAGACCCTCGATCGCCTTTGCCAAATTCGCCGCGCCCAAAAACGGCAGCGTTTTCGTTCTGGTGGCCGACGAGGGCGGCCTCAGCGATGCCGCCAGGGCTTGCGATCCGGCAAAGACCCTCGAGCGGGCTTTTCCGGTCGCCGACTTCACCGGCAAATTCGCCAGCCTGGTCGAAGTGCTGGCACCGGAAGGGACATCGCTCGAGCGGCTGGTGGCGGTCGGTGCCGGCAAGGGCTCCAATCTCGATGATTACGCCTGGCTGAAGCTCGGCGGCACGATTGCCGCGTCCTTTCGCAAGGCAACCGAAGTGGCCGTCGTGCTCGATCTTCCCGGTGCGGCCGTCAGCGGCAGGCAAGCCGTTCAGCTTGCAGCGGGCATCCTGCTGCGCAGCTATTCCTTCGACAAGTACAAGACCAAAAAGAACAATGGTGACGACAAGCGCGAGCCAAAAAAGCCGGTCAAGGTGACTATTCACACCGCCGATCCGGCAGCTGCAAAGAAGGCCTTCGCCGATGAAGCGGCGGTGATCGACGGCGTCTTGCTGGCGCGCGATTTGGTCAATGAACCGGCCAATGTTTTGGGACCGGTGGAATTCGCCGCCCGCATCGCCGAACTGGAGGCGCTCGGCGTCACGGTCGAGATCCTGGCCGAGAAGGAGATGAAGAAGCTCGGCATGGGTTCGCTGCTGGGCGTAGCGCAGGGTTCGCCGCGTGGCGCCCGCATCGCGGTCATGCGGTGGGACGGCGGCAAGGCCAAGGAAAGCCCGGTCGCCTTTGTCGGCAAGGGCGTCACCTTCGACACCGGCGGCAATTCGATCAAGCCGGCGTCGGGCATGGAGGACATGAAGGGCGACATGGGCGGCGCTGCTGCCGTCACCGGGCTGATGCACGCGCTGGCCGCGCGCAAGGCGAAGGTCAATGTCGTCGGCATTGTCGGGCTGGTTGAAAACGCCGTCGACGGCCACGCTCAGCGACCGGGCGACATTGTCACCTCGATGTCGGGCCAGACTATCGAAGTGCTCAATACCGACGCCGAGGGCCGCCTGGTGCTGGCCGATGCGCTCTGGTACTGCAACGACCGCTTCCAGCCGAAATTCATGATCAATCTGGCGACGCTGACCGGCGCCATCATGGTCGCGCTCGGCCAGCATTATGCCGGCCTGTTCTCCAACAATGATGAGTTGGCGGACCGGCTGACGGCGGCCGGACAGGCGACGCAGGAGCGGGTGTGGCGCATGCCGCTCGGTGCCGAATACGACAAGCTGATCGATTCCAAGAATGCTGACATGAAGAACATCGGCGGCCGCCATGGCGGCGCCATCATCGCCGCGCAGTTCCTGCAGCGCTTCGTCAAGGACACGCCCTGGGCGCATCTCGACATCGCCGGCACCGCGATGGGCGCGCCTTCCAGCGAGATCAACCAGTCATGGGCTTCCGGCTTCGGCGTTAGGCTGCTCGACCGGCTGGTGCGCGATCATTACGAGCAATGAGCGGCTGGGGCGGGACTCCGACAACGTAGACTGAACGCATGGCCGAGGTTCTGTTTTATCACCTGACCGAATCGACGCTGGAGGATGCGCTGCCCGGCCTCCTGGAGCGCAGTGTCGATCGCGGCTGGCGCGCCGTGGTGCAGACCGGCACCGAGGAACGGCGCGACGCGCTGGACCAGCATCTGTGGACTTTCCGGGACGATTCGTTCCTGGCCCACGCAACGGATCGCGAAGCCCATCCCGCCGAGCAGCCGGTGCTTCTGACCGTCGGCCCTGACAATCCGAACCAGGCGCAGATACGCTTCCTGGTCGATGGGGCGGTGCCGCCGGAGCTTGGCGGCTACCAGCGCGCCGTGTTCCTGTTCGACGGCCACGATGCAGCCCAGCTAGAGGCGGCACGCACGCACTGGACGATAATGAAGGAGGCCGGCCACACCGTGACCTACTGGCAGCAAACGCCCGACCGGCGCTGGGAACACAAGGCTTAGAGAATTTGCCGGCAAGGGAATCACCGGTGCCGCAAGAGTGCGACGACAAAAGATGGACCGCCGGCTATTCAGAAGACCGGAGCAAGCCCGATGCCGCCCGATGAACGAACGCCAGGCATGCCGATAGATGCCGCACTTGTTCGCCGGCTGATTGCCGCGCAGTTCCCCAAATGGGCGAACCTGCCGGTAGAGACGGTCGAGCCTGGCGGCTGGGACAACCGCACGTTCCGGCTGGGCGACAGCATGTCGGTGCGGCTGCCGAGCGCTGCCGCCTATGTCGCCCAGGTCGAGAAGGAGCATCGCTGGCTGCCCCGCCTGGCGCCTCACATGCCTCTGCCGATACCCGTGCCGCTGGCCAAAGGCGCGCCCGGGGAAGGCTATCCATGGCCTTGGTCCGTCTATCGCTGGCTTGGCGGCAGACCGGCGGCTGGTGGACTGATTGCCGATCTTGCTGAGTTCGCCCGTTCGCTGGCCGGCTTTCTGGTTGCGCTCTACCGGATCGACGCTGCCGATGGGCCACCGGCAGGGCAGCATAATTTCCACCGCGGTGGCCGGCTTTCGGTCTACGACGCTGAGACCCGAGCCGCGCTCTCGGCGCTCGGCGGCCGCATCGACAAGGCCGCCGCCGAGGCCGTGTGGGCGCCGGGCCCTGACCACCGGAGGGCA